>CAZLKK010000073.1:8942-14557 GCA_964559995.1 uncultured Chloroflexaceae bacterium
AAGCAAGGGCAGACAGGGTACGGGTTTCTATAGCTTGTGCCAAATTGGTGATTGTCTGGGAGAGAGTTTGGTGGAGCAGTTTGTTGCGGCGAGCTTCTGTCCCCGCAAGCATGGCTTCCCAATCTTGAGGAGAAAGGATGGGACTCGTAATCCATCGGGCGCGTCCCCCATTAGCAGCGAAGACGACCATACCCCTGGCGTTGATATGCAACCAACCAGAGCTAAAGAACCCCACACCGCGGTCATATTGGCAGGCAGCAGACAACAGCGGCGCAAAGAAAGCTTCTGTTAGGTCATTCCGTGACGTATCCAACCACGAGGGAAGGGGCAATGCACGGATTGATTGATGAGATAGTGGCATCTGAAACTACCGGCAAGTCTCTGGTTGTGTTGGTGTTACAAATGGGCTATTATGGCAACACACACAGAGACCAGAATCCAAAGGAGAATCCTATCCAAAAAATGCTTGGCGGCATAGATGGGGTTTTTCTCTACCAGAAAGTATACCACACTAATTTCAAAAATGGTATTTTTTAGGAAAAATGCCGGGTGGGGGTATGTGTCACGGGAAAAGTGCAACCGTTGTTTTCCATGTGAGGATAAATTATCCAGGGCAACTCTCGAATCGCATGCCCCCACATTTCCCCCAAACATCTGCTATAATGTCCCTACGGTTTCTGTGTGCAAGATAGGGTGCGATTCTTGACTGATCAAACTCAACAACCAAATTCGCGCTTCGCCTTAAGTTCCTTGCTAAAGGCGGTGGTACGATTCTTGACTGATCAAACTCAACAACCAAATACTACTGGCAACGTTACATCCCGTGAACAGTCTCGTATTGGTCAAGCATCTGGTACTAATCACGGCACAATGATCTATAACGAGAACAAGCATTTCCATCATTGCCCCCTTGCTGCTGCTCCCTCTTTCACTACCCAAACTCTGCCCAAGAAAGAGAACCCATTGCCACCATTGCTCCCCTATATGGTAGACCGTGACACCCAAGAATCCCAGATCATAGAGGCTATTGAAAAACATGTAAGGCAAGGGACACAACGTCCATTCATCTGTATTGTACATGGTGATGAAGAACATTGTGTCCGTCAATTTGTTCAAGTGTTTCAAGATAAACTTATAAGAGGTAAATTACATAAAGAACTTAATATCAAACAACCATTATGGCACAAAATAACTAATAAAAGCGAGTATTTTTATGTAAAAGATGTGTCGTTTCCCTTTGCACCACCATCTGATTTGATTAAAATGTTTTTGAATGAATTAGATAGAAATTTTCCTTCTTCTTCTGCAAAAGAAATCGCTAACATTTTCCTTTCCGCAGCAAGCAACGAAATATCTAATAATATTGAAGAGAATATGGTTATTAAAAAACAAGCAATTAACAAAAAGTTAATAGGAAAAATCCCATGGTTGCTCATTGCACCATTAGAACCCGGTACCATACAAACTCATGGCGTAGACATCATAGATAAATTCTTGGAGTTTTGGGATGACTGGGTTCTTGAAAGGAAGCAAACGTTGTTGGTCTTTCTATATATTGATAACCTCTCTGACCTTTCCCACAAGAAGTATTTAGAAAGTTTATCATGTGAAAAAGATAGAGCTAATTGTGTGGTTCTTTCTATTGAGGAGCACATTGTTCATCAGCATATTACTAATTGGTTAATCCTTAAAGAAGTAAAGAAGTATTTGGGAATCCACCATACAAACTTTTCTAATGACCTTAAATCAGACAAATTATGGAAAGAACTTAAGAAAGATACCCCTATGGCTACCGTTGCCAAACAACTCAAAAGACTTTTGGAAAAGCATAAAGCATGATAAGGAGTGAACTCCATGATCTTTGACTTCTATAAGAATGAACGCAAATGTTGTGAGAAACCAGTAGCTCTCGACATACCGAACCACAACTATTTCACGGACCCTAAGCAGTATCAAGCTGATGAGGGGCTAAAAAATGCCTGCAACATTGCCATCTTTTTGCAGCAGCCACTTTTGCTCACAGGTGAACCGGGATCGGGCAAAACGCAGTTTGCCCACAACTTGGCATGCGAACTAGGGCTAGGCAAAGCCCTTGAATTTGAAACCAAATCTACCAGTGTAGCCCGTGATCTGTTCTATACCTATGATGCTATTAAACGGTTTCATCAAGCCCAAATTGGTGGGCAGGATGTGCCAGTAGTAGAATTTATTGAGTACCAAGCTCTTGGGGAAGCAATCATCCGTTCAAAAAAGCGTACAGAGGTAGAAAAGTATCTAAACAACCGCTTTGAAGAAGATAATCAAACTGCCTATGAACGCCGTTCGGTGGTGCTGATAGATGAAATAGACAAAGCCCCGCGTGATTTTCCCAACGACATTTTGAATGAACTGGAGCGCAAGTTCTTTCGCATACCGGAATTTGACAATAAGAAGATCGAAGCGAACGAAGATTATTTGCCTATTGTGATTATCACGAGCAACTCGGAGAAGGAGCTACCCGATGCCTTTTTGCGTCGTTGTATCTACTACCATATCCCATTTCCTGACCGAGAACGTTTGCACGATATTGTTACTGGTCGCTTGGGAACGCATATGCCCGTTTCTTCTTTCCTGGCAGATGCGCTTGACCTCTTCTTTCGTATACGTGATAGTGGCTATCTCCAGAAGAAACCTGCAACGGCTGAATTGCTAGGCTGGGTGGTGGTGTTGCACAACATTGGCAAGGGTAAAGCACATCCAATGACTGACCTAGCGGTGCTCCAGCAGACATTGCCGACACTTATCAAGGCGAAACAAGACCAACCCAATGTGGCAGACATTGTGCAGCAGTGGCATAAAGAATGGCAAGCTAACCAGAATAGGCAAGGCTAGGAAAGCACAGGCAGCAGCATGACTGGTGATACATTCCCTAATACAGTTTGGTTAGAAGAGTTCTTCAATAACCTGGTAGCCTTTATGGATGATCTACGACGTGAAGGCTATCATATTGGGGTGTCCCAGTATAGTGTTGTCCAAGATTTGCTCCTTGCTTGCGTTACGCAAGCGGAATTGCCAGATGAGCAAACGTTCATACGGCAGTTTAAGGAGTACATAAGACCGGTGCTCTGCACTTCAGCACAAGAGCAAGCGGAGTTTTACCAGCGATATGATGATTGGTTTCCCATTGCCCAGAAAGCCTTAGAGGGCGTAGAAGAACAAGTAGACCTCCAAGCAGCCCAAGTGGAAACAAACCTGCGCCGCTTACCCTGGCTACGCTGGGCTGCCCTCGTGATGGCAACGGTGGTGCTCGCGTTATTGGGGCAGCAATATTTTGTACCTGGGGTATCCACACCTACTGCGGTACCCACAATCGTTACACCCATACCTACTACCCCTATGGTAGTTCCCCCCCTTACTGACAATACCACAATTGCTTTTCATACAACAAGTCCTCTTACAGTAACACCGGAAATAACAGAAGGACCAACACTTCAACCTACTATTTCCCCCACACCCACAGCGGTTCCTCCTAGTCCGCCTTCTAATGAAGCCATACTATGGTTTGGCGTACCGCTTACCTTCTTGGTCTTGTTGTTAGTTATCATCATTATCATAAACAGACGAAACCGCATGGTCTTGGCACGACTGGCTACAGTAGAGAATCCCCAAACGGTGCAGATTTCCATAGACATGGATAGGAAAACTATCCTAGACCCGTTGCAATTTTTGTTGGTAGCCCGACAAATGCGTCAACGGGTTCCAAAGTCTTCTAATGAACTTGAGGTCAACTGTACTATTGAGGCGAGTATTGAGCAAGGTGGCTGGTTTACGCCCGTGTATAAAGACCGACAAGTCTTGCCAGAATACCTCATTTTGATAGACCGCACGAGCCGTCGAGACCATCAGGCACAGTTTATTGACGAGATGATTGCCGAACTCAAGCAGAACGATGTTCATATGCGGGTCTTGCTTTTTGATGGCGACCCGCGTATCTGCATGCCGCTTGAGGACAATGCGATGCCAAAGACGCTGGATGAACTGGCACACCGCTATAGCGAGGATAGGCTGATTATTTTTACCGATGGGAGCAAGTTCTTTAGCCCCATCACGGGTGAAAAGTACGCTTGGCTTAAGCTGTTTGAAGCATGGTCCGAACGTGCCATGATGACCCCAGTTTTCGTTGACCAGTGGGGCTATCAAGAGCATATCTTGCAAAACGATTTTGTGGTGTTGCCGGCTACACCAGATGGATTATTGCTCTTGACTGATTATCTCTATAATCGAAATACTGCAATGTTCATACCTGGGTACATAGGCGGTGCATTTCCAGAAGAACTCGATACAGACCCGCTCTCCTGGACAAGCCGTAATCTCCCTGACCCTGAAGAGCTAACCAGTATGATGCACCAGCTTCGCCGCTATCTGGATGATGCCAGCTTCTTCTGGCTCGGTGCATGTGCCGTCTATCCCAATCTGGTCTGGAATCTAACGCTCTATTTGGGAAAGAATTTGCAAGATGCCCACGGAAACAGTCTGCTTACCCCACAACGGTTGATAGCTCTCTCACGCTTGCCCTGGTTTCGTCAAGGCTATATGCCCGACTGGTTGCGTACACGATTGATAGCTCAACTGACCCCGCAGCAAGAGCAGCAAACCCGTCTTGTCCTAGCTAATATTTTGGAGACAGGAGCACAAGAGGGAGAAGTCAAAGATTTCTCGCTGGAGATTGCCAAAAAACAGCGCAAGACACTGGTTGCGAAAGCCCAACATATCTTACGACAATTGCGCGATGTCCAACCAGAAGATAGTCCCATCAATGAGCACATTTTTGTGCAGTTTATGTTAGGACGGAAGCTCCAACCTTTGTGGGTTCGGGTACCCAATGCGCTGCGGGAGTTGTTGCAAGGGAAAAAACAATCATGGGTACCAATGGCTATAGGGACGGTTGTGTTGGTATTAGCGTTAGTGTTGGTGGAGAATTTTGTACCTACTATTGGGCAACCACCAACTAGTACTCCAACAGGGTCAACGGTTGCTACAACAGCAACTGCTACTGACCAAACTAGTACTCCAACAGGGTCAACGGTTGCCACAACAGCAACTGCTACTGACCAAACTAGTACTCCAACTACAGCCTTGTCCAATGCTGTGGACACCCAAACTGCGGCGGTGAAACAAGCCACTATTGCTGCTGCCGCTACTGCTACTGATGCTTTTGTTGCTACAGCTTTTGCTAATGCTGCGGCTACCCAAACTGCGGCGGTGAAACAAACTGCTGCTGTCGCCGCTACAGCTGCTGCTACTGATGCTTTTGTTGCTACCGCTACAGCCAATGCTACTGAAGAGGTTATGGTTACGGTACCCAACGTTGTTGGTACCGACTCTGGCAGTGCCGAAGCTGCAATTTACGGGAGTGGGCTAGTCGCCAATACCACCTTCGGAGGAACGGGATGTACTCCCTATATGGTCAATTGGCAAGACCCAGCAGCAGGTACACAGGTATCTACAGGTTCGAGTGTCACGATACAGGTATGCCCAGGGATAGTCGTCCCCAATGTCATTGGTATGGACAAGAACGCTGCCAGTGGCACATTGAGCAATGCAGGGCTTGGGGTATCGCTTGTGTCAACCTGTGA
>CAZLKK010000074.1:0-2673 GCA_964559995.1 uncultured Chloroflexaceae bacterium
CGCCGTGCGCCCCTACACTCGCATACAACCACAGGGGCTAGGGGATGGGGGCAAACACCCCAACCCCCTAGCAAGGGGGGTAAGGGACAGGTCGCTTACGCTGCCTGCTCGGCAGTAATTTTCGCTAACCGCCGCTCCATCAGCCGCAGCCGCTCATACAGCACCCCATTTGCAACAACTGCCCAACCATCTGCTCTGCTGTCACATCCTCACGCTGCCACTTTCGCATAAGCTCATCCAGCGTATGCATACCCATAGTTCTCTGCTCCTTTCATTTTTCCTTTGCACACGATCAGAAAAAATCGGTTATCATAGGATTTGGGGAGTTTTCCCCTGTTTGGTACCGCCCTCTGCACTCCTGTTCGCTACTTGAGGTGCAGGGGGTGGCGACTAATAGTAGCCAAATAAAAGATACCATACCAGTTAGGATATTGTCAAGGGCATGCTAGAACGATTCCCAGAAAATCTCCGCATCTTACGCGAACGAAAAGGATTATCTCAGAGAGCATTAGCAAAGCATATTGGGTGTACCAGATCGTACATTGGACACTTGGAAAGCGGCAACAAAAAGCCGGGGGCGGAGTTTGTCTTCAAAATAGCGGATTTCTTTGGGATAACGGCTGATGCCCTCGTGCGGGATGAGCTAGAAGCCGGCGAGTAAAGCGGCATATTTCCATATCAGCTAGTAACAAGGAATGTCCATGCTAGAACGATTCTCGGAAAACTTACGGCTATTACGCAAACAACATGGACTATCACAGCGAGACCTTGCAAAACAGATTGGATGTACCAGATCGTATATTAGTCATCTGGAAAGTGGGGAGAAAAAGCCGGGGGCGGAGTTTGTCTTCAAGATAGCTGATTTCTTTGGGATAACGGCTGATGCCCTCGTGCGGGATGAGCTAGAAGCCGGCGAGTAAAGCGGCTTGCAAGCCTGTGCAGTCTATGGTATATTCCATGAGATAGCTATATATAGAGCGACCCCGTAATCACCCAAATACGAAGAGTAGAGTAATCTATGAAAGCATTGATCTTTCGCCAGCATGGAGAACTAGACCAACTCGAATACGCTGATGTTTCAGAGCCAGTTGTTGGTCCAGAAGAAGTCCTTATCCGCGTCAAAGCTGTTGCCCTCAACCACCTAGACCTCTGGGTCCGTCGTGGTGGTATTCCCGGTTTATCCCTCACCATGCCGCATATCGGCGGCAGCGACATCGCCGGTATTGTAGAAGCCGTCGGTGATAATGTAACCGAACTTTGGGTAGGCAGCCACGTTGTCGTCAATCCCTCGTTGATTGCTGACCATAGCAACCCATTTCCTGATATTAGCATTATTGGTGAACACACACCGGGCGGCTTTGCCGAGTATGCCGTTGTCCCGGTAGAAAATATGATGCCTATTCCCCCCGGTTGGAGCTTTACTGACGTTGCATCAACGCCGGTGGTGTTTCAGACCGCGTGGCGAGCACTGATTACCCGCGCTCAGCTACGCCCCGGTGAACATGTGCTCATCCAGGGAGCAGGCGGGGGTGTGGCTACCGCCGCCATCCAGATAGCCAAGCTCGCCGGTGCCTACGTCTATGCGACTACCAGCACCCCCGAAAAAATGGAGCAGGCAAAAGCCCTGGGTGCCGATGAGGTTATCAACTACCGCGAGGAAGATGTGGCTAAGGCGATATGGCAAGGCACCAACAAGCGTGGGGTTGATGTTGTGCTTGAAAATGTTGGCGCACAAACATGGGATGAGAGTATGCGGATGTTGGCGCGTGGCGGCAGGCTCGTCACCTTTGGCGCAACCAGCGGTCCCATAGGCGAGACCAATATTAACCTGCTGTTCTGGAAGCAGCTCTCCCTTATCGGGACAACCGCGGCTACCCACCCAGAATTTCGCCAGGTAATGGACCTTATCTTTGCTGGACGGCTCAAACCAGTGGTAGACCGAGTGATGCCCCTGAGCGAAGGACGCGAAGCCCAACGTATCTTGGAAGCAGGCGAGCAGTTTGGTAAAATTGTGCTCGAACCCTAGCACGTTTTGACGGTCTGGTGACGGCAATCTGCTCGTACCAGACCGTTGCTTCCTATGCATACATCATCCTGGCTATTGCGCTGGTTTCCCCTAGCCTTCGCTCTGGTGTTGGCTATTATGCTGCGCCTTGTGCTGTGGGGAAATCTCCCCCGTGTGGGGATGATCAGCGATGAAGCCGAGTACCTCGCAGCGGCGACATGGCTCGCGCAAGGACGAGGGTTTGCATGGCATCAGGGGTGGCTCTGGACCCGCGCCCCGCTCTACCCGCTGTTTCTCGCCATGCACATCCGCTTGTTTGGCTTGACGCTGCCCCCCATCTACCTTTCACAACTCACCCTGAGTTTGCTCAATGTGGTATTGGTCTCTATCCTGAGTCTCCAAGCCAGCCGGTATATCCCCATCCGGTATCCCCCATCATCGCTGCGTCACCCTGCCAGCATAGCGGCAATACTCGCTGCCCTCTGTTTCCCATTGGCAACCCATACCCAGATGCTCTTGAGCGAAACGCTTTTCCTAACGCTGCTGTTGGGTATGTTTGTCGTGGTGGGGTGGTGGGCAACCGCATGGCAAAATTCCCCCGCTCCCACTGCCCCCGCTCCCACTGCCCCCGCGCCCATACAGGGCGAGGGGGAACCAAACAACCCCTT
>CAZLKK010000074.1:2683-14547 GCA_964559995.1 uncultured Chloroflexaceae bacterium
AACGCAGAGACGCAGAGACGCAGAGACGCAGAGAATTGGGCAACAACGGGCATGCAAGTGGGGACATCGCCGCTGCCCCCGCTTGTGTTGCTTATCCTTGCGGGTATGCTGATGGGATTGGCAACGCTGACCCGTGGGCTGACGCTTGGCTTTGTGCCGCTGATGGTTGGGTGGGTCGCGTGGGTGGCGTGGCAGCAGCGGGGTAAACTCCCCCGCATTGTTGCCCCCATAGCTTTTGTGGTAGCCTTCTTAGCCATAATGTTGCCCTGGTCGCTGTATGCCAGCTCGCTGTATGGCGGCAGGATCATTGTGGATACAACGAGCGCGTACAACCTGCTGCTTGGGGTACGCACCGCTACCAACGACCCGCGTAGCAGCACAACCACACGCCAATTTGCCGAAGCCCTTATCAACGAGCAGCTATCGCCACGGGAGCGCAGCGAAATGCTGGCACCATCCTGTTTGATGCAGCAGCAAGACCCCCGCTTGCTTGCCCTACAAGCACAGCCTATTGCCAGCATCACCCAAGCAGAGCGACAGCGCATCATGACGGCAGAGGCATGGTGTGTATTGCGCCAACATCCTATGGGCTTTGTCCACAAGGGGTTTCAGGAGATAGTCCGCTTTTTTCAGATAAACTACACGGGGGCAGAGCGGATGAGTAGTGGCTTTGCGGTAGGGCGATTACCGCGCTGGTATGCGGTGATGCTCTTCCTGCTTGACGACACGCTCTATGTACTGATGCTGCCGCTGGCAATTATCGGGTGGGCAAGCTATCGCTCGCCATTGCGCCCGCTGGTGGGATGGTGGTTTGCCTATCTGCTGTTGACTGCCCCGTTGCTCTTTGCCATCAACCGCTTTCGCTTACCATTGCTGCCGCTGCTCGCCGTCTATGCACCGCTGGCATTGAGTCGTTGGCTCCAGCCCCCCCCGCTTGAGTCACCCGCTCCCCCTGCCCCCGCTCCCATACAGGGCGAGGGGGGGATACAACCGCTCGTTGACCCTCGCGGCTCATTTGACGAAGCAGGGCAGGGGATGGGAGTTGTCCAAAAGAGATGGGGGCTACGTACCAACAAACGGGCAGCATGGGTGTTGGCACTATTGCTGGCGATGGTGTCGCTCACGCCGTATGCCTACCTACAACCGCCTCCCACCCCGCTGTCATCCTACATGGGACCGTATCCGTCTAGTGTGGTGTGTACCAACATTGCTTGGATAACCCGCCCCATAGGGGAGCGTTCGCAGCAGGTGATAGACGCGCTTGGGGCAGGTGATGGCGAACGGGTGCAAACGTTGTTGTCCAAATATGCTACGTTGAAGACCAGCGTACCTAGCGTAACAGTACGGGTAGCACAGCTTGCCCCGCCATTGATTGCCGGGGTGCAAGGACAACCGTCAAAGGGGCTTGCGCTATTGCCAGATATGCAGACCATAGATGACCATAACGATTGGCAATCTGCTATTGTGCGTGGCGACCTATTGCGGCGCATGGGGGATGAGGCGGGGGCAAAAGCCGCCTTTACCCCCGTCTATGTAGATGATCACAACCCAGTAGACTGGGCGTGGGAATGGCTGCATCCAACACCAACGCGACAGATAGACCTAGCCGGGAATCTCGACCTGGGCTATATCAAGGGATTCTACCTGGGCGAGGGCGACCCGACAGCACATGGTACGTTTCGCTGGTCTGCCCCGCAAGCATGGCTACGCTTCCCACAGCAGGGGCAGGCACATCCCCAACAGCTGTGTTTGCGAGCAGATGGGCGCGGTATCCCCACCGATAGGGAGCAGTGGCAGGTGCGCGTGATGCAAATGTTGCCCACTGCCCCCCGCCTGCTTGGGACGCTAACGATTGAGCGAACGGTGCAAGAATATTGTGTACCAGTGGAGCCAATGTCGCCCGGCGCTGATCTGGTCATCAAACTAGAGAGCGACAGTTTTGTGCCGCCTGCCGCCGATCTGTTGGCGCAGCAGGGACCACAAACGGGGCAGCTACGCATTATGGGGGTACGGCTAGATTGGGCAGAGTTGCGGGGGGGGGAGCAAGCGTATGCCAAATAACCCCACTAACCCCTCACGCCGCACGCTCTGGTATGTGCTGTTGGCAGGTGTGCTGCTGGTCGGGTTAGCGTTGCGTCTACTGGTTTGGCACTGGCATACCTACTACCCGCTTGGCGGCGATGAGCAGGAGTATCTCAACCAAGCCCTGGTGCTTTTGCGTGAGCATCGCTACACCGAACTGCTTTTTATGCGTCCGCCACTGTATGGGGTCTTTCTCGCGGGTAGCATTCTGTTGGTAGACTCGCTGGTACAACAGTTGCGATTAGTGCAGGTTGTCATAAGCACCTTGACGATTATCCCTATGTGGTTGCTTACCCAAGAGCTCACCAAACGGTACCAGTACCCCTCTTACAAGGGTAACTCGAAACACTCTGCTACTCTTGCGGCACTGCTCTGTGCGGTCAACTACACGTTGGCTGACTACGCCACCGAACTGCTTACCGAGACGGTCTTTCTGTTTGGCTTGACGCTGCTGCTTTGGCTGTTGCTACGAACGGCACGGGTATACCATTGGGGCATAGCATTGGGAGCAGGACTCGTGCTTGGGTTGCTCTGTCTTGTCCGTTCTGTCGCTTTGCCCCTGCTAGTGCTTGGGGCAGGGTGGCTCTTGTTGCAACGGTGGGGGAAATGGCGGCGCAGCTTCATATTGTGTGGCGTATTTGTCGCCGGGGCATTGCTGGTTATTATGCCCTGGACTATCCGCAACACCACGACCTATGGCGGGGTTATCCTCATTGACACCACCGGGGCAGAAAATCTGTGGCTTGACAATGCCCCACAAGGGCGCGAGTCTGTCAAGGCGCAGCTGTATGCAATGGGTAATGACCGGCTGGCACGCCAGCAAATCGCCATGCAAAACGGCACCGCGGTGATTCTTGCCGACCCACCGCGCTTTGTTGCCAAAGCATGGGGGGAGTTGCTCAAGCTGGTTGCGCTGGAATATACCGATGATATGCTAGACCGCCGGGCTATTTGGGTGCCAACGGCTGAGGTGTGGGTACGGTTGCTCGCCGGCGATCTACTATTTATCGTGGTCGTCATCGGTGGGACGATGGGGTTGTTGGGGGGCGGTTCTAGTGCTAGGGGGAAGAAAGGGTTGTTGCCGCTCTCGCCGCGTTGGTTGTTGTTGCCGTGGGTGCTGTATATTGTGCTCACCGCGTTGGTCTTCCATGTGGAGCTACGCTATCGGCTGCCCCTTTTCCCCGTACTGCTGCCGTATACGGCGATCTTTCTGACCAGAGTCGGGATAAAAAGGCATATGCCCCCGGTATGGCGTATGGTACCGGTGTTGGCTATCTTGTTGCTTATGCTGTTACACAAGCCCTACCCCCTGCTGGCGTGGCAGCTTGGCAACAAACATCTGCATTTGGCACAATCAAGGTCTGCCCTGGAACGGGGGAATACCGCAGCGGCAGCAGAGAGTGCAAAACAAACGTTGGCATATGATGCGGAGTCGGTGTTGGCACGGGTAGCGTTGGCGCAGGCACAGCGGCTAGACCAGCGGGAGCAGCAAGCAGAGCAGACCCTGCGCGAAGCCATAGCCACATTGCCCGCACACCCGCTCCCCCATCTGCTGCTTGGTGACATACTACGCTTGGCAGGGCGCAGCGAGGAAGCACAAATTGCGTTTGCCTATGAGACGGCTACGTTGCAAGATGTACAAACGTGGCTCTGGGAGCGTACCCTCACCCCGCCGCCTGCTCTGCTTGATGTGGGCAACGGGCTTGACTTGGGGTACATTTGTGGGTTTACCGCTGCTTTGCCAGACACCCATTGGCGATGGACTACCGGCTATACCCAGGTGCGGCTTGCCCCCCCCGCCACATCTCCCGCCACCCTAACGCTACGGTTAGACTCTGGCAGACCAGCAACTGTGCCACCAACAACGGTAGTGGTGACGTTGCCAAGTGGTCGGCAGCATACGCTAACAGTGGGGGCAGGTTGGCAGGAGTATACTGTGCCGTTGGGCAAGGATGATGTGCCAGCAACACAGCAGAGCGGGGCGTTGGTGGTGACGTTGGACAGCGCAACCTTCACGCCGCGAGAGGATGACCCTGCGAGTGATGATGGGCGCGTGTTGGGGGTGATGGTAGATTGGGTAGGTCTGTATTCAGCCGAGCAGTAATCGCAAAAGGTCAAGCGAGAGCCATGTATCTTGCTGTGTTACAATAGTGGTTTTCGTAGTACATCGTTGAAAGGAACCACTATATGAAGCAGACCTTGCATCTTTCCCCTACCTCTCCCTACCTGCCTGGATACCTTCTAGCCACATTTGGCGCACTCGCCTACGCCGCCACTGGTCCTCTCATCAAATACCTGCTAGAAACCCATCATGTACTCCCGCTTGCGCTTGCCTTTTGGCGTGATGGGTTTATTGGCATTGCCTGTCTTGTTGGCGTGTTGCTCATCAACCCTGCCCTGCTCCGCATTGGTTGGCGACAGTTTCGCCGGTTTGCGCTGATAGGGGTGACAAGCATTGCCTTCTTTCATATGTGCTGGATTTACTCTGTACAGCTGAATGGGGCAGCAGTTGCGGTTGTGCTGCTCAATATCAACCCATCGTTTGTCACCCTGGGGTCTCGGTTGTTCTTTGGCGAACGTATCTCGCGCTATCAGGTTATCGCGCTGGTTCTCGCCTTTATCGGGTGCATCCTAGCCGTTCGTGCGTATGACCTAGCGATAATCCAGACTTCGTGGGTAGGCATTGTTGTGGGGCTTGGGAGTGCGCTTGGTCTAGCATCCTACTTGCTCTTCAATCAGCACGCAGTCAAAGAACATAACTCGTGGGTATCGTTAGCCTTGACGATGCTGTTTGGGGCAGTTTCGCTGTTGGTTATCACGTTGGGAGTGCATGGTGCTGCGGGTGTGGTCGCAGTGGGAACTGGTTGGACTCCGTGGCTTGTGTTGCTGGCACTAGCCCTTATCCCAACCCTGCTTGGTTATGGGTTTCTGCTCTCCAGTATGAACTACATCCCCGGACGCATTGTCAGTTTGATTACCCTGTTGGAGCTTCCCGGTGCTGCGTTGCTGGCATTTGTATTTCTCGGCGAGCGATTGGAGATACTCCAAATGGTCGGTATGGTGTTCATCTTCGTTGCAGCAGGACTACCGGTCCTTGAACAGCGCAACGCAACCCAACAAGCCCTGGTCGAAAATGAGCATCACGGCGGATGTTAGGCAGGGGTATAGCAACGTTTGGTTTGCCCCCCCGCCCCTGCCCCTTCCCCCACCGCGGGGGGTAGGTGATGTGCGGCTCCCCCTCGCCCTCAAATGGGAGCGGGGGCAGGGGGAACGGGTGAGCAAGCAGGGCAAGGATTCTTGGATTGTGCGACTTTGACATAGCCCCATCCCCAACAAAAAATACGCTTTGACACATACGCCTCCTTATGCTATACTGCCACATTGTTAGAAACGTGTATCCTGACAAAGATAACGTACAGCAAAAACGCACTTTGTTACCACTACGCGGGGCTGTAGCTCAGTTGGGAGAGCACCACACTGGCAGTGTGGGGGTCACGGGTTCGAGTCCCGTCAGCTCCACCAGACGATAACGGCTGGCGTTTATTACCAAACGCCAGCTTTTTCTTTTGAAGCATAGTACAAACCCATTTGTTACTCCCGACACCTACGCAGGTGCAGTAGACCAAACACCAGGAGAGCTTTTCCACATGTCACAACAGCACATCAACAAAGTTGTTCTCGCCTACTCCGGCGGACTAGATACCTCGGTTATCGTTCCCTGGCTACGCCAGAATTACCATTGTGAAGTTATCTGCTTTAGTGCCAATATTGGGCAACAAGAAGAGCTTGACGGGCTAGAAGAAAAAGCCCTCAAAAGCGGAGCAAGCAAGCTCATTGTGCGCGACCTGCACGAGGAGTTTCTCCGCGATTACGTTATCCCCACGATGCAGGCGGGGGCTATCTACGAACGCAAGTATCTCCTCGGCACATCCTTCGCCCGCCCCATCATTGCCAAACATCAGGTGGATATAGCCCAACAAGAGGGTGCCGATGCTGTCGCCCACGGTGCCACTGGCAAGGGCAATGATCAGGTGCGCTTTGAGCTTACCTACATGGCACTCAACCCGCGGCTCAAGATTGTTGCACCGTGGCGGGAATGGCACATCCGTAGCCGCGAAGATGCGCTGGCTTACGCCGCCGAGCACAACATCCCCGTGACCGTCACCGAAAAGAAAATCTATAGCCGTGACCGCAATATCTGGCACCTTAGCCATGAAGGTGGCACGCTAGAAGACCCCTGGAACGAACCAGAACCAGACGTTACCCAGATTAGTGTTGCCCCCCAAGCTGCCCCCGACACCCCGCTTGAAATCACCATTGGCTTTGAAGCCGGCGTACCCGTCTCGCTTGATGGGGAAAAGCTAGGGCTAGTAGCATTGCTACGCAAGCTGAATGAGCTAGGCGGCAAGCATGGCATTGGGTGTATAGATATGGTAGAAAGCCGCCTTGTGGGGATGAAGAGCCGCGGTATCTACGAAACGCCGGGGGGAACTATCCTCTACACTGCCCACCGCGATCTTGAGATACTTGTGCTAGACCATGAGACGCTCCGTGCCAAAGACCGCATCGCGCTAGACTATGCCGACCTCGTGTACAATGGACGTTGGTATACGCCGCTGCGAGAAAGCTACGATGCATTTGTTCAAGTGACGCAACAGGTCGTCACTGGCGAGGTGCGCGTCAAGCTCTACAAGGGAAATATTATCGTCGTAGGTCGCCGTTCGCCCTATTCGCTCTATGACGAAGAACTGGCTACCTTTGGTGAAGACTCTATCTACAACCAGCATGATGCTGAGGGCTTTATACGGCTCTTTGGGCTACCGCTCAAAGTACGATCATTAGTGAAAGAAGGACAATCATGACCAACGTGTACCTCATCCGCCACGGCGAGGCTGTCTGCAATGTCCAACCGATTATTGCCGGTATGAAGGGGGACACCGGGCTAACCGAACGGGGGGTTGCCCAAGCGGAGAGCCTCCGTGATCGGCTGGTCGCAACCCGCGAGATCGTCCCTGATGTTTTCATCAGCAGTACCCTACCCCGTGCCAAACAGACCGCGGAGATTATCTCCCCCGCATTTAATACCCCGATCATTTGGGATGACGATATGCGCGAGATAAACGTGGGTGATAGTGATGGGATGACGCTTGCAGAAGCTGCCAAAACCTTTGGACTCGACTTTGAGAAAGGGATATTTCACCCCATCGCGCAAGGCGGCGAGAGTTGGGGGCAGTTTATGCTGCGGGTGGGGGCAGGACTCGAGCGCATTATCCATGAACATGCAGGCAAAACGATTGTTATTGTCTGTCATGGCGGCGTGATTGACAATTCCTTTGCCTATTTCTTCAGTATCCATACCCGTGTCCCTTCACGATTGGAGTTTTACCCGGACAATACCTCTATTACCCACTGGCAGCAGTATATCCATCAATACCATAACCAATACTGGCGGCTGGTGAAGTACAATGATATTGCCCATTTGCATACGGTAGGCGCACAGGAGTCGCCGCGGTGGAGTCAAGCAGATTCAAGTAAAACTGATTGAAACACCAGGACAAAGGAGCAACAAGCCAATGATACCCCCCACATTTCTGGAAGATGGGCATGTCGCCACCCCCACCGGCTGGCGCACCGCTACCGCAGCATGCGGCATCAAATACACCGGGCGCGATGACCTCGCGCTGGTCGTTAGCGACACAGACTGCACGGCGGCAGCCCTCTTCACCACAAACAGCTTTCCCTCGGCACACATCCACTATGACCGTAGGGTGCTGACCAACAACACTACGGCTCTCCGTGCGGTGCTGGTCAATACCGGCAGTGCCAACGCCTGCACTGGTGAAGCGGGAGTTGCCGTTGCCGAAGCCACCGCCCGTAGCACCGAAACAAAACTTGCTCTACCAGCAGACAGCGTACTGGTCATGTCTACGGGGGTCATTGGCGCACCGCTGCCCGTGGAGAAAGTCCAAAAGGGCATTGATACGGCTATTCCGTTGCTCTCCCCCGACAATGGCAAAAAGGCAGCCATAGCCATTATGACCACCGACACCTACCCCAAGTACTGTGCGGTGCAGGTAACATTGCCAGATGGCACTCTCATCACCATCGGCGGCATGGCGAAAGGTTCTGGCATGATCCACCCCAATATGGCAACCATGCTGGCGTGTATCACCACCGATGCTGCTATTACGCCTGACGTACTCGACAGCATGCTGCGCTATGTGGCAGACCGCTCCTTCCACTGTATCAGTGTGGATGGCGACACGAGTATAACCAGTCCAGCAGGACAAGCCTTTCTCGCTGGTCTCCTACGGGTCTGCCAATACCTCGCCCAGGAGGTCGCCCGTGATGGTGAGGGGGCGAGCCGCTTTGTCACCATCACCGTAGCCGGGGCAGCAAGCTATGCCGAAGCCCATCGTGCCGCGATGACCATTGCCCGTTCTACGCTGGTAAAAACCGCTCTCTTTGGGGCAGACCCCAACTGGGGACGGGTGCTGTGTGCCATTGGCTATAGCGGCGCACAGGTCAATAACGATGCCGTCAACCTCCGCTTTGGGGGCATGGAAGTCTATACCAACGGTATGCCGTTGCCCTTTGACGAAGATGTCGCTCACAACGTTCTGAGCACAACAGACATCTCCATTGAGGCAGATTTGGGTGTGGGCGATGCCCAGGCAACCGTTTGGACCTGTGATTTTACCTACGATTATATTAAAATAAATGCAGAGTACCGGACCTAATTACCATTCCCCCACGGAGTATACGCTCTGGCAAGAAACGCAGCATCTCTGTGGTGAGGGGGCTTTAGACGGTTTTTCCTTTCCTGTAGTACACATATTTGAGGATGACTATTGACTGATCACACAATAAAACTTTGGGGGGGACGTTTCGCTGCCCCCACCACCGCAGATATGGCAGCCTTCAATGACAGTTTCCCCTTTGACTGTCGCTTGGCAGACTACGACATCATCGGCAGCATTGCGTGGGCTGGTGCTCTGGCAAAAGCCGGGTTGCTCACAGAAGATGAACATACCAAACTGGTAGAAGGGCTAGAAACCATCCGTGGCGAGTTTGCCAACCAGTGCTTTGCATCAAAGCCAGATGATGAAGACATCCACACGGCGGTTGAGCGGCGGTTGACGGAAATCGTTGGGACCGTGGCACTGAAACTTCACACGGGACGCTCGCGCAATGACCAAGTGGCAACCGATGTGCGGCTTTTCTGCTACGATGCGGTGCAGACGCTAGACGAACGGCTTTTGCACATGCAAAAAGCCCTGGTTATCCAAGCAGAGCAACACACCGAGACGCTCATGCCCGGCTATACCCACATGCAGCGGGCGCAGCCTATCACCTTTGGGCATTGGTGCCTCGCCTATGTAGAAATGTTTGAGCGGGATCGCCAACGGCTCACCGATATACTGCCGCGCATTTGTGTGCTGCCGCTTGGCTCCGGGGCGTTGGCAGGTAATAGCTTTGGCATAGACCGTGAAGCCTTATTGCAAGCCCTACCCGACTTTGCTGCCCTTTCGACCAACTCATTAGATGCTATCTCAGACCGCGATTTTCTCTCTGAGGTACTCTTTTGCTGCTCGCTCATTGGGCTACACCTGAGCCGATTAGCCGAGGATGTGATTATCTTTAGCAGTGCCGAAAGCGGCTTTGTGGAATTGTCCGATGCGTATAGCACCGGCTCTAGCCTGATGCCCCAAAAGAAGAACCCCGATAGTATGGAGTTGCTGCGCGGCAAGAGCGGACGGCTTATCGGCAACCTCGTTGCTCTGCTAACCATGCTCAAGGGGCAACCGCTTGCCTACAACAAGGATATGCAAGAGGACAAAGAGCCGCTGTTTGATAGTGTAGATACGCTAGACCTGGGGTTGCGGGTTGCAGCCGATGCGGTGGCGACAATGGAAGCGCAACCAGATCGGATGTTGGCGGCGTTGGATGATGCCATGCTCGCCACCGATCTCGCCGATGAACTGGTACCCGAGCCTCGATGCGGTCAGCAGGTTGAACCAGAGCTAGACCCGACCATCTTTGCCATTTTTGACTTTACGCTCAGTGCTGCCCGCAAGAGTAGCATCGGAGGGACGGCACCATCACAGGTGGCGGAGCGGGTTGTTCATTGGAAATCACGGCTATTTACCTAGATAGCCGTGGGTAAATACCAGGATCATGGCAATGTTCTCTATGGTTACTCCCCATCCCCTTGCCCCTTCCCCCACTACGCGGGAGAAAACGATCCGTAGGGGCGCACGGCGGTGTGCCCAATGTTCGGCTCCCCCCTTGCCCTGGGATGGGAGCGGGGGCAGGGGGCAACGGATAACAAATGAACTGTGCCTGGTGGTTCCCCTCACACAAACCCAAGCGAAATATGATACAATGAAGCGCGTGATTGTACAATGCAACGAAGCAATTGAGTAGAAATAGAATAAGGACAAGGAGGGTCTGAATGCGTATAGGTATCTTGACTGGTGGTGGTGACGTACCAGGGTTGAACCCGTGTATCAAAGCCGTCGTCAATCGTGCCGAAGAGAATGGATGGGAAGTTATTGGTGTTCGTCGTGGTTGGGGGGGACTCCTCAACTACAACATAGACAATGACCGGGAATCGCAGCGTGAATGGATCGAAGTTTTGAACCAGGCAAATGTGCGAACCATTGACCGCTACGGCGGAACACACTTGCACACCTCACGGACAAATCCCCAGAAAGTACGGCAACAAGATTTGCCGGCATTCTTAAAAGATCGGTTTACCTTTGAAGAGGGGCAGAAAACCACTGATTGTACCCCCTATGTCTTGGAGGTCTTGGAACATTTGGGCATAGATACCCTCGTTCCTATCGGTGGAGATGATACTCTTTCCTATGCTGCCCGTCTCCATTCTGAAGGATTCCGCGTGGTCGCCATTCCCAAGACAATGGATAATGATGTCTATGGGACTGATTATTGTATTGGATTTAGTACCGCTGTTACCCGAAGCGTAGATTTTATTCACTCATTGCGAACCCCCACAGGAAGCCATGAGCGTATCGCCGTGGTAGAACTTTTTGGGCGCAATAGTGGGGAAACAGCCCTCATTTCTGCCTACCTTGCCGATGTAGACCGGGCTCTTATCAGTGAAGTACCTTTTGATATTGAGAAGTTGGCGAAGTTGCTTACGGAAGATCGCAAGCGCAATCCCAGTAACTACGCCGTTGTTGCAGTCTCTGAAGGTGCCAGTATGATAGGTGGGCAGGTTATTGAATATGGTCAGGAAGATGCCTATGGACACAAAAAACTGGGGGGCATTGGGCAGACCATAGGAGAAGCCCTCAAGCGTTTGACCAACATAGATATTGTCAACCAGCAGATTGCCTACTTGATGCGAGCAGGAGCACCGGACTCGCTTGATCGTATGGTCTCTACATCGTTTGGCAATATGGCTGTGCAGCAGATTGAGAAGGGGCATGTTGGGCTGATGATGGCTCTCCAGAATGGTATTTACACCACAGTACCGGTAGATTCCTGTATTCGTGGGACAAAGCGGGTGGATGTCAACGAACTGTATGACCCTGAAAACTACAAACCAAAGGTTGCCCATCTACTCGGCAAACCCATGTTCTTGTACTAGATTTTGGTTTTGTCTTTTGGTGTGACAGCAAATCTGGGACACACGACACTATCCCGTTGGTTAGGTGTGGCAGGTTAGGGAAGATACCCGTGTATTTTTCCCCTGTCACACCTGCTACTTTCTAGGTGGTCACAAGTGATCACCATCAAAATTCCTGCTTCCACCT
>CAZLKK010000075.1:0-9595 GCA_964559995.1 uncultured Chloroflexaceae bacterium
GGATCGTCTTCTCCCGCGGGGAGACGCGGGGATGAGGGGATGGGGGGCAGGGCTAGGTCATGCGGCTAAATTTCTCTACATTGCGCTTTAAGACCAGCCAGATGAGACCAAATTTGGGGGTGGTAAATTCTTTGTTAAAGAAGAGAGCAAGAAATCGTTCCTCGCCGACATTGGCAGAGTACACATCGTAAGATTTGCCCTCGTGGACGCTCAAGTGAATGGTATCAGGGTCGTGGAGGATGTGACCCAACCGAAACACCGCACTGCAACTATACGCGACAATTTCTGCAACTGCAGCAACATCTACGCCTTTATCTTCGCCATTTTGCCCCAGTATGCGCCCTTGCTTATCGCTGATAATAGCAATCTGGGCGTTCGTTTGCCGGCGCAGTTCATCAAGGAAAGGGTCAAAGAAAGGTTGTAAAACATCGTGGGCAAGTTTTGCGGGGATACTTCCGGCTGCCGCAGAAGTAGCTGAGGAACGTGCTGGTTTTTGCTGACTTTTTTTGCTTTGGATAGAACTGGTGCCAAGCATATCAGAGACAATAGCCCGCAGACTATTGGGTTCTATGGTGCTTTCCGCAACACTAGCCCGAATGAGGCGAGCAGTTTTCAGCTGCGACTTGGTAATACCCTGTTCACAAAGCAGCAGTAAGCGCATATCAGGAAACAGCTCTTTGAGGCGACTAGAAAGCTGTAAACCATCATCTTGTTGACTCAGCGCAACGATAACGAGATCAAATCGCTGGCGGGTTGCCTGTAGCTGTGCAGCAGCAACAGAGCCTACCGTTGCAATTTGATAGGATACTTCTTCAACAGGTGGTATGGATAGAAGAGTCTCAGCGTACCTGTTACGTTGTGCGGCATCTTCACTAACTATGAGGATACGATATTCCATGTATTGTCTCTGCACGATTGACGGTGGTATGAAGTCCTATGCATGAAAACGGAAACTACATCCATTTTCTCACGCGCTCTACCCAAACCAAGCAAAAATGATAATGGCGGGTAGGGAGTATCCCGCCATAGAGAGAATCAAGGTCGTGGTTGCCTGCCCCTTATTCGGAGCGTGGGGGCATATCATTTGCCCCTCGGAATGCCGCACGATTGCTTGCCATACGAGCCTCTGACCCACTATAATCGCTCAACTTGCGTTCGTCTAGTGAGCGCAACGAGCGTGTCCCATGCCGTTTTTCGGCGGGGGAAAGGACCGGTTTTTCTGGCAAGTAGCGTTTTAGCAGGATGTAGGCGGGGCAAAACCCGAAAAAACCTGTGACAATGGGAATAAGCCCAATGATAATCCCCAGAGCGATAAGCCAGGGAATACCAGAAGCTGCTGCGCCCCCAAAAATCCCTATACCGACAAAAACCCGAATAACTCGGTCTAGCATAACCATATTTTGTTTCATCTGCTGGTTCCTTTCTGTTTGGTATCACCAAGTCATCACCAGACAATATTGATTGTACAGAACATCATAACGCTGGTTCTGGTGAGATGGTATTAGCGATACATGGAGCGGTTGTTTCGTGCTCGCTCTTCTGCCGCTGTTCCCCATGCGGTTTTTTTATCATTGCTATTGGAGCGATACATCGTCCGGTTGCCCTCGGCTCGTGCTTCTGCGTTTGTTCCCCAACCTTACCCTCGCCCGGTGTTGTCAGAACGGAACATAGCCGAACGGGACTCGGACTTGCCCCATCCGCGTACTCGACTATCTACCATATCAGTATTGGTATATGCCCAGGGGCGGGAAGGGGGCGCATCACGGTAATATTGGGGTTTATGGATGGTGCTAAAACGAAAAAGCCGATAAAGCGGACAAAAACCAAGTGCCCCACTGACCATGAGTATCAAGCCCACAACAACCAAGACCCACAAGAAGACGACTTGTCCTTGCAAAAAGATAGCTCCGACTCCTACCAACACCAGCCCAACAACTGCCCGGATAATGCGGTCTATCCAACCTTCATTTCGCAGCATTGCGGTTCATTTCCTTTCTACCGTAAGCATACGTAGCTCACAATGTTTTTGCTGGAGTGCTCCAGCGATAGTACCTCTACTCATTTTGCGTGTGGTTATCTTCTGCCTCCCTCATTATACTACGCTCTGGTATCTCTGCACAATAGGGATGTGGTTTACGGGACAGATTCTTTCCCATCCTTATGCTCCCTTCGGGCATCTTCCCCCCCCTATCCCTACTCCCCCTGGGAAAAAAAGGGAAATGGGCAGGGGCTTTTGTTGGGCAGCATGGCTATGACAAGGAAAGCATATTTGCCCCATTATCCAACTCTTCTTTGACATCTCCCCCATTGTCCCATATCATAGGACTGAACACGCTCCATACGTTGAGCGATGGTGCTATTATCTGGCAAAGGTTGCCAGACATGATGACAATGGTTTCTCAATTTTAACCTTACTTAGAGGAGGGGTGTTAATGTCCAAGAAATGGGTCTATCTATTCCGTGAAGGACGATCAAGCATGCGTGATCTGCTTGGGGGTAAAGGTGCTGGTGTGGCAGAAATGACCAACGCTGGCGTACCTGTGCCTCCCGGCTTCACCATCACCACCGAAGCCTGCAATGCCTACTATCAGTATGGCGAGAAGTTCCCCGATGGCTTGTGGGACCAGGCAATGGAAGGCTTGAAAGATATTGAAGCCCAGACTGGGCGCAAATTTGGCGATCCGTCCAATCCTCTGTTGGTATCCGTTCGCAGTGGTGCGAAATTCTCCATGCCGGGGATGATGGACACGGTGTTGAATCTTGGTCTCAACAAGCAGACGCTTGAAGGTATCGCCAAGCAGACCGGCAACCGCCGCTTTGCCCAAGATGCCTATCGCCGTTTTATTCAGCTCTTTGGTAAGATTGTGCTTGGTGTTGAAGGCGATAAGTTTGAAGAGATTATGGAAGAAGCCAAAGGGCATGGCGAACGCCAAGACACCGACCTGAGTGCTGACGAACTCGCCGAAATCTCCGAGAAATTCAAAGCCCTTATCAAGCAAGATAAAGGGGTAGATTTCCCCGAAGACCCCATGGAGCAGCTCCACGAATCAATCGCCGCCGTATTTGACTCCTGGAATGGTCGACGGGCGCGAGACTATCGCCGCGTAAACAAGATTTCCGATAGCCTCGGCACAGCCGTCAACGTGCAGGCGATGGTCTTTGGGAACATGGGTGACGATAGTGCTACTGGTGTTGCCTTTACCCGTAACCCAAGCACTGGCGAAAACAAGATGTTTGGTGAGTATCTGGTCAACGCCCAGGGCGAGGACGTGGTGGCAGGGGTACGCACGCCGCAGCCTATCAGTAAGCTAGAAAGCAGCATGCCGGAAGTCTACAACCAGTTTGTAGATATTGCCAACAAGTTGGAAGCCCACTACAAAGATGTGCAAGATATGGAGTTCACCATTGAGTCTGGTAAACTCTGGATGTTGCAGACCCGTAATGGCAAGCGCACCGGTCCTGCCGCCGTCAAGATTGCCGTAGATATGGTCAACGCGGGCATCATTGACAAGGCAACTGCGGTGATGCGGGTTGAGCCAGCCCAGCTGGATCAACTCCTCCACCCTATGATTGACCCTGCGGTTAAAGCCAAGAGTAAAGCCCTGACCAAAGGTCTGCCAGCTTCACCCGGTGCCGCCACAGGTAAAGCGGTTTTTCATCCTGATACTGCTGAGGAAATGGCAACTAAAGATGAAAAGGTTATCCTCATTCGTATTGAGACGGCACCAGAAGACTACCACGGTATGGTTGCTGCCCAAGCTATCCTTACCGCTCGCGGTGGTATGACCAGCCACGCCGCTGTGGTGGCGCGTGGTATGGGTACGCCTTGTGTAGCAGGCGCAGGCGACCTGAAGGTCAACTACAAGGAACAGTGTGTCGTTGTGGGCGATACCACCATCAAAGAGGGCGACTGGGTAACGTTGGATGGCAGCACCGGCGAGGTCTTTGCTGGCAAGCTCGAGACCAAACAACCGGAATTGTCAGGCGACTTTGGGGTCTTTATGGAGTGGGTAGACGAGTTCCGCGCTATGGGTGTTCGCACCAACGCTGATACCCCAGGTGATGCAAAGGCTGCTCGTGAGTTTGGGGCAGAGGGTATTGGTCTGTGCCGCACGGAGCACATGTTCTTTGAGGGTGATCGCATTGATGCTGTGCGCGAGATGATTCTGTCTGATGCAGAAGAAGATCGCCGCAAGGCATTGGCGAAGATTGAGCCGTATCAGCAAGAAGACTTCGAGGGTATCTTCCGGGCGATGGACGGTCTGCCCGTCACTATCCGCACGCTTGACCCGCCTTTACACGAGTTTCTGCCACACGAAGCAGAAGGCATTGCAGAGGTAGCCAAGAAGATTGGCAAGCCTGTAGAGAAGGTCCGTGAGCGTATTGAAGCCTTGCATGAGTTTAACCCCATGCTTGGGTTCCGGGGCTGCCGCTTGGGTATTATGTATCCTGAGATTACCGAGATGCAAGCCCGCGCTATCTTCAAGGCAGCGGTAAAGGTCAAGCAAGAGGGCATAGATGTCAAGCCAGAGATTATGATCCCGCTTATCAACAGCGAGGAAGAGCTCAAGTTGCAGGAGCAGCTTGTTCGCAACGTTGCTGATGAGGTGATGAAGGAATCTGCGGTATACATTGAGTATCTTGTGGGTACCATGATTGAGATGCCGCGTGCGGCTCTGACTGCCGACAAGGTAGCACGGACTGCAGAGTTCTTTAGCTTTGGGACAAACGACTTAACCCAGACCTGTATGGGGTTGAGCCGTGATGACTCCGGGCGGTTCCTCCCTGCCTACGTGGATAAGAAGATTTTTGCCGATGATCCCTTCCAGTCTATTGACCAAGAGGGTGTGGGGCAGTTGGTTCAGTTGGGGACCAACCTGGGACGCAAGACTCGCCCTGACCTGAAGGTCGGTATCTGCGGCGAGCACGGCGGCGATCCTGCCAGCGTCAAGTTCTTCTTTGCCATTGGGCTAAACTACGTCAGTTGCTCTCCCTTCCGGGTGCCAATTGCCCGTTTAGCAGCAGCCCAGGCTTCGCTGGAACGCTACAAGCCAAGCCGCTAAAGCGTCTCTAGCATAGGAAATTGGAGGAATGGGAGGCGGTTTCGTCTCCCATTTCTGTTTGTTCGTTACCCACTTCTTCCGTCTACCCCAGGAAAGTTGGCACCCCCATGCCCATGTGATTTTTCGTGTATCATGCGAAAAGACATTTGGGGCAAGGTCATAGGCATCTCGCGTTAAGCAGACAAAAACATTTTGTACTATAATGGAGAGAGGGAGGATTTTTTTCTTATATGCCAGAGTCAAGCATAGCCAATGAAGTAACCGCATTAATTGAGCAAGGGAAAGCGGCACTACTGCAAGGTGATTTCTACGAAGCACGGAGACACTTTCGCCGGGTAACAGAACTGGACCCAGAATATGTGGATGGGTGGCTAGGTCTTGCAGATGCTGTGCTCCCCTACCGCGACAAGCAATCCTACCTCCAGCGAGCTTTGGAGCTAGAACCATCCAATACCGTCATCCAAGACAAATTGGATGAGGTAGCGCAGATGATCCAAGCGGGACATGTGTTTGCCCCGTCACAAAAGCGAGAATCAGCAGCAACGCTTCTTACCAATGGGGACGATGACGAATCCGACACTCCCCCCCCATCGGATGAGGACATCTTTAGCGTCTGCTATCGCCATCCAGACCGGGAAACTGGCTTGCACTGCATCCAATGTGGCAACCCTATCTGTGCAGAGTGTGCCAAACCATCGGTTGTGGGGCAGCTGTGTCCAGACTGTGCGCTAGAACGTCGTCCGCCAAATTACCAAGTGGAACCCAAGCACCTGATACTGGCAGGGATTACCGGCTTTGTTGCCGCTTTTCTGCTGAGTATTCCTGTGGTGATGTTCTTGCGTGGCTTTCTCTTTGCGCTGCTGCTTTCCATTTTTGCCGGGTCGTTTTTCTCCCGATTGTTGGTCAGTTTGCTTGATCGTTTCACGCAAGCCAAACGGGGAAAATCTATACGGATTGCCGTTGGGGTAGGCATTGGATTGGGGGCTGCGCCATTGCTCATCCTCTCCCAATCGCTCTCATTGCTGGTCTTTGTCGTGGCGTTTATCGTTGGTGCCGTTGCTCAATTACGCTAATATAACTGGGGGAATCGTGCTTAGGCTTTAGAAAAGGGTATTTATGATACGGGCTGTTCGAGGTACACAGAATCCACTAGACGCTGTAGAACACAAAATACGTTCGCAGATATTTGGGCAAAACCGCGCCATTGAGAGTGTGATACGCACCCTCAATCGTGCGCGGTTTGGGTTTTCGGCAGGCAATGCTCGCCGTCCCCAAGCGGCACTCCTGTTTCTTGGACCAACAGGCGTAGGCAAAACAGAAACGGCACGTTGTCTTGCCCACCTCTTGCGTCCTGATAACGATGCGTTTCTCAAGATAGATTGTTCTATCTTTAGTCAGGGGCATGAGGTGTCGGCACTGGTTGGTGCGCCGCCATCTTACGTTGGACGTGATCAAAAACCGCTGCTCAATCCAGATATTATTGAGCAAGAAAACAGCGTGGTACTCTTTGATGAAATTGAAAAGGGACAGATCGAACTTTGGAATTTGCTATTGCAGATTATGGAAGATGGGGAAATACTCCTGCTCAATGGGGGGCGCAGGGTATCCTTCCAAAATAGCATCCTCATTTTGACGACCAATGTTGGGGCAAAGGAAATGGTAGACTTCCTCGACCAACGCACCATAGGGTTTCGCACCCCCCATCAGGATGTCGAGTCTACTGGGCAACAAATCTACCAAATTGGCTTTGAAGCCTTGCAACGGGTCTTCTCGCCAGAATGGATCAATCGGTTGGATGAGATTGTCGCCTTTCGCCCGCTCTCCAGTGATATATTGCGGCAGGTGCTAGACCGTATGCTCAGTGAGAGCAACGAGCAATATTTGCGGCAGGGTATCAGTGTTGAGCTTTCCCAGAGTGCCAAAGAGTTTTTCTTGCAAAAAGGCTTTGATACCCGCTTTGGCGCACGTCCGCTCCGCCAGTACTTGTTGAAGAACTTGGATGCGCCGCTTGCAGATATGTTGGCTTCCGGCGGCATCCCCTTTGGCAGCCGGGTGGTGGTGGAGGCTACCGGCAGCACAACGTATGGGCAAGAGTTGGTCTTTTTCCATGAGCCTGCTCCCCACCTGCTACAAGAGGCAGAACGGCTACGGGCGGCAGAGGTAGGCGGCGCATCAACGCCTGGTAATGAGCCACAGATGCCAAGCATTAGCCTGTCCAGTGACCATCACAACAACAGCTTGCAGAGCGCAGCAACGTCTGGGTCTATTGGGGCGCATGGACCGTTCCTTACGCCGCGCCGAAATACGAATAGCTGACTTTTGTGTATTTTTACTGTTTTTAGTAGAAATATTGACAAAACCCTGACTTCTTGCTATACTGCTTTAGTGTTACAAAGGAGTACATTATGGAAGTACTAGGGTTTCCGTCAACCAGCCCTGCCAGCACGATTCTGCAATACCTACGACGAAATGGGCAGGCGACAATTAAAGACCTGGAGTGTGTGTTAGGGGTCAGCACGACAGCCGTGCGCGAGCACCTAGCACACCTCCAATCACAAGCCTTTGTCTCTACCAGCACCATGCGGTATGGTCCGGGTCGTCCTCGACTACTCTATACCTTGACAGACAAAGCCCAACGACTCTTTCCCAAAAACTACGATTTACTCATTCATCTGCTTTTGCAAGAAATCGCCACAGAAGAAGGCATGCAAAAAGTAGAGCATCTGCTCCAGCGGGTTAGTATGAGGTTAGCCAGCGACTATGCAGACCGGATGAGCGGCGAAGATATACAAGACCGATTGATAGAGCTACGCACGAAGCTCGAAGCCCAGGGCATACCTTCAGACATCCAGCCCTCTGGTACGGGGATACGGATTTTTTCCTGCCCCTACCACAACGTGGCACAATCCCATTTGGAGGTATGCGAAATGGAAAAACAGATGCTTGAGCACGTCTTGGGAAAAAAGGTTGTCCAAGAACATTCCATTCTGGAAGGCGACCACCATTGTTGTTTTCATGTAGGAGAACTAGAGGAGTAAAAAGCGCAATATGACAACAAACGATTTAGTTATTCGTGATTTGCGGGTACGGGTAGCAGACAAAGAGATTTTGCAAGGTCTCAATTTGACCATCAAGCCAGGGAGTGTCCATGCGGTGATGGGTCCCAACGGCAGCGGCAAAAGCACGTTGGCAAATACCATTGCTGGACACCCCGGCTATGAAGTAATCGGCGGTGAGATATGGTATCGGGGGCAGAATGTGCTGGAAATGGGACCAGACGAACGCAGCAAACTGGGCCTTTTCCTCGCCTTCCAATATCCCGTATCGGTACCGGGGGTTACGGTGGCAAACTTCTTACGGGCAGCTATCAATGCCCATCGTGCCGAGCCAGGCAAAGACCCCAAAGAGACCGCTATTCCCATAGCCGAGTTTCGCAAGCTGTTGCGTGAAGGGCTAAATCTGCTGGAGATGGACGAGCAGTTTATGCGCCGCTACCTCAACGAAGGGTTTAGCGGTGGCGAAAAGAAGCGGCTCGAAGTGCTCCAGATGTACATGCTCAAGCCCACAATGCTCGTGATGGACGAAACCGACTCCGGGTTAGACATAGATGCCATTGGCATCATATCAAAGGGGTTCAATGCCCTCGCCACCCCAGAGCGTGGCGCACTGGTCATTACCCACTACCAGCGGTTGCTCAACTACATCAAACCTGATACCGTTTCGGTTATGGTCAGTGGGCGGGTCGTCCGTGAAGGTGGTCCAGAATTGGCATTACAGCTTGAAGAGCGGGGGTATGATTGGATAAAAGAGGAAGTAGCAAGCCATGCCTGATATGCAATTTCCTGCCCTTGTAGACCTGACCAGTGAGCACATTGCCCATGTTGCTCGCACGGCAGGCGAACCAGAGTGGCTCATTGAGCAGCGCACCCAAGCCTGGGACTATTTCACCCAGGCGATCCCCCCCGTGTGGCGGCGCACCGACCTGACTGCCATACAACCAGAAACTATCACTCCGGCGGCAGACCACCAGCAAACTGCGCTCCAGTGGGATGAATCGCTGGCAAGCCAGGGGGTTGTCTTCACCACGCTGTCTGCGGCTTTGCAGAGCCACGAGCAGATCATCCGCGAAAAGATGGGAACGGCTATCCCCCCCCATACCCACAAGTTCAGTGCGCTACGGGCTGCGCTTTGGAAAGATGGGGTGTTTCTCTACGTCCCACGCAATGTCACCGTAGACATTCCCCTGCGCGTCTGCTATATGCTGGCAGAGGATGGGCTGTCCCGCTTCCCCTATACGCTGGTCGTGTTGGAGCCGGGTGCTCACGTTACCCTCATTGAAGAGTTTACCTCGCGTAATAGCAGCAGTGATAATGGCAACGGGAGTGGCGGTATTCTGTTGGCAGGTACTACCGCCGAGCACTTTCTTGGCGACAATAGCGAGATGCGCTATGCCAGTATCCAGCAGTGGGGCGATAACGTCTACCATATCGGCGGACAGGTGCAACTGTTTGGTGCCCATGCCCGTAGCGAAT
>CAZLKK010000075.1:9605-14501 GCA_964559995.1 uncultured Chloroflexaceae bacterium
TTGCACTTGGTGGCAAGACGCAGCACATCGAGGCGGACGCACGAATGAACGGCGATGGGAGTGTGGTAACATGGCGGGGGGCAACCTTTGCCGATGACCACCAACTGCTGCTTACCGCTCCATCGCTTACCCACACGGGCGCACACACCGAAAGTCACCTGGATTTTCGCACGGTAGTGACCGACAACGGTTACAGTGTGTTTGATGGGATGATCAACATCCTAAAGGGGTCGCGGGAAACGACCACGCGGTTAGAAGAACACGCTATCCACCTCTCCCCCAAATCCCGCAGCGACTCGATACCGGGGCTAAAGATAGACACCAACGACGTAGCCAGTGCAGGACACGCCTGTACCAGCGGGCAGGTGGATGAGGAACAGCTCTTTTATATGCAGGCACGCGGTATCAGCAAAATGGAAGCGATACGGATGATCGTTATGGGGGTCTTTGATCCGGTGTTTCAGGCAATCCCTGTGGAAGAACTCCGCGAGACCCTTCATGTAGCTATAGAGGAAAAGATTTGAAATCGCTAGACACATTCCCCCTATTTGATGTGATGACGCTGCGGCGTGATTTCCCCATCTTACACCAAGAGATGCAGGGAAAGCCGTTAGCCTTTCTCGATTCGGCAGCATCTTCACAGCGTCCCCGGCAGGTGATAGACTGCATCGAAGATTATTACCGCCGGTATCATGCGAATGTTCACCGTGGGGTCTATCGGTTGAGCGAAGAGGCGACCTTTGCCTATGAACGCGCACGCGGCAAGGTTGCCCATTTTATCGGCTCAACCAACCCCCGCGAACTCATCTTTACCCGCAATGCAACCGAGGCAATCAACCTTGTAGCGTATGCTTGGGGGACAGCCAATGTGCGCGAGGGAGACCGTATCCTGCTGTCGGTGATGGAGCACCATTCTAACATTGTCCCCTGGCAAATGCTGGCGCAGCGGGTGGGGGCAAAGCTCGACTATCTCCAGATAGACGATGAGGGTCGGCTCGTGTTGGATAACCTCGATAGTCTCTTAACTGAGCGTACAAAAATGGTAGCCGTTACCCATCAGTCCAACGTTTTGGGGACGATAAATCCCATCAAAACGTTAGCAGAGCGGGCGCATGCGGTTGGCGCACTGATTCTGATAGATGGGGCGCAGGGTGTGCCGCATATGCCGGTGAATGTGCAAGAGCTAGGGATAGACTTTCTTGCCTTGAGCGGGCATAAGATGTGTGGACCAACCGGCAGCGGTGCGTTGTGGGGGCGGTTTGAATTGTTGGATGCCATGCCGCCATTTCTCGGTGGTGGTTCCATGATTAAGGTGGTAGACTGTGACAGCAGCACGTATGCCGATGTGCCAGTGCGGTTTGAAGCTGGGACACCGGCGATTGCCGAGTGTATCGCGCTTGGTGAGGCAGTAGATTACCTGAACACTATTGGGATGGAGACCATAGCCCACTATGAGCATAAACTAACGAGCTACGCGCTGGAACGGATGGCAGAGGTGCCAGGGTTGCGGGTGTATGGACCGCATACAATGGAAGAGCGCGGGGGCATTATCGCCTTTGCTATGGAAGGCATCCACCCCCACGATATAGCATCTATCCTAGATAGTGAAGGCATAGCCGTGCGTGCGGGGCATCACTGCACCCAACCACTGCACAAGGTGTTGAACGTTGCTGCGACAACCCGTGCCAGTTTCTACCTCTACAACATACCAGAAGAGGTAGACCGACTTGTTGCAGGGTTACAGAAAGCCCAACAAATGTTTGCGCGGGTGTAAGTGAAGAGGGAGTAAGGAATAACCGGTTATGGATGACTTTTATCGTGAATATATCCTAGAACACTACAAGTACCCCCACAACAAGGGGACACTGGACAACCCCTCGGTGTCGAATGAGGAGTCCAACCCGCTATGTGGGGATCGTATTCGTATAGACGTACTCATTGAAGGAGATGTCATACAGGATATTAAGTTTTCTGGTGAGGGGTGTGCTATCAGTATGGCTTCGGCATCTATCCTAACGCAGGAAATCAAGGGCAAACCAGTAGAGGATGCCAAGCAGTTTACCAAAGAAGACCTGCTCGAATTGATAGGCATACCGCTTGATAAGAACCCCGCTCGGTTGAAGTGTGCGCTTCTCTCATTGAAGACCCTTAAGGCGGGGTTGTATGGGGTGCCAACGTTGCGTGATGAGGAGCTATAGCAGCAATGAGCGTTGAGTGGGAATACCTGTTTTTGACAACGGGGGTTGCGGGGGGTATCCTGCGCCCCCATACACAAGACGGGCGTGAGCTAGACAACTGGCGCAAGAGTCCGCCTGTCTATGAATACGTGCATGAGCTTGGGGCGCAGGGGTGGGAGATGGTCAATCACTCCTTCCCCTCGTGTGGCTCCTACCCGTCGATGGTCTTCAAGCGACCAAAGGAGGGGTAGTATGACCCTCGCCCCCCCGCCCCCGCTCCCAGAGGGCGAGGGGGAGCCGCCCCAGGGAAAGGATGGCAGACGAACCGCGAGTATCAACGAGCGGATGCAAACCCCATCCTCGCTCCCCCTTGCCCCCGCTCCTATCCCAGGGCGAGGGGGAGCCGCCCCCCTGCCTGGTTCCCCTTCTCCCGCGTAGTGGGACGCGGGGGTAGGGGATGGGGGCTAACCGATAGGGCGCACCGCCGTGCGCCCCTACATCCGCTCGTTGACACTCGCGGCTCTTCATGTGAGCGGGCAATGCGTGGTACAATGTGAATAACAATGCTATGGTGCTTGTTGGGAGCTAGAGAAAACGTATAATGAATACAGAGGAAACAGTCGCAATTCCTATTCCACAAACCATACTCTATGCAACTCGAATGACCACCGATGAATTGCGGCGTGAATTAGCAGTATACCTGTTTCAGCAAGAAAAGCTCTCGTTTGGGAAAGCCCGTGAAATGGCAGCTATGACGATATGGGATTTCCAATATTTGCTTGGGCAACGTGGTATTGCGGTTCATTACGATATACCAGAGTATGAGGCTGATAAACGCACCCTTCAGGAGTTGAGGATGCATACATGAACGTTGTCAGTAATTTAGGGGATTTTGAAAATTATGGCTTACCGTTTTCGTTCTCTGTGCCGCCGTGCATGCACGGTGATGCTGCTGCTGAGTTTGTTGTTGGTGGCATGCGCTGATACCGCAGCAGATACGACCCCCACCCCACCCCCCGCGCCAAGCATACCGGTTGCTGAGATGCCGACCATCTCCCCACCACCCCCCACACCCTTACCATCACCAACCTACACCGCTACTCCTACCCTGTCCCCGACCTACACTGCTACACCTACGCCAGCGTTCTTGGATAACCAGGCGCAAGCGGCAGCGTTGGTACCGGGTGCTGCTACCGTATTGGAGCAGGCGGCGCAGTGGGACAAGTATGTTATCCATGCAACGCTTGACCCACTTTCGCATACTATTAGCGGCACAATGGAAGTCCAGGTAACGAACCACACGGCTGCCCCCCTCGATACGCTCTTCTTTCACCTCTACCCGAACCATAGCGACTTTGGGACGGGGAGTCTGTGGGTAAGTGACCAGGTGTTGCAAGATGGACACGAGGTGGCTATCCAGACGGCGCAGGATGATGTGTTGTTGCAGGTGATGCTAGAGCCGCCACTGGCAGCGGGGGACGCTACGGTTATCCGTATGCAGTTTCGCGCCCGCACCCCTGTGCAGAGCAGCGGCGATGCATATGGGGCGTTCAACCATGAAGCCGGGGTATGGACTCTGGCATCTGCTTTTCCCGTTTTGGCACAGCTAACCGCTACGGGGTGGGACACCCGCCCGATTATCAATAGCCAGGGAGACCTTGCCGTCACGGATACCGCGCTCTACGATGTGACGCTGGATGCCCCCACCGGTTGGGTGTTGGTCACGACTGGCACACAGGTTGCGCCTGATGCTACGCAAGGTACCCAGGTGGTAGCAGCGGGGATGCAGCGACTGCGGTTTGTAAGTGGACCTCAGCGTGATTTCTTCATTGCAGCACTAGCAGGGCTAGAACAGCAGTCTACAACGGTAAACGGCACCCGCATCACGAGCTACTACCAACCTGACCATGCTGCGGCTGGTCATCGCAGCCTAGACGTGGTGGCGCAGGCGTGGGACTGCTACACCACAGCCTATGGCAGTAATCCACTGGAAGAGATCGAGATCATCCAAACAGCACTAACCTACTTTATCGGCGTAGAGTATCCCGGCGTGATGCTCATTGAGCAATCGTTGTATTGGGAAAATGGGGTACGCTTAGAAACGACCATTGCCCATGAGGTCTCGCATCAGTGGTGGTACAACATGGTTGGCAACGATGCCCGCGAGGAACCCTGGATTGACGAGGGGTTAGCAAGCTACTCACAGGTCGCCTACTATACCTGTATGGGGGATATGGGGCAGGCTGTTGCTGAGCGACAGACGTTTGAACAGCAGTATCAGATAGCCCTGGATAATGGGCTAGATGGTCCTATCAACCAGCATGCCGAGGACATGGTTGGCAACTACGTTTCGCTGGCGTATGCAAAGAGTGCGCTCTTTTTCCTGGCGTTGCGTGATTACATGGGGGAGGAGACCTTCTCGCGCTTTCTCCAGACCTATGCGACAACCTACCGCTACCATATGGTGACGGGGGATGAGGTGTTGTCGCTGGCGGAGCAGGTGTGCAATTGTGGCGTGCGCGAGTTTGCGGCGGGGTGGGTGGAACCATAGATAGACCTAGATAGACCTAAGATACTGGGCAGGAGCTTTCCGACAGAACCGCAGAACCGCAGAGGTGCAGAGGTGCAGAGACGCAGAGGAATTGGGCAAAATGGAGCTATGCAGGTCATCTTGACCGGAAATCATGTCCGGTATCTGTGTGCATCTGTGTGCATCTAT
>CAZLKK010000076.1:0-8396 GCA_964559995.1 uncultured Chloroflexaceae bacterium
CCATCGGCGGCGGCATCACCATCGGCGGCATCACCATCGGCGGCATCACCATCGGCAGGTTCACTCTGATCCGTCTGTGGGGCTTCTTCTTGTGCTGGCTGTTCTGCTGCTGGCTGCTGTGCTGGTTGGCTACATGCTGCCAGAAGTACCAGCAGGGAAAGGGTCATACTTAGGATAAGAAACAGACGTTTCTTCATAACAGTTCCTCCTTAGCGTTATGATAAATTTGCTACAATTCTCACAAATAGACAGGGTAACACTATCCTGTCTGTCCTCGGTAATTTGATGAACTCCTAGCTCTAGCTCCTTTAGTAGTATCCCTCCTCTTCATCGTATTCAATGTCCTCCTCCATATACCAAACATCACGACATTTGCACCAACTCCGTTACGTTACGTTGTACGTACAAATGTCGTGGAGGAAAAGCACCATAGCTCTTACCCGTTTGGGGAAGATAGCTGCGATTTAGGCGTGTGCTCCCTGGCCTTTGACTTGGGAGATACGGTCTAGCATAATTGCCAAGACCAACACGGCTATACCAGAAGTCACAGCCCGGCCTGTCTGCATACTGGAGACCGCACCGTAGATTTCCTGCCCCAAGCCACCACCCGCAATAAGCGCAACGATAACGACCATAGAGAGCGCAAGCATCAACGTCTGGTTGAGACCTGCCATAATCGTTGGGAGCGCGAGGGGTAACTGAACATCCCAGAGCATTTGAATTTCACCTGAACCAAAGGCGTGGGATGCTTCCACAACATCATGCTGTACCTGACGAATACCCAGGTTAGTGAGGCGGATCATCGGGGGCAAGGCAAAAATGATAGTGGCCATTGTCCCCGGCACCTTGCCAATACCAAAGAACATCACTACAGGGATGAGGTAGACGAAGGGGTGAATGGTCTGCATGGCATCCAAGACTGGACGCAATACCCCTTCAAAGGTATCATTACGGGCAGCAAGGATACCGAGGGGAACCCCGACAATGAGGCAGAAAAAGATAGCAGTCAGGATCATGCTTAGGGTGGTCATAGTCAAATCCCAGTACCCCATAAAGCCAACCATGAAAAAGCCGATAACGGTCAAGAGGGCAGTTTTCCAGCCGGCTTTCATAAAGCCGATACCGGCAAAAATGAGAATGACAATGGGCCAAGGGAGCCAGAGTAATAAGGTTTCAAAGTTTTCCAACACCACATCAATGGGCCAACGGACAGCATCAAATACGGTTCCGGCATTGATCGTCAGCCAATCTACCACGTCAGTTACGCCTTGTCCAATGAACTTGCCTAAATCGTACATCTCAAAAAATTCATCCATTGTGCATGCTCCTTTCACAAAAGCCCCATTTCGGTTTCAGGAGCGCAACAGCGGCGCAAACCGTTTTGGGGTATGCTCTTGTTTAGTTAGGTGATTACAATTTGACCGTTGCTGATTCGGATTCTTCTACTCCATTGGTCTCTGAATCGCCATCGCTCTCATTGGAAGCTAGGCTTGTGAAGATGTCCAGGGGATTGACAACCCCTTGCAACCGCCCGGCTTTGTCCATCACGGCAATGGGCATCCCATCGGCACATAGGGCATAGATGTCAGAAAGTGAGGTAGACTTGGTGATGCGGGGGAAGTTTTGTTCCAGCACATCGGAGATTTTTTCTATCCCGCCACCTTTGACTGCGCCCAAGAATTTTTGCTTATCTATGAAGCCTTTGAGCTTTTGGTCGCCGTCAACTACGTACATCGCACTGGCATTGTCCATTGCACTGATGCGGTTGAGGGCAGTCTGGATAGCATCACGTCCCATCACCAGCACATCGGCAGGCTTCATCACAAACTCGGCGGTCAAGACGCGGCTATGGTCCACATCGTTGGTGAAGGCAGCCACGTAATCATCAGCAGGTTTGGTGACAATTTCAATGGGGGTGCCAATCTGAACAATCTTGCCATCACGCATCACAACAATGTGGTTGCCTACGCGCAAGGCTTCATTGAGGTCGTGGGTAATAAAGACAATGGTTTTCTTGAGGCGTTCTTGCAGACCAAGCATTTCGTTCTGCATCTGGCGGCGTATAAGGGGGTCGAGCGCACTAAAGGCTTCGTCCATGAGCAAGATGTCTGGGTCGGTGGCGAGGGCGCGAGCCAGACCAACCCGCTGTTTCATACCACCGCTAAGGTTATCTGGGTACTTGTCTCCCCATCCCTTTAGCCCAACGAGATCGAGGGCTTCTGTGGCTATCTCTCGGCGTTTTTCTTTGTCTACCCCACGAATTTTCAACCCATACCCGACATTCTCTACAACAGTCCAGTGGGGGAGGAGGGCGAAGTGCTGAAAGACCATACCCATCTTAGTACGGCGTACCTCGCGCAACCGTTCCTTGTTGACGGCGAGGACATCTTCATTGTCAATGTAGACGTGACCGCTCGTTGGTTCTATCAGGCGATTGAGGCAACGAATGAGGGTAGATTTCCCTGATCCGGAAAGCCCCATCACCACGCATATTTCCCCTTCTTGGACTTTGAAGTTTGCCCCGGCAACACCGACCACATGCCCGGTGCGCTTGAGGATTTCGTCTTTTGAGACCCCTTGTTGAAAGAGGGGCAGAGCTTCTTTTCTGGCTCCCTTCCCGAAGATCATTACGAGGTCTTCTACGACTATCTTTGCGTTGGTATCCATAGCTTTACTTTTCCCTCCTGAATTATGGTCAATCGTATCATTTTGTGTTGCTGCTGTTCAGAAATCCGCAAAGTCTTTGTTGCCCACAACACGTTGGATGGCTACCATCTCGCTACCATCTCGCTACTATCTCGCTACCATCTCGCTACTATCTCGCTACCATCTCGCTACCATCTCGTTCTACTATCTATGAAAACGGACGTGATAACGCCAAGAAAAAACAACATAACTTCTCAATAATCCGGGGGAAATCAACGTGTGGGAACGAGTATGGGATAGAGTGCATGTTCGATGATAGAGTCTTTCCCACGGATGATTGAATAGCTACTTACAAAAAACAAATTACGGTACTACATCCCGTGCGGGGCATTATACCATAGCTTATGAGCAAAAGATGGTTGATGCTTGGAGTCCCATCCTCAAGTAACCCATAGGCTAGGGTATTCTATGCTATCATAGCGGATACGAGGTATCAGTATCAATGGGTGGTTGTTTCTTCCTCTGGTGGTTTTGTCTCCTCCACGATAAGCTGCCCTATGGGTACGTTGAGCACTTCGGCAATACGTGCCAGCGTTTTGACCGGAATGTTGAGTCGGTAAGGATTGTTCCAAAGCGACCAAACCGTACTGTAGGACATATCTGCTCTACGGGCAAGTTTTGCTGCATCAAAACCTTTTGCTTTTGCTACCTCTTTTATGAGAAGTCTGGGGTTTGCCATCTTCTTTTTTTATCTTTGCTTCTTTATATACAGAGTATTATATACAAAGTATAAGCTACTCTGTAGATGTTGTCAAGAAGAGTGGGGCAGCAGACGTTTTTCCCATCCTTTGCTCTCGCCGGGCAGCCCCCCTATCCCTAACCCTCGTCCCCTGGGGGAGAAAGGGAACCGCGGCAGGGGGTGTTTTCCCCCCCGCCCTGGAATGGGAGCAGGGGCAGGGGGAGAATAAAAAGGTAGCCTTTGCCCGGCAGACCTACCCTTGAAAGCCAATGCCCCTAGCCTATGCACACAAAACTTGCACATTCCCCCCCTCATTGTTATTATCAATAGAGAAGAGGAAAAATGAAACCCCTGACTATCTCCGAGAACCAGCAATGTCGCAATGGATAAGGAGCTTATGCAATGATCGCAAATGATGAAACCCTTGCTTCCCTTCAACAGCGTATTGCCGTGCTTGAGCAGCAAGTCGCGCAACTGACCGCCAACCTTGAACAGACACAAGATCAAAAGCGGATAGTACAAGAGCAATGGGACTCACAATTTCAAGAGCTACAAACCTACAAAGCTGTTGTAGAATATGCCCCAGATGGTATTGGTATCGCAGCATTGGATGGGACTATTCTTGCTGTCAATGAGGCGTTTCAACACCTGTTGGGCTATACCGACAATTTGACCGGTACTCCCGTACTACAGCTGATACCAGAGCATGAGTACATGTTAGCTGAACGTATCATACAAACCATCATGGAACAGGGTTTCTGGAAGGGCAATCTAACGTACCGGCGTGCTGATGGAAGCACCTTCCCTGCCCAAGTTTCTGCCATGCTTATTCGTGATGCCAACAATACTCCCCTGCTTACGGCAACTATCGTGCGCGATATTTCCACAATGCTTGCGCGTGAACAAGAGCTCCTGGTCAGTGAAGAACGCATGCGGCAGATTGTCCAGCATATGCCTGTGCTCCTGGTCGCTATGGATGCAGCAGGCAAGATTGTTGCCTGGAATGAAGAATGTGAACGAACTACGGGCTATCTCGCTAGTGACGTTGTGGGAATTCGCAATGTGATAACCCTGCTCTACCCTGAACCCAAGCAACAACAAGACATCAAGGAGATATGGCAGTCTGGACCAGGCAGTTTTCGCAATTGGCAGGTTCCTATTGAGACAAAAACTGGCGAACAACGCACCATTTCCTGGTATTGTGTATCTGCTACCTATCCCATCCCCGGTTGGGAATGGTGGTTTATTGGCATTGATGTCACAGAATCCCAACGCATAGAGCAAACCCTGCGAACTAGCGAATCCCACTATCGCATTATCTCAGAACTGGTCTCCGATTTTGCCTATGCCCTGCGGGTAGACCCAGACGGGTCGTTCCATAGGGAATGGGTGATAGGTGCCGTCTCCCGCATTACTGGCTATACAAAAGAAGAACTTGAATATATTGATCTATGGTATGACCTGGTGCATCCTGACGATATTCCCGACATCAAAGATCGCTACCAACAGGTGATTCAAGGGGAGTCAGATGTAAGCGTGTTTCGTATTCTCAACAAACAGGGAGAAATCCGCTGGCTACACGGGCATCGTTTACCTGTCTGGAACGACCAAGAAAACCGCCTTGCCTATATCTATGGGGCGGTACAAGACATTACCGAACAGAAGCTCGCCGAGGAAGCCCTGCGTATCCAGCGAGATTTGGCTATTTCCCTCAGTGCTACATCAAGTATCCAAGAAACCATGCAATGTCTGCTCAAGACGGTGTTAAACTTGCCAGGGTTAGATTTTGGAGCAGCCCATATCTTAGACAAAGAAACGGGAGATGTTTTGTTGCTGGAACATGTGGGGTTATCGGAGCAATTTATAGAGTCTGTCAAATGCCAGCCTGCTGGTAGTCCACAGACCCAGTTTCTCTTGCAAGGCACCCCTGTGTATGCCCAAGCAACAGACCTTGTTTCGATAGTGCCTGAAATTGCCCATGAGGGCATGTTGGCTATTGCCGTGCTCCCCATTCTCCATGAGCAAAGGGTTATCGCCACGCTGAATCTTGGTTCCCGCACCTATAGGGAAATACCCCTCCATACTCGCACGACACTAGAAGCCAGTGTTGCCCATGTGGGCGGGGTGATAGCCCGGGTAGAAGCCGAAGAGGAGCTCCGCAAGGCAATGGAAGCTGCCCAAGCAGCAACCCGCGCAAAATCTGAGTTTCTCGCCAATATGAGCCACGAGATACGCACCCCGCTTAATGCCATCATTGGTATGACCAGTCTGCTTATGGACAGCAGCTTTCCCCCAGAACACCTGGACTATATCCAGACGATACGCAGCAGCGGCAATGCTCTCCTTGCCCTCATCAATGACATTCTGGATTTTTCCAAGATAGAAGCGGGCAAACTTGAGCTTGAGCATCAGTCGTTTGATCTGCATAACTGCATTGAGGAGGCGATAGACCAACTAGCCCCCATCGCTACCGACAAGAACCTTGATCTCTCCTACTACATTGAGCCTGGTACCCCCGGTGGTATCATTGGTGATATTACCCGACTCCGCCAAGTATTGGTCAACTTGTTGAGTAATGGGGTCAAGTTTACCGAGCAAGGTGGGGTCAGTATCTTTGTCAAAAGTCGCTTACATATCCAACCGCAAGAACAGGGAACGAGCTATGCATTGCTCTTTACCGTCACAGATACCGGCATAGGTATACCTCCAAATCGGCTAGGCAAGTTGTTTCAGTCGTTTAGCCAAATTGATGCATCTATGACCCGACGGTATGGTGGTACCGGAGATGATGGGTGGGAGCATAACCGTAGAGAGCGAGGAGGGTAAGGGGACAACCTTTCACTTTTCGGTTGTTGCTGAGGCGGTATTCTGTTCACCCCACCGCTACCTGCAAGATACCCAACCGCAACTCGCTGGTAAGCGGGTGCTGATTGTAGATGACAACCCGACAAACCGCTTTGTCCTCTCGCGCCAATTGGAATCGTGGCAGATGATTCCAACGAGTGTAGACAGTGGCAAAGAAGCCTTACGGTTGATTTGCTTATCTACACCCTTTGATATAGCTATTCTTGACCTGCATATGCCAGATATGGATGGTATCGAGCTTGCAGAGCGTATCCACCAGGAGCAAGCTCGCCTAGCCCATACCATACCAGATACCCCTCAGTCTCCTGTTCCCCCGCTGTTGTTGCTAACCTCAATGGACCCACAACAACAAGATGTACAAAGAACCCGTGATACTTTTGTTGCAACCCTGACCAAGCCGGTGAAACCAGCCTTGTTGCACCAATCCCTGCTCGCCATTTTCTCTGGGGTGTCACCTCAGCAAAGCCAATCTACCACTACAAGAGAGATAGATGCAAATATGAGCAAAAATTACCCCTTGCACATTCTGCTGGCAGAAGACAATGTGGTCAACCAAAAAGTCGCCTTGCGGATACTCCAGCGTATGGGCTACCGTGCCGATGCTGTTGCCAATGGTCTTGAGGCGATAGATTCGCTGAAACGACAACCCTACAATCTCGTCTTAATGGACGTACAGATGCCAGAAATGGACGGTCTAGCGGCAACCCAGAGAATACGCCAGATCTTTCCGTCCGAACAACAACCCTTGATTATCGCTATGACTGCCCACAGTTTGCAGGGAGACCGCGAACAGTGTTTGGCAGCAGGTATGGATGACTATGTGAGCAAACCGATACAGATACACGAATTACAAGAAGCATTGATGCGAAATTGGCAGCAAGCACAAACGGTATCCAAGCAGGGGCGAATCTAGCCCTTTTTTCCCTCGGTGGGACGCGGAGGTAGGGGATGGGGGGAAGAGCCGTTGTTTGCAATGGCTCTCCACGTTTTGCGCTTTGCGCTTTGCGCTTCAAAGACCCTCTCCCCCTAACCCCGCTCTCATCCCAAGACGAGGGGAAAACACCCCCTGCCGCGGTTCCCTTTCTCCCCCAGGGAACGCGGAGGTAGGGGATGGGGGAGGGACTCGCCCTATCGAGGGACTTTGCCACAATCTTGGCTTTTTGTCATGATTATACGAAATCGAATAAAGTATAAAGTTCATTACCACAAAAGCAGCAGCAGCACATATCCCCAACATGAGAAAAGAAGAAAAGTGATTTCCTCTCGATAGGTATTGAGAAAATCATCACGTTCTTACTTTCACAAAGATAAACCATTTCTTAACGTTATCAAGATAGACGTACTATAGCCTGTAAAGCGTTCAAAATACCAAACTAGGGTATTGACTTTCGTAAATACATAGGGTATAGTGATACTGGAAAGGGTATAGATGAAAAATTCACAGGTGTTATCGTAAGCATCTGTAAAGACAGTATATTTAACAACTTTTTAACGAAAAATTCACTATTTCTTCACGATTTGCTGCTTTTTTCTTGAAATTTGTTGACAACAAAGCGATAGGAGGGGGAGATGATTATGACCGCAAGCTATCGGAAAACACATGAGTTGTTGGAAACACAGCAATCTTTAGCCAACCAACTCACATCCCTAGATACCCGGCTTATTAACCTGCATATGCGTATGGTTTGCAATCGCTGTGTCAATCGCCGGCGGGGGTGGAAAAATACCTGTGTCAAGCCAGAGGCTTGCACGATGCAGCGGGAGTCGCCGCAAACGGCGAATCTTGCCTAGTGAGGGAGTTCCCCTAACTCCCTGACCACCTGCGCCCACACCCCCGGCAAGGTCTGCTCTACATACTCGTAGGCATCTACCGCCTGCCGCACCAACTCCGCAATCTCCCCCGGCGATGCCATCTTCGCCTGATCCTCAATCTGCTTGCTGCAAGCAGACAACTGGATAGCCCCCAATTGAGCACTCATAGACTTGAGCGAATGGGCTACCCGCATAAGCTGCTCGCGCTGGGACCTATCTGCTACATCTTGCATCTCCTGGAGCCGTGCCACATGCGCCGGGGCATCCGTAAAGAAAATGGTGATAAGCTCCTCTATCGCCTGTTCATTGTGCATAATGTGCAAAAGCGTTTGAA
>CAZLKK010000076.1:8467-14378 GCA_964559995.1 uncultured Chloroflexaceae bacterium
GGGGGGGGGGGGCTTGAGGCTGCTCCTCCGCCAACACCATAGGCTGTTCCCCCGTAGATGGAACCTTTTGCAATGCCGCCACCAAATCTTCCATCTTCACTGGCTTACTGACATATGCATCCATCCCGACATTGAGCAAGTGTTCCTGTACCCCCTGCATGGCGTGGGCGGTGATGGCAATAATATAAGGCTGTTTTTCCGCTGGAAACTGGTTGCGAATAGCTACCGTTGCCTCTATGCCGTCCATCTCCGGCATCTGCACATCCATCAAGATGAGATCATAGGGCTGGTGTTTCAATGCCTTAATCACCTCTTGCCCATTCCACGCCCGGTCTGCCTGATAGCCAATTTTTTCCAACATACCAAGCGTGACCTTTTGATTGATCGCGTTGTCCTCTGCCAACAGGATGCGTAAGGGGCGCGTTTTGCCCATTGTGCGATCTATCGTATCCCACACCAATGAGCGACTGAGCGTTGTCGTGTGTGTTGTCATAGGAGGTAGCGAATCAGACGAAGAGAAGAGGGTTGTAAACAGCGTGTGCAACATAGCAGGACAAACCGGCTTCATCAGAAACGCTGTCACATGTTCGGGGTCAAGTTCTCTACCCGTATGGGGCAGCGGCATTCTTCGGAGAATAGCCATACGGGTACGCACATTGGTACAGACAATAATAGGCAACTGTTGGCAGGAAGCTAGATGGCGTATCGTGCTGATCAGGTGAACGCGGTGCTCGGTAGTCGGGTTTATATCAAAAACGGCAACATCAAACGTCTGCCCCTGCTGTATCCAATCAATAATCTGCTCATCGAATTCTGAGGTGAAAGGGATCATCCCCCACGCTATGATATGCTGCATCAGAATAGAGCAGTTTGTCGTCTCGTTACTCACAATGAGCATGCGCTTGTCCTGAAACACCGGCGATGGTTCTAGCAAAACTTCAACCGGCGGCATAGCTCCAGGTATAGCTGTTTGTGATGGGGCTACGGGAAATATGCCGGTCACATGGAACGTTGCCCCTACCCCCGGCTGGCTCTCCGCCCAGATAGCCCCGCCCATCATCTCAGCAAACCGCTTGCTAATCACCAAACCTAGCCCCGATCCTCCATACTTGCGGGTCGTTGAGGGGTCGCCCTGGCTAAACGACTTAAACAGGTTTTGCATATGTTCAGGGGTAATACCAATACCAGTATCGCGCACCTGGATGTGGAGCATCACCCGCGATTGGTCATCTGATGGACCACAACTTGCTTCCCCGTCTAGGTCATCAGTACCGACCTCCTCGCTGGTCACAGCCACCACCACCTCGCCTTGCTCAGTAAACTTCACCGCATTACTCAGCAGATTAACGAGAATCTGGCGCAGACGGGTGCTATCACCAATCAGCATCTGCGGGGTAGGGGGGGCTATGGTACAAGCAAGGTCTAGCCCCTTCTCCTCGGCTTTCGTCATAATCAATTCCAGCGATTCTTCCAAACAATCGCGCAGATTGAAGACATGTTGCTCCAGTTCAATCCGTCCCGCTTCGATTTTGGAAAAATCCAAAATATCATTGATAAGCGTGAGCAACGTATCGCTGCTGATACGGACAGTCTCCACATACTCTTGCTGTTCTGCATCAAGGTTGGTATCGAGCAACAGACTGGTTAGCCCAATAATCGCATTCATCGGGGTACGTATCTCATGGCTCATATTTGCCAGAAATTCCGTCTTCATCCGATTGGCAGACTCTGCCGCAAGCCGGGCTTGGTGTTGGGCTTCTTCTGCTTTTTGCCGTTCGGTGATGTCCATAGAGACATCTATCACGCCGATAATCTCGCCATGTTCATCATAGACCGGCGAACACCGTTTATCAAACGTCATATCGCCCACCTGAATGACGGTAGCAACATCCTCTCCCTGCAAGGCGCGTTGCATTGGTTCTAGCGTGTGGGGTTGGTGCCTATACAAATCAAAAATGTTTTTGCCCACATTGCGTCCTGGGACACTGCCAATGGCAAAAAGTCCCTTGCCATCTGCCAGCGTGATCGTCCCCATTTTATCTATAGAACAGAGTATCAATGGTGCGTTGGAAATAATCGTCTTGAGCAAATGCTGATTGTGGCGAAGGACTGCCTCTGTATGGGCACGTTGTATGGTAATAGCAAACAAGGAAGCGAGATGCTCAATGAGTATCTGGTCGCGTGAGGTATAGTCTTGTGGAGCATTCATGACGACAAGATACCCGTCAATATCTGGGGCTATACACGCCGGGGCAGCCAAGAGCCGCACGAGGGGCAAGCTCCCTGGTTGGCTCTGTTTCCCCACGGTATGGGTGTGGGAGGTGTTTGCTCGTACAATAGCCTGCTGGCTCCATACTACTTCTGGCAATGTCCCAAACGTTTGGGTGATGACCGACTGGTCTGGTGCAAGCAACAACGCATGCTCTTCATTACCATGTTTGAACGCATGGAAAATGAGACTACCTGTATGCAGGTCTTTGGAGACAATATAGCCAGCGGGACTGCTAGTCAGCGTAAGCAAGGTTTGCAAGATTTCTGCAGCATTGGCTGCCAATGAAGATTCCAATAAAAGACGTTGGGCAAGCTGCGCCACGGTAGAATCCACCTGCGCTTGCCACGCCAGCAGGTCTTCGGTCTGCTTGCGCCGGCTGACATCACGCGAAACGGCGATGATCTCTTGAATATACCCCGTATGGGGGTTGCGAATAGTTTTGCAAGTGGTCTCAAACCAAATGTAATGCCCCTCTTTGTGGCGGATACGGTAGCAGGTAGAAAATATATCGGTCTGGTTTGCCACGGCACCGTGGGTCACGCGCACAATTGGGATGTCTTCGGGATGGACAAAGCTATAGGCACTACACCCAACCATCTCTTGGGGCGTATAGCCAAGCAGAATTGAGCATGATGGGGAAACATAGGTATAACCACCATCGGGGGCATGGCGAGAAATCATATCCGTGAGATTATCTGCCATCAGGCGGTAGCGGGCTTCGCTTTCACGCAGGGCTTCCTCGGCGCGTTTTTGTTGGGTGATGTCTCGTGATATGCCTTCAACCGCTATTAGCTTATCGTCATCGTCAAAAATAGACCAGAGCCGTTGTTCAATCCAGACTTCTGAACCGTCTTTGTGGAGGAGACAAATAATCAGGGGTTCATTCTGGGTGTGAAGGGCGCGGCGTTGCGGGGCAAACGTAGGGCGTATGGTGGGATGGGCTATCTTGAGCAGCATATCTGGGTCGGCATAGAACTCTTCGGGGGTATAGCCGGTAATGGCGGTGATAGCCGGGCTGATGTATTCATAGCAGCGGGTGGGGATAAACCGATACCGGTAGATAATATCTGGGGCATGCTCCATCAACATCCGAAACCGCTTTTCACTTTGGCGCAGGGCTTTCTCGGCTTTCTCCCGTTGGGTAAGTTCTTCGAGCAAGCGAGCTGTCACCTGTTGGAGCATGCGAGTCCGTTCATCTACCTGATGCGCTAGGGCTTGCTCCATATCCCTTTGCGAGGTGATGTCCCGAAAAGTCGTAAGGTGGGCAGGGGCATCTTCCCAGAAAATATCTACCACGCGCATTTCGGCAATAATCGTTGTGCCATCACTCGTATGTAACTCTACTTCTGTTTTTTCCCCTTCAATAAGCGGAATACCAATAGACTGCCCGACCAGTTCATCTGGAGTTTTGCCAAAGAGGTTTGCGGCAGCAGGATTGGCATAGCAGACTACCCCTTGACTATCTACAACTATGGCATCGGTGTGATATTCAATGAGCAACCGATAGCGGAGATCATGTGCCAGTAGCGCGTCTGCCATCTGTTGTTCTTGGGTAATATCACGGGCTATCCACACCACGCTGGTTTCGGAGAGGGGGGAAACAATCGCCCGGAAACGGTAGGTATCGCGGTCAATCGGCAACGAGTAATCTATGGTCATCGGGTGGTTGCTTTTGCAGACCCGCTGGATACAATCCAAGAAGATGTCGGCTTGCTCTTGGGGCAACACTTCGTGCAAGGTTTTGCCGAGCAAGTCGGAGGCAGGTTGATACAAGAGATGGGGGTTGGTGATAGGGATTTCCAGATAACGCCCTGTGGTATCAAGCACTAGGATGATGCTCTGCATAGCTTCAAACAGGGTCTGTAAGTGGGATTCTTGTTGAACCGACGTAGTGTGGGATACCCCTACTTCTTGCTCTAGTTCAGCGATGCGTTGGCGCATTCGGGTATGTTCTGCAAGAAGTTCTTGGTAAGAGAGGTTTTGCTCTGTCATGTTGAAGCTCTATCGTTTGGGATGATCTCTCCATGGTGAGAGTTAGAAAAAATCAGGTTGGTATTTTTGCTTGTGTGAAGTATAGCACAAAATGGGGTATTGTGACGGGGGGGACTATGAAGCGCAGGGCGCAAAACGCAAAGCGGTTCTGAGCAACAGTTCCTCATTTCTGCGCCTCTGCGCCTCTGCGCCTCTGCGTTTCTGCCTTCTTATCGGGAATCTCTAGCCCAGACTCTGTGGCACTCCGTGCCTTTGTGGTGAAGCATTGCCTGGCTCCCCTCGCCCTATTCGAGCCGCGAGGGTCAACGAGCGGATGTCTGGGAGCGGAGGCAAGGGGATGGATGCTGACCAGGATGGGGGGCAAACCGAACGTTGATATTGAATTGACATGAGCAAGACCCCAGGTATGCTCCGCTACGTCTGGACAATGTTCAATGGCGAAGGGGTAAAAACCAGCGCAAAGATGACCAACCCAAGAATAGCCAACGCCTGTTGTTGGGGAGTCAGTGGGCGTAGCTCATTCAGCAGTGTGACGCGGTGGCGACCTACAATAAAGATAAGCACTGCCCAGATAAGCCACCCCTGCCACCAAAGGATACCCGCGACCAGCATAAAAGCCACAATTGCCCAAGTGACCCGTCGTGCCATAACGGGACCAACCAGCGCATAGAGAATGTGTCCCCCGTCAAGCTGCCCCGCTGGTATCAGGTTTAGCCCCGTAACGAGCAACCCCACCCACCCGGCAAAAGCCACAGGGTGGAGCATGACATCAACGGTAGTGTTGTCTGGCAGCGTGTAGGGCAGCATCTTGCCTAGCACCACCAGCTTGGCAGCCGCATACAACAGCGAGTTTCCTTCCATCATGTAGGGCGGCGATGGGAGCGGTTCCACTGCTGACAGGTGTAATCCATACAGCAGCACGGGAATAGCTACAACCAACCCGGCTATGGGACCTGCAATGGCGATGGCGAGCAATGCTCGGCGGTCTGGTGGCGGGGCTTTCATGGAGATAAATGCGCCCATTGTGCCGATGGGACTAAACGGCATAGGGATAAAGAAGGGATAACTAGCAGCAACCCCCATACGGCGTGCCATAACAAAGTGTCCTAGCTCGTGGGCAAGCAGGATGGAGAGCAGCGCAGCACTGAACGCAATACCCATACCAATGTCAAATCCATTTGCTGATACCCCACCAACGAAAACGGTAGAGATAACGGTTATGACAAAGAGCAAGATAGCCAGCCATAGCCGCGATGTGCTGGCTCCAATTCTGCCAGGCATGGCGAGCAGCACCGGTCCGTGCTTTTCCTCGCGTAGTAGGGGGGTATAGCCAATCTTGCGAAAATGCTCGTCCAAGAAGGCGTAGGCAGAATCGGGGTCTGTGCGTAGCTCCCCCTCAAACTGGAGTGTGCCAGTGGAGGAACTCCTGGCAGAAATGATAGTATTAATATACATTACCCGTGATGTGATAGCTCGAAGCACATCTTCTTCCGGGACGAGTGTTTGGTTATCCATAACGTTTCCTCTAGGTATTATTATCGTTCCTTTGATATGTGGTATTCTGTTGCATGCTCTGTCCTTTTCTTCCAAACAATAGTCCGCTGTTTTTCGAGGAGCCGACAATCGCGGGGGCGAGCAGACGATGGT
>CAZLKK010000077.1:0-1582 GCA_964559995.1 uncultured Chloroflexaceae bacterium
GTACCGGAAGGTGCGGCTGGATCACCTCCTTTCTAGGGATATATTTGTGTGATCTACATCAAGTGTATATTTTTTGTTGTTTGGTGATACCAGAGCCAGGGCTAACCCCCTGGCTCTGGGTGTTTTTGGAAATAGTAGGTATGCCCCCTTTCTTTACGATCACAGCCAACGACCCCCACACCCGCGCCCGTGCTGGAACACTCCACACGGACCACGGTACAGTCTACACGCCCATCTTTATGCCAGTTGGCACTCGCGCTACCGTCAAGTCCCTGAGTCCTGATGAACTTCACGCTCACCACGCCCAAATTATTCTTGGCAATACCTATCACCTCTACATACAACCTGGTCACGACCTCATCGCCCGTATGGGCAGGCTACACAATTTCATGGCATGGGCTGGTCCTATCCTAACCGACAGTGGGGGGTTTCAGGTCTTTTCGCTGCTCTATGGCAGCGTTGCTGATGAAGTCAAAGGTCGTCGCCCATCGCCCGCTCCTGATATGCCGTCAATGGTTAAAGTGACAGACGATGGGGTGCAATTTCGTTCCTACCTAGACGGTTCCAAACACTACTTCACTCCAGAGCGCAGCATTGCTATACAGCATGCGCTAGGGGCAGATATTATCCTCTGCTTTGATGAACTTCCCCCCTTTCGCGCTGGCTATGACTATACAGCCCAGAGTTTGCAACGTACCCACCAATGGGAACAGCGATGTCTCACCTATCATCAGGAGCAACAGGCAACTGCTATACCTGGCGTGTTGCCATCCTATCGGCAGTTTCTCTTTGGTATTGTGCATGGCGGAGTGTTCCCCAACCTGCGCCAGGAGAGCGCGGAGTATATTCGCAGTTTGCCCTTTGATGGGCTATGTATTGGCGGCTCGCTTGGCAAGGACAAGCCCCAGATGTATGATGTGGTGGATATGACTGTCCCCCACCTACCAGACCATCTGCCCCGCCACCTACTTGGTGTGGGTGATGTGGATGATCTGCTGGAGGGTGTAGCTCGCGGCATAGATATGTTTGACTGTGTGAGTCCTACGCGGCTAGGGCGGCATGGGGCGGCGATTGTACGAAACCGCGATAAACGCTGGCGGCTAAATGTCAAAAATGCGGCATTGCGCGAAGACCCAAGTCCGTTGCAAGAGGGGTGTAGCTGCTACACCTGTCGCACCTTCTCTCGTGCCTATATCCACTACCTCTATCGGGCAAAAGAGTTGCTTGGTATTCGCCTCGTCAGCCTGCATAATGTGGCATTCTTGCTAAACTTGATGGATGAGGTACGTGCCAGTATCGCCGAGGGGCGGTTTGCGGCATTGTACCGTGAGTGGTTGGGGAAGGATGTGCCAACGTGGTGAGTCCGTGGAAATATTTTCCCATCCTTATGCCCTCTTCGAGCATCCCCCCCATCCCTTCGCCCTATGGGAGCGGGGGCAGGGGAGAGGATCGTTCCGTGTTCACCCCCCCCTGCCCCACGTCTCATACGGTGTGTGCCGGTGTAGGGGCGCACGGCGGTGCGCCCGACTGATAGAACCGTAGCCAGGCTACGACTCTCCAGTTCGACACAAGATAATGGCAA
>CAZLKK010000077.1:1592-14376 GCA_964559995.1 uncultured Chloroflexaceae bacterium
GCTGCCTCATCTGCGTTGCCTACTAGGGGAATAATATCTGGGAGGATTTCAATAATGCCGCTACTTGGATTGAGTATGTAGATAACACAGACGACAATGATGGCTACGTAGCCTAGTTGATTTTTTCGTGGCTTACTAGACTGTATTTTTGAGGTCTCTACAACTTCTTGATCTTTGGGATACATACCTTTTCCTTTCAGGTTATCTCACTCTGGAGTTAAGACGAAATAGGACGCAAGTAACCACACTATCATACATATTCAAAAACCATTCTGTATCAATGGAGATTTCTTCTACTTCTTCTTATCTTTATGTATGATTTCAATAACACCTCCTGCTGCCGTAGCAACTACAACAACAATCCTCACCACACCTCCCCAATCAACTTTTCCTCTCATAGCCTACTCCTTTGATACATTAGGATCATACCCATACCTTGTTAATCGCTCACGTACCTTCTCGATAACTTCGGGGAAAAGGTCGGGAAATTGGATCACAAGGTACTCGAATGTTAGATCAATACGACCCGCTTTAACCGAGTTGCGAAACCCTCGTGTATCCATCCTGACGTAATACGTTATTGCCTGCCTAGCCCCCTCCCGATTGATGCGCCGCTCTGCACTGTCTGCAAACGTCCCATACAACCCCGCTTCTCGCAACCTATCAAAGAATAGTTTGACACTTTGGTCAAAAACTTCTCGACGGTCTTCGTCAACTTCCAGTTCATCTACTTCTGGCACTCGCACAAGAATGTCATTAAGGTTGTATGTACCAAAGAACTCCATCAACTTCTCTATGGTTTCAAAGTCTACGCGAGTACTCTCCCCATTGATCAGTTTGTTCAATGCTGATGGAGCTATCCCTGTTCTGATGGCAAGCTCACGATTTGTCAGGATGATTTCTCCAGCCTCTGCTCGTTTCACGTTCTCGCGTGCCAGCAGCACATTCACCACACATTGTATAGGCACCTATACCTCTATCTAAATTATACTAAACAAACTTATTTTGTCAATACCAAAAATATATTCACTATCAAGAACACTATCTCCCGTCTCCCTCTCCCAAAGAGCGAGGGGGAACACATCCGACTCCCTTCTCCCGTGTAGCGGGGGCAGGGGATAGGGGATGGGGGATGCGTTGCCAGACATCCGCTTGCGAACGCTCGCGGCTCCCTTACCTCCGCTCGTTGACCCTCGCGGCTCGTGTTGGGCGCACCGCCGTGCGCCCCTACCACGCATCCACCACATAGGGGCTGCCCCCCCAAAACCACGTTCCCCACCCATATGCTATAATCGCCACAGGAATCATATCACAAGGGGGATGCATGACCAAACCAGCAACCGAATACCCAACGCCGCACCCATTGCGCGTCTTCCTCTGCCACGCCGCCGAAGACAAAACTGCCGTGCGCCAACTCTACCAACAACTTGTCGCCGACAACCTCTCCCCCTGGCTTGACGAGGAAGACCTGCTCCCTGGGCAAAACTGGCAACAGGAAATCGTCAAAGCTGTGCGACAGTCTGATGTCGTGCTGGTCTGTCTGTCGCAACACTCGCTTGACAAGCAAGGCTTTGTGCATAAGGAGATCAAGCTCGCGCTTGACGTAGCCGAGCAGCAGCCCGAAAATACCATCTTTCTCATCCCCGTCAAGCTAGAACCATGCGACCTGCCAGACCGCCTTAGCCACCTACACAGCGTCAACCTGTTTGACGAACGGGGCTACAAAAAGCTCCTGCGCTCCCTCCAATACCGTGCCAGCGAGCGGGCATCACAGCAAGCCGCTATGACTACTGCCACTCCCGCCCCCACACCAGCAGATCTGCCAGACTCAGCGTCAACATCCGAACTGCCCCCTGTCACTAGCGATCCCCCCCCTTCTACAATGTCGCCAGCAACAACCCTACCAACAACGCTCTCATCCCTACGCGGGTTGTTTGTCCTACCAGAGCTACTCCAACAGGGTATGCTACGGCGGCTGTGCCGGGGCAGCATCCTACATGTTGAACGGCTCAACCCACACCAGCAGATCATCATATCCACTGGTGGCGCAGCCCTTTTTGCCGATAATCCTAGTCCGCTGTGGGACATAGATTGTCCTGCCCAGTGTGCCGCTATCCATCCTCGCGCTGGTCTCCTAGCTCTGGGCAATCGACAGCGCATCCACCTATGGAACATCACCAATGGACAGGTGATCACCACGCTACATGGACACACAGCCAACATCACCTGCCTTGCTTTTTCCCCCGATGGTACATCGCTCATTTCTGGCTCTAGCGACTATACCGCCTGTATCTGGCGCATAGCAGAATGTACGATGAATGGTAGCGAGAGTGGCAATGGTAGTCCCTGTTTCACGCTCAATGACCACACCGATGCGGTACGCTCGGTGGCAGTTGCCCCCAACGGACGCATCCTCGCCACCGGCGCAGGCAATGGCACCGTGCGCTTGTGGCAGGTAGATACAGGTGAGCGCATTGGGCTATTGCAAGGGCGAACGGCTCTCTATAGCCTAGTTTTCTCCCCCGATAGCAAGCTGCTCGCCGGCGGTGCCGACAATGGTACAGTACGCTTGTGGCAGGTAGACGATGGCGAACGGCTCGACACGCTCAAGGGGCAAAAAAAGCGTGTCCGTTCGGTAGCCTTCTCCCCCGATGGTACGATGTTGGCAGCGGGGTCTGATGACCAGAGCATACGGCTATGGCGCGTGTTGGATGGGGCATGTGTGCAAAAACTCCCGCGCATTGGGGGGGGCATACGCCATCTCGCCTTTGCTGATGATTGTACTGATGCTGGTCATGATACCAGCAATGATACTGGTCTGTTGCTCACCGCCGCCATTGCTGACCAGACGGTGCGGGTGTGGCAGATACCCGATGGTACCGAGACCTCTCGCCTCACCCTGACCAATGCCAATATTACCAGCGTGTGCTTTTCCCCTGACAGTTCGCTGGTAGCAGCGGCAGTAGGCGATCAGACGGTGCAAATTTGGCAGACCCACGAGGGCAACCAACAACATACCCTGGTTGGGCATACCCAAACGATAAAGAGCCAAGCCTTTTCCCCCGATGGGACGCTGCTTGCCACAGGAGCAGATGATGAGACGGTGCGGGTGTGGCGGGTGGCAGACGGCACCCTGCTGCATACGCTGCGCCATACCGACTGGGTACGAGCAGTCGCTTTCTCGCCCGATGGCACAATGCTGGCGGTAGGCTCGCAGGATGTCTGGTTGTGGGATGTCGCCACGGGTAAGCTGCGACATACGCTCAAACGCCACCCCGACTATGTGCAGAGCATTAGTTTTGCCCCCGATGGCACAACGTTGGCTTCTGGCTCCTGGAATGGCACGGTGCGCTTGTGGCAGGTAGCCAATGGTGAACGGCTCCGCACCCTGCGCGAGCGTGATACCGGTACGCTCCTGCGCGTGGGCTTCGTCCCCGATGGAGCTACCCTCATCGCCGTTTCCCATGATAAAATGGTGCGGTTCTGGCGTATGGAGCATGGCGTGCGCCCACGAACGTTGAAGGGATATAAAGGCACCCTGCTAGACGTGGCGTTTTCGCCCAATGGCGAGCGGTTGGCAGCCGGCTGCAACGATGGGGCAGTGCGTATCTGGCACCTTGCCAATGGAACGTTGCTCCAATCGCTGCATGGGCATACCCGCGGTATCCAAAGTGTTGGGTATGCCCCCGCTTCAACACAAGGCAGCCTACTGGCTTCGGGCAGCGAGGACGGCACGGTACGGCTATGGATGGTAACAGAAGCGTAACCTATGAACATCCCTCAATGGCAAAGAATCTGGCACCGTATACGGGCAAGCCTGACAACTGAAGCTCTCATATGGATTGACGCACTCCACGCCCCGGCACTTGTGGGCATGCTGATTGCCATGTTACTTGGGCTGCTGTTGGTTGTCCAACTGCCACGCTACTACCCGATAGACGTAGGGGTACACGAGGGCTATGGTGGCGATCTGCCTTTGCTTTGGGGCTTCAACACCCCCGAAGACGACGAGCACGGCACCTATCGCTGGACACAAGATGGGGCAACCATACGACTACCGGGTATGGGGCAGCGTCCATTGCTCTTGCAGCTTGATTATATCCCGATTAGCGCGGCGGTGATACAAGCGGGTCCCAAGCAGATGGAGCTCTGGCTTACCGACCAGTTCTTCACGACCCTGCCAGTAGCAGAGAGCGGCAGACAATATACGCTGCTTATCCCCCCGCGGTATATGCCACAAGGCACGCTTGACCTGACCATCCACACCGCCACCTTTACGCCGCCGGATGACCCCCGCACACTTGGCACCCCGCTAGACATGGTACGGGTAGTTTCTACCCAACCAACCGGGACTATTGCCCTGCCTGCGTGGGATGCTGTCTGGCAGTGGATGCTGGCGGTGGTGTTCTTTTGGCTTGTCGTAGCACGAGCACTGTATACCAGCGGTTATCCCTCAGCCTATCGGCACAGGTGGGCAGCGGGGATGAGTGGCATGGTGATAGTGCTGATTATCGTGGCAGCATGGCTTGACCCATCACGTTGGGGGTATGGCGCAACACCAGCGGTATTGGCAGCGGGGAGCAGTCTGCTAGTGCTCTTGGTGATACAGCCACTATTGCCCCGCTTGTTTTCCCGTCTGCACCTGCCCGTAGTCCCCTGGGCTATGGCGTGGCTTTTGCTCATTGCCATTGCCGCTTTTGGGGTGCGGTTTGGCGGACGGCTCTACCCCCTCTCGATGTGGGGAGACATTGGCTTCCATGCCAACCGCTTTATTGAGACGTTTGGGCTAGGTGAGTTGTTTCTCGTTTCGCGCAACCGTGGGGTCAACTTCCCCTACCCCCCCGGTACCTACCTGGTGCAAGCCCCGCTCATCCTGCTTGACCTTGATTTGCGGTTTATGCTTCAGCTGGTCGCCACGCTGCTAGACGGTCTCAGCGTCATTGTCGTGTACAGTATCGTGATACGGGCAAGTACTGGTTTTCCCCCCGCGCTTCCGGGTCTCCATAATAAGCCTGTCCGGGACACTGACCTACCCCTAAAAGGGTACAAGGGATGGGTGCTATATTGTGGTGAGGGTACACATGAGCCACAACAGGCTATCCAATGGGTAGCACTATTGGCAGCAGCGTTATATGGCTTTACTGCTGCTGGCATCATGCTGACGTGGTGGTCATTTGCTACGCATATCTATACCCAGGGTGCATCGGTTGTGCTGATCGCCGGTCTCATCATCGCTGCCACCTCGCGCCCCTTCAACCCAACGCACTCTTCCCCCAATACCGGCTCTCCCCGTTGGGCAATCGCCGGTGTGGGGGTGCTGCTGACGGGGGTCTTTCTTGGACACTTTGGCTTCCTCATAAACGTGGTGCTCATGGGTGGGTTGTTGCTCGTGTGGGTATGGGGGGCAGCATTTCGGGGCAGTGCATGGGCGCAGCGGGTGCGGTTTCCCCTGCTCATAACCTACCTCTGGTCAGGGTTCGTCTCGTTGCTCTTCTTCTACCTCGCCTTTCTCCCCCTCTTCCTATACCAGTTTAATCAAGTATCCCAGGGGGGACTCACCGAATTAGCAGACCGCGCCCCCGTTGGGCGGGATAGGCTATGGGATGTATTGTGGCATGCTGGTCTGGTTGAACACTTTGGCTTTTTCCCGCTGCTCCTGATGGCGGTAGGCATATGGCGTATCTACCAACGTGGCTTTGGCAAAACCGCATTGAATGGAGCAGCACAGCGTGGGTGGCGGGTGCTGTTTGGCTTAATGGTCTGTAGCCTCATCGTCAGTAGCTTTTTCGCCATCCTGCCCTTTATCACCCTCTCTACCCAGAGCACCCGCTGGATGATGTTTTCCGCCTGGGTGATGGCAATAGGGGCAGCATTTGGCTTTCGGTTGGTGTGGCGGTATGGGCGAGCGGGGCGCGTAACCACGCTGGCGATGGGTGGGTTTGTCGTGTGGAATACAGCCTATTTTTGGCTTGCACCTATGTTATGGCGTATCCGTCCGCCGGAGCCATTTTGAGGACAAACAAGAGGGACAACCGAACCTTTGGCGTTTGACAAATACGTCATAAAGGTTTGACAAATACAAGAGCCTCTAATATAATATGTAAGAACTTCAAGCTGAGGCGATGGTGTAAGGACTTTTGAACGTTACAAGCTCGCTCGTGAGCAGATAGGCGTATCAGGACAAACACCAGAACAATGTCTCACACTTTGTATGGAGCAGTAGCTAACACATGGCTTACTGCTGGCTGTAAGGCTACACAGCTTGGGGGCTAACCCCAAAAAACCGTTACCTAACAAGGCATACGGAGTAGTCAATGGAATAGTATCTCGTAGGAAAGTAGTACCTGAGGAGGTCGCTTATGATGGATGCTGATGATCTGGTACCACCTAAATGGCGAATGTTCTTTAATAATCAAGACTGGATTATGCATGACATCTATGTCAAATCCATGTTTGGCTTTATGATTATCGCCATTCTCGCCCATCTTCTGTGCTTCATTTGGAGACCGTGGTTGGGCTTACCGCCGGTTGTCAATGTACCTGTTGTTACGTTCTAAGGGGAGCTAGAGACAGGTAGGCAACCCCTACACGGAAGTATGCAGGAGTATCCGTTCTGCCGAAGGGAATACGCAGGAGTACGGGGTAGGCAAGAGCAACCAATTCCCCTATTCCGTCTGCTAGTCCAAAACTAATTCGTCCCCGGTAGTGGCTATGTCGGGACGTAAAACACGCCTGTGAACTGCTGGTAAGCCCTACCCATGAGCAGGCATGGCAGAAGCAGGAATTTCTATGGGAATCAAGAGCGCGTACTTTTGAGTACGTAGAAAGTAGCAGGAGAGAAGTTATGGCACCTCCACGCAGTCCATTTCGGACTAATGCGGTAGTCGTGGCTGTGATAGGCATAGTGGTAGCATTACTCGTCCACTTTATCGTGCTCAGTTCACCACGCTACAACTGGGTGAACCCGCTTACCGTGACCGTGCCAGTTGAGCCAGTCGCACTCGTCCACGACGTTATGCAGTGTGCAATTGCTGGCTTCGCGTCACTGGTTACGTTTATTTAAATCGCAGGCTGATTGTGTGCAGGAACTTCGCATGACCGCCAGCAGTTCCTGCTGGCGGTTGTGTGTTGTCCTAACGCCTAGCTGGTTTTTACTTGGGTGCAGGTTGTGCAAAGCAAAACCTACCGTGTCGTTTGGTTGCTAGGCGTTTCGCTATCGTAGGATAGGAGACCCGTATCATGGTGCTAAGTCCACGACAATTCCGTAGGATTGTGGTCCTTGTATCAATTGGTGTAGCAGTCACGTTGTCTGGCGGGGCTATTGTAGGTATCTGGCTTATCTATGAACTCTCTGGTGGTCCTGAGCGTCGTGGGATGGCAATAGCTGCTGAAGCCCCCTATAGCCCGGCAAAGAATCTTCAGATTGTCAATCAGTTGCCCCCAAATGAACCAACTGATGGACGAGAACCCTGGCTAAGTCAGGATTTCTACAGTGCTGGTGTGCAAGCCGGGAATCAGTACATTGGACAGTTTCCAGAACCGCAGAATGTTCAAGTGTTGACGGATATGGATACCGCGCAAATTTGGTCATTTATGCAACAGCAAATCTCTGGGGCACTTCGGGTCGGGTGCCAATATTGCCATAATGTCCAGCCAGATGCCGATGGAAATTATCAGTTTGATTCTGATGAATTTCCCCAAAAAGTTGCCGCCCGAAATATGTTGCAGTTAGTCAATGATTTGAATGGGAACTTTATTGTCAATCTTCCCTATTGGCGTGGGAACTATGTGACCTGTGCAACCTGCCATAGTGGTATTGGTAATGGGCAGGGGTCGCCCCAGTTGCTTGAAGCGGTGAGTGACCAGTTTTTGAAGAGCACCCCGCCGATCAATGTAATCTATGAACCGCTTGATGACACGGGGAAACCGGTACGTGACCCAATGCAGAAACCAGAAGTCCTCCAACAGCCCCTTCCGTTGAAAGAGGCGACTCTCTGGAATATCTATAACTACAAAGTTTGGAAGCCGTATGATCCGCGTGATGAGACGAGTGGTCGTGGGACGTTGGCACTTTCCTATGAGGAAGGGCGCACCCAGGATCAGGTGAACGTGACGCAAGGCACAATGAACCTGTTGTCATGGTCGCTTGGTGTGGGTTGTACCTACTGCCACAATGCCCGCAACTTCTATAGCTATGAAATTACCGTTGAGTCACCAACGTTTCAGGGAGATATACCAACGCTTGATGGTGAGCATATCGCCCCCAGGCTCAAAGCTCAGCGTATGTTGCTGATGACGACCTATCTCATGGAAAACTGGGATACTTACGGGGCTATCGCCAAAACAGGGGATGAAATACCGGAAAGTGATCTCGTTGGGAAAGTCCATTATCGGCAAATTGATGGGGAATGGTATAACGTCCCAGGGTGCTATACATGCCACGGACGTAACAGTATCCCGAAAGCAGTGATTAGTACCCAGACGTTGGAAGAATCCAGACAACCGATTACTATACTCCCGCCGTCTCTCCAGGGACAGCAGGTCCAGTAAACGGAAAGGTATGCATGTGCATAAGCCCCCTGAAGGGCACCCCACTGTGCGGTCTTCGGCAAGTACTTCGCCTGAGACCGCACAATCCATATCCGATCACGATCACAATCAAGGACATGGACATGGATCGGTTCGCGTGATGCTCCATCGTACGCTCATATTGATGAAGCCGCATACGTGGTTTGCCCCCTCTTGGGCTTTTCTCTGTGGGGCAGTTGCCAGTGGTGCTTTAGCTTGGTCGCTTGGGTCGCTTACCCATCTCCTGCTTGGTATCTTTATGGCAGGTCCGGTATTGTGTGGCTTGTCGCAGGTCGTCAATGATTACTGTGATCGTGACGTAGACGCTATCAATGAGCCAAACCGCCTTATCCCATCTGGTATGGTTTCCCTCCGGGCTGTGCAAACTATCTCTGTTGTCCTCACGGTGTTGGGTACAATAGTCGCGCTGTATCTGGGACGCGAGGTTGCTCTCTTTGTGGGTATTGGTCTCCTTTTTGCCCTCTCCTATAGCCTCAAGCCAATACGTGCCAAGCGCAATGGCTGGGTTGGCAATGCGTTGGTTGCCTTCTCCTATGAGGGGTTGGCATGGCTGGCAGGGCATGCGGTTTTTGCTGCGCTTTCCTGGGAAAGCATTACCTTTGCGTTTCTCTATTCCATCAGTGCTCACGGCATTATGACGGTTAATGACTTTAAGAGTATCGAGGGGGATTTGCAAATGGGCATACGCAGCATTCCCGTGATGTATGGCAAGAAGGTTGCTGCGTGGCTCGTGGTGATCAAGATGTCGGTTGCCCAGGTAGGGGTGATTGGACTGCTCTATCTCTGGGGCAACCCCATAGCTGCATCAGTCGTGTTGCTCCTGTTGTTGGCACAGATTTTCCCCTTCAAACGATTTATCCTTGACCCAGAGCACCATGCGGTCTTTTTCAATACGACAGCGATTATGCTCTCGGTGTTGGGTATGCTCGTTGCAGCTATTGGACTGGTGAGCTAAGGGAAGGAGTCGGGCGGCTATGACGCAGCGAGTACTGGTCATTGGCGGTGCTACAGGCGGGGCAGTAGCTGCCGCTACGTTGGCATCGTTGGGGGGGGATACGTGGCTTATTGAGCGCGAGATGCACCGCCCCAAGCCGTGCGGCGGGGCTGTCCCCCCTGCGGCATTTGATGTTTTTGACCTCCCCCATTCATTGATAGACCGCAAGATTACTGCGTGTCGCGTGATTTCTCCCTCTGGTCGTCGTATTGCTTTCCCCGTTGCTGGTACAACCCCAAGCGATAATGACTATGTGGCGATGGTGCGCCGTGAGGTGCTCGATAGCTTCCTGCGGCAGCGTGCCGAGGAGCATGGCGCAACGCTGGTGCATGGAGCGGTATTGCGGCTCTACATCACCCAAGAACACGTAGAAGCGGTGTACCGTGATGCTGCTGGCAAAGAGCGTATGGTGCGAGCGGCAGCGGTGATTGGTGCAGATGGGGCGTATTCCACGACAGCAAAGTTCCTGGGGTTGCAGATGCCAGCTGATTCTGTCGGGGTGCAGGAGCGGATAGCCCTGCCGCCTGACCAGATGGCGCAATGGGAAACGACAGCAGATATGTACCTGGGGACGGATGTTAGCCCCGATTTCTACGGGTGGGTCTTTCCCAAAGGCGATCATGTCGCAGTGGGGGTGGGGCTAGGGCGCAAGCATGCCAAGTCTGCCAAACAGTATTTGACCAATCTCAAGGTGCGCTTGGGTGATGCGTTGGCTGGCGGCAGGGTGCTGCTGCGTGAAGCGCATGCCCTGCCGATGACACCCTATCGGCATATGGCGTTTGATCGCGCTATGCTGGTGGGGGATGCGGCGCGGTTGGTGGCTCGCACCTCTGGCGAGGGTATCTACTGGGCAATGAAGAGCGGCGAAATGGCGGCGCAGGTGCTTGCCCAACATCTCGACTCCCCCTCAGCAAAAAATCTCCGGGCGTATGAGCGGCAATGGTGGAAAGACTATGGCAGTATGTACGCCTTTTTGCGCTTCCTAGAGGTATGGGGGTATGGCAATGAGCGGCAGATGGAGGTCTTTACCGATATGTGCAGCAATACTGCCGTGCAGACGCTAACATTTGACAGCTATATGCACAAGCAGATGGTGCCTGCGCCGTGGACAACGCAGATGGCGATGACCCGCGATATTGTGGCGAGTCAGCTACGCCATTATCTGCCCTTCTCGTTTCTCGCCCACCACGGGAGAGATGAACAACGCTAGTCGCTTCTCTACTAGGTTTATGTTACAATAGGTGTTGGTTACGTGATATTAGGCAAAATTAAGGAGGGTTCGATGAGGAACAAAATTTCCATTATTGGTGCAGGTTTCGTCGGTTCAACTGCGGCACATTGGATTGCATCCAAAGAATTGGGTGATGTGGTTTTGCTGGATATTCCCGATAAAGAGGGGATGGCAAAGGGCAAATCCCTGGATTTGATGCAGTCAGGTCCCATTGAAGGGTTTGATGTGCAGGTGACGGGGACGAGTGATTATGCGGATACGGCAAAATCTGATGTGGTTGTGGTGACATCGGGTGCTCCACGCAAACCCGGTATGAGCCGCGAAGACCTCATCAAGATCAATGCCAACATTACGCGAAGTTGTATTGAAAATGCCGCCAAACATTCTCCTGATTCTATCATTATCATCGTCAACAATCCGTTGGATACGATGACCTACCTTGCCCGTGAGGTGAGTGGGTTCCCCAAAAACCGCGTGTTTGGGCAGGCGGGGGTGCTTGATACGGCACGGTATCGCACCTTTATTGCGATGGAAGCCGGCGTTTCTGTGGAAGATGTCCAGGCGATGTTGCTTGGTGGGCATGGCGATGAGATGGTGCCATTGCCGCGCTTCTCGACCATTGGGGGTATCCCCGTGAGCGAGTTTATCCCGGCGGATAAGCTGGAGGCGATTGTGCAGCGCACCCGCAAGGGCGGCGGCGAGATTGTCAATCTGCTGCAAACAGGCAGTGCTTACTATGCCCCCTCTTCGGCGACGGTCCAGATGGTTGAGGCGGTTCTCCGTGACAAGAAGCGGGTGCTTCCCTGCGCCGCCTATCTTGAGGGTGAGTATGGTTTGAACGACATCTATTTTGGCGTACCGGTGGTACTTGGTGCTGGTGGCGTGGAACGTATTATTGAGCTACCGCTTAATGATGAAGAAAAAGCGATGTGCCAGAAATCTGCTGAGGCAGTGGGGAGCACGATCCAGACGCTCAAATCGTTGTAGGGTAGCGTGGGCAAGGAGCGGGGGGGTATACATACCCCGCTTTTTGCCCCCCTTTGGGGCAGTAGGCTTGCTTTGGTCTCTATCCAAAATCAGGTTGACGGCGAACCATATTTTATAGTACACTTTGGTATTACAAAAGTATACCCTTTTCCTATCACGTTTTTTCACAGAACCTACAGCATATTTTGAAAGGAGTGAGCAATGGAGCGTGCTGTTGGAGATGTTATGCATCAAGGTGTTCTGGCATGCCAAGATACGACCCCTATTCAGGAGGTCGCACGGCAGATGACAGAACAGGATATAAGTGCTCTTGTTGTTGTCAATGAGGACGGTAACTTGGTAGGGTTAATATCGCGGACAGACCTTGTAAATGCACGACTCTATGAGCAGTATTGGAAAAATTGGCGTGACTTAACGGCGAGTCATATTATGATTACTGATGTAGTTTCGGTCAAGATTAGCGATACGGTGCGCTATGCCAGTAAGATCATGATGGATCGGCGTATTCATCGGGTTGTTGTTATTGAAGATAAGGATGGCGGTAAGAAACCGGTAGGGGTGCTCTCTATTACCGATTTGGTGCGGGAGATAGCCAGCACGTAGACACCGCAAACGGTGGGGGTGTGGGGGACAATGGGGTCTTCCACGCCTTCATTAGTGCAAATACCACCGCACATGCTCCACCCACGCCACCACCCCATACCCCACCGGCACTACTACCCCCACCCACGCCACCACCGCCCCTACGCGCCCACGTTTGGCATAGGCTGCCAACAACGGAGCCGCACCCAGGCAGAGCACCGGGTAGAGAAAGTGTTGCCAGCGTACCCCCCGCTGGGCAATGAGCAATAGTCCAAACGACAACAACGTCCCTAGCCACCACGCCCCGACCATATGCACCAAACTACCGAGTGTTCGTGGTGCTACGGCTGCTGTCTGTCCCGCTTGTGCTTGGGATGAGCATAGGTGATGATGGTTATACC
>CAZLKK010000078.1:0-5329 GCA_964559995.1 uncultured Chloroflexaceae bacterium
TCTGCCGATATGGTATCACAGCCTGCCAGTGGAAGTAGCAGTAGCAGTGGCGATATGCCCTGGGAACACGTCTCTACCGTGCGCCTCACTACCACAACGCTGGACAACCTACTCAACGAGACCGGCGAACTTATCACCTGCTCTGTTCGCGCTCAACAGCGATCTACCGAAGCGAGGGAACTAGCCGATGCCCCCGTGCGTTGGCGGCGTATCTGGCGACATGTTCGCCCTATCCTCACCCAACTTCAGAGCTATACCCCGGCGTTTCAGCCTACCGTTCACCACTTGAGTGATCGGGAAACAGACATGAGTTTTGTTGAACGGGCTGCCCGTATCCTGGAGCAGAGCGAAGGCGGACAACATTACCAGACTATCGTCTCACAGCTTTCTACCCTCATGGAATCCCTGACCCAAGCCAATACCATCATTACGGATATGGAGCAACGGTTAGGGATGCATGCTCGCCTCTCCACCGAAGACTATACCCGTCTGTCTACCGTCACAGACCGCCTACACGACCAGATACGGCGCACCCGTATGCTGCCCATTACCACGCTCTTTAGCCCCTTGCGCCTCCAAGTACGCGAGATGGCACGGGCAGCAAATAAGCAGGTCGAGTTGTCGCTAGAAGATGGGGATGCAGAAGCAGACCGCCAAGTGCTCGAACGGCTCCGCGAAGTCTTGCTCCACCTACTTCGCAACAGCATAGACCACGGCATAGAATCGCCAACGGTGCGCGAGCAGCAAGGCAAACCCTCGCTAGGACACATTATCCTGCGGGCATCCGTAAGTGGCGACTACCTGACCATTCACGTAGAAGATGATGGAGCCGGGCTAGACATTGAAAATATACGCCAACGGGCAATGAGCAGTGGCGTATTGTCAGAGGCAGATATAGCGCGAGTGTCTGAATCAGAACTGATAGACCTCATTTTTCAGCCTGGGTTTTCTACCCGCCAAATCGTCAGCAAAATGTCTGGACGTGGGGTTGGGCTAGATATAGTCCGTTCCCAAGTTGAGCGTATGCATGGCCGGGTGACGGTCCAGAATTTCCAGGGGACAGGCTGTATCTTCACCATTAGCGTGCCCCTTTCGCTCACTAGTTCCCACGGCTTGCTCCTCCGTATAGACCAATCTACCTACATGCTGCCGCTTGATTCGGTGCAGCGCATTGTCTCGGTAGCCCCAACAGACATCAAGGTACTAGAAGGACGGGCATGTCTGCTCATAGACGAAAAACCCCTTGCCCTAGTGCATCTTACGGACTTGCTCGGCAAGAGCGAACACCCCATCGTCAAGGAGCAAAGACGGCGTGACAAGGGCCACGAAGCCCTCGTAGCGGGACGCTCCAATGGGACGGGGAACTGGTCGTTAGCCCTCTTGCTCGGCAGCGGCGAACGCCAGATTGCCTGCATGGTTGATGCGGTGCTTGGCGAGCAGGAGCTTGTTGTCTATCGGCTGCCTGCCCCGCTCCAACGAGTCCGTTTTATTGCAGGGGCGACTATCCTCGCGGACGGCAGCGTTGTGCCTATCCTAGACGTGGTAGATGTCGTGCGTGCCGCCATCGGGTCACGCTACCTTGTCAATCAAACCGCAGAAATAACCGATTCTGCCCATCCACCAACCATCCTCGTGGTAGATGACTCCATCACCACGCGCACCCTAGAAAAGAACATTCTCGAAGCGGCAGGCTATCAGGTGACGCTTGCGACAGATGGTGCCGAAGCGTTAGAAACCCTGCGCCGTATGCTTGACGAAGACGGCTGTGATCTGCTATTGAGCGACATTGATATGCCCCGACTCAATGGCTTTGAACTCACTACCCAAGTGCGATCTGACTCCTTGATGAAGCATATCCCTATTGTCTTGGTTACATCGCTGGACACCCCGGCAGACCGCGAGCGCGGCATCTCGGCGGGGGCTGATGCGTACATCGTGAAAAAGTCGTTTGACCAGCAAGGGTTACTGGACACTATCGAACAATTGATATAAAATTTGAGTTCCGAGCAGTTTTTCACTCCTGATAACTGCCGTCTAGTTACTGACGCAACATGGCAACGTGGAGAAACTATGGCGAGTAAACAGATTTTGGTTATTGAAGATAGCCAGACTCAGGCAAACCGTATCCGTATGGAATTAGAACGGCATGGGTTGCTGGTAAAGTTAGCCCTAACGGGGAGTAACGGGCTAGACCTTGCCCGCTCGTTACTCCCTGATGCTATCATTCTTGACATTGAGCTACCAGAACCAAACCTAGACGGGTACGATGTTTGTCGTATATTAAAAAGTGATACCACCACGGCGCATATTCCTGTCGTTATGCTAACGCACTACGACAATGCCCCGCATGCGCTTGAGGGGCTTCAGCTTGGTGCCATTGATTACATACCCAAAGACACCTTTGCTGAACACAATCTCATAGAATCCCTACGGCAACTTGCCGTCTTATGAAAAAAATAATCAACCAACCCAACCAGCAGGAATCTTGCCATATAATGGTGAAGGACAACCACAGATACCGGGGAGCCTTTGAGGACAGTACACGTATCTGTCCATAACATAAGCAAGCAACAACAACACTGATAGGGAAAATACGCAGATCAGGAGGAGTATTACGCTATCCCTTGCCATAGGGATACCTGCGTTTTCCCAACCATACCCCCCCTCTATCATTACATGGGGGGAATAGACAGACCTTTGGGGAAGGAATACAACAAGCATGCAACTGGCAAAAACCGACACGAGCATGATACAAGCTGCCTTGTCTGTGTTACCCACAGACAATACCTTGCTCACCCTAACATTTCGCATTGGCAACCAACAATATGGCATGCCCGTCTCTGTCGTGATAGAAATTGTGCGTTTACCCGCACTCGTCTCGCTGGCAGGTGCGCCACCAGAAGTTATTGGACTGCTCAACCTTCGTGGTCGATATTTCCCGGTCTTGGATGGCAGCATCCTCGTTGGGGAAACACCAACCTATGATATAACTAACCAAATCATCATCGTGGGACGTATTGATGAAACGAACCTTGAACCCCTTATGGGGCTGCGGGTAGACCAGGTGATAGATGTACGCACATTATCCATCCGGCATGTTACCCCATTAAATAAGCGTATAGCCGCCGACTTCTTGCAAGGGGTCGTCAAAGCAAATGACGATTCGCTCTTGTTACTAGAACCAGAATCCTTGTTAAAACTCGTACCAGAAACCCCATCAGACCTTGCTACGCTACCAACAGAAATGGGGCAGCTATGAGCAACCGTCAGAAGAACGAACCAATCCGAGTGCTTATTGTAGAAGACTCCCGCGCTCAGCGCGAGCTTCTGATACGGCTCATTGAGGCTTCCGGCAAATTTGAGATTGTCGGCACAGCGATAAATGGCGAAGAAGGCGTAAAAATGGCTCACCAACTACGCCCGCACGTCATCGCTATGGATATTCACCTCCCAATACTCGACGGCTACGAAGCCACTCGCCGCATCATGCAAAGCTACCCCATCCCCATTGTGATGGTCAGTAATAGCATGGGCGATGAAGGGAGACGTTCGGTGGAAGCCCTCGCTGCGGGGGCAGTGGCAGTGCTCCGCAAGCCTGGTAGCCCCATAAATGAAGCCTTCGAGATAGACCGGGCGAATCTGCTACGCACCCTTGAACTGATGGCAGATGTGCCGGTAGTCACCCGCCACCCACCACGAACCTTTGAGCCAACGACTAGCAAACCCAAAACGACCACATCCCATACGAGCGTCCTAGCCGTTGCCGCCTCTACTGGTGGACCTGCTGCCGTGCAGATTGTCTTGAGTGGGTTGGGGAGCCATTTTCCCCTGCCCATCCTGCTCGTTCAGCATATAGCCCGTGGCTTCGTTGAAGCGTTGGTAGATTGGCTCAATACCACTATCCCGCTCAAGGTGGTTATTGCCCAACCCAACCAACGTATGGAGCCGGGGGTTGTCTACCTAGCTCCTGATGAACGCCATATTTTCGCCTTTAGCAAGGGCTACATTGGCTTACGCGATAATGTTGCCACAGACCGCTTTTGTCCGAGTGCCGATGTGCTCTTTGAGTCTATGGCACAGGTGTATGGTTCAGAAGCTATTGGCGTAATTCTCACCGGCATGGGTGATGACGGAGCAAGGGGTATGCGGTCTATGCGGGTACGTGGTGGACAAACCTATGCCCAAGATGAAGCCAGCTGTGTCGTCTATGGCATGCCACACGCAGCAGTCTCGGCAGGGGCAGTGGTTCGGGTCGCGCCGCTTGACCAAATAGCACCAGCAGTCCTGCAATACATTGGAACCGATGTGCTCTCAGCCACAGGAAGGTAAACAGAATCATGGAGCCACAACTGAGCGATGACCTCTACTACCGCTTTCGTGAACTTTTGCTCAGTCGCAGTGGATTATTTTATCCTGAGCACAAACGTGATGATCTTGCCCACGGCTTGAGCTTGGCACTCAAGGCTTCTGGACTAAAGACCCTAGCGGAACTCTACTCAGACTCGGCAAACAATGGTCCCTCGTGGGAAATCACGTTGGCACATTTGACCATTGGGGAAACGAGTTTCATTCGCAACAAGCCGCAGTTTGAAGCCTTCCGTAAGCATATTTTTCCAGAGATCATCCAACGCCGCTCTGCGCTGCGAAGCATCCGCATATGGAGTGCCGGCTGCGCTACGGGGGAGGAACCCTATTCTATTGCGATGGTGATGCGTGAACTGCTCGGCAACCAGGATGATTGGCATATCTCTATTTTGGCGACAGACATTAACCCCGATTTCCTGATGCGGGCGCGGGAGGGTCTCTATGGCAATTGGTCATTCCGTGATACTGAGGAGGTACTGAAGCAAAATTATTTTATCCCAGAAGGCAATCGTTGGCGGTTGAAGCCGGAAATCAGAAACATGGTCACGTTTAACCGCTTGAACTTGATAGAATCCATGTACCCTTCTATCACCAATGGCACAACTGCCCTAGACATGATCCTATGCCGCAATGTGACTATCTACTTTGACGAAAAGACAACCCGCAAGGTGGTTGAACGGTTCTATCGCGCCCTTTCCCCTGGCGGTTGGCTCATTGTTGGACATTCAGAGCCTCAAGCCAGTATTTACCACCAGTTTGAAGTTCACAATTTCCCCAATACGGTGGTCTATCGCAAACACCTTGATGCCCCCCTCTTTACCCTTGACGAGATGCCGTCTTTTGTCTCTACCGCTACCGCTATGCCAGACCTAGATGCGCTGCTGCGCCAGTTACGGGGGGTGAGCCAGACGATGCAGGGGGGGGAGGATACCCAGGAAGCAAACCGATCTTTTATCCCGGTGCC
>CAZLKK010000078.1:5339-14086 GCA_964559995.1 uncultured Chloroflexaceae bacterium
ACCCCCAAATCCGCAACCCAAACCCCGCTTGGTTATACCAACCCAACCGGCAATTGTTGTGGAGCCAGAACGAGTAGACCCTGCCAAATTGTGGGTTCGCATCAAAACGCTGTTTGCCCAGGGGGATAAGGCAACCAGTGAGCAGTTGTTGCAAGACTTGCTCAATATCCAGCCGGAACATGTAGAAGGGCGGACTATGCTTGGGCGGATATGTGCAGACCGTGGCGAGTGGGGGTGTGCTCAGTACCATTGTGAGTCAGCCCTCAAAATTGACCCGCTCTCCATTGAAGCCCATTACACCCTGGCACAGATCTATGAGCACGAATCCCAGTTTGACGAAGCCTTGAACGAATACCGCCGGGTGGTCTATCTTGATAGGCGATTTGTGCCGGGGATGCTCGGTATGGCAAATGTTTGGCGACAAATGGGTCGCATCGAGGAAGCACGCCGCAACTATCGCAATGCCCTCAAGCAGTTGGCGAACCTGTCCCCATCCACACCGGTACCTGGGGCAGATGGTGCCACGGCAAGCGAGTTGGCAGCATTCGCTACCCGCCAGATACAAAGTCTTGGATAGGACGGCAAGCGGCAAGCGGGGGGAGCCGCGAGCGGGTCGCTCCGGGCAGCCCCCATCCCCTAGCCCCTGTGCGTGTATGCTGGTGTAGGGGCGCACGGCGGTGCGCCCCATGTGGTGTCTCCCCCTCGCCCTGGGATGGGAGCGGGGGCAGGGGTAACTTACAAGGGTAGACGATATACCGGGACATTCCGGGCAGGAATAACCCATATTGGTAAGACCTACCCCTGAGAGGCAGGGAGAGCGGGGGCAGGGGGAAGCAACGTCCCCCTACCCCTCACTGCTCCTGGAGCTTTTTCAACAACGTTTGTGCCGAATCTACCAAATACCCATCTGGTGCTGCTTGTAGGTATATTTCCAAGTACTTGATAGCCTGTCTTGTGTTGCCCTGTTGGATATAGGTCTCGGCTAGGTGATAGTAGGCAGGGGTATCTACTGGCTCAATCGTGATCGCCCGAATAAGCGCAAGCTCTGCCTTGTCTAGCCGCCCCCACGCCAACAATTCTCTGCCAAGTTTATCCCAATCAGCCGACTTCATACTGCTATTGGCTGCCTCGCGGTACACATCCTCAGCCGCATCAAGCTGCCCATCCCGTGCTAACACATCGCCCAAAACGTGCAGCATCAAGACATCCTTTGGGTCTGTCTTGATATACGTTTCAAGCACGTTCACTGCATCATCAAATCGGTTGAGCTTTTCGTAGCGTGCTGCGAGTATACGGGCTAGACGAGCGTTTGTTGGTGACAACTTGTAGTACAGCTCTAGGGTTTTGGTGTCCTCTTGCTTCAACGTCTCATCATCTTCTGGAATAGGTCCCGGTAGGTCGGCAAAGTTAAGGGTAATCTCCTCCTCATTATCCTGGTTGTCCTCAATAGACGGGGGCATGGGGTATGGCTGTGGGATATTGCGGACACGGTATATCTGCACACCGGGATTTTCATACACGAGGTCAAGGAAGGGGTCAAGCACAGTAGCAAATTTTGCCAACCCCTCAGCGGGATAAAACGCCCGCTCGACACTGCCCACATACACATAGTTGACGCGGTATTTTTGCAGTAGCTGGAGCGTCAAGTTGCTGTCTGTGCTGCGATAGATCGTATCCATATCGCGGTCACGTATCCCTACGTCCTCTGGGTCACGCTGTTCATTCTCGTGGAGCGAGCTAACTACTGTAGGGAAGCCGGTATTAGCAGCAATGCGAATACCATACTCACGGTAAAACGATAACCCCGATTGCAACACAATCGGCGTGCCAACAATGTGCTCATTGAGCCAGGCTATCGCTTCACCATCTGGTTGTAAGTAGACCGTCTTTCCATTATGGGTAAACTCGCCATATTCAAAAAATGCCAAGCCGTCTAGGGTCAGTTCTTGCGAGCCGGGGATGCGGTTGTTTATGCGGCTTGGTGTGCCAACAAGCGGGAAGATAAGCCCAATCATGACCAGTACGGTGATGGGAAATGTGCCAACCGCTAGGGTAATCCAGCCGCCGATACGCTGCGCCCGCCTGCTATGCGGGACAGGCGTATGTCTGCCCCGCCCCGCCTGTTGCACCCACTTGACTACCGCCTGTCCCAAGCGGCGCAGCCCAAGCGATAGCAACGGCAAACTGGCAGCGGCAGCCAATGCCAACAGCACCCAAACATGCATCCCAAACTTGAACACGGTGTTCATCCGGTAGTAGTCGCTATCTTGCACATGGTCACGGATAAAGAAGAGTTCATAGCCAAAGGTGACAGACCAAGCTAATGCCGCTATGAGGATAATAAACCATGTGGTGTGCTTGATATAGCGCGTCAACAACAACAAGCCACTCATCATAAGCAAGCCACCCATCCAGAGCCGCAGAGCTATATCTGGCTGCTGTTTGGAGATGATCACGAGCAGCACAACAAGTACCAACATGGCAAACCGACTCCCCCATGTCAGCAGGTGGTGTGTCCGTGATGGTGCTGGTTGCTCCAAGCGGGATGGGGTGTAGGTAGGTAAGTTAGCCTGCATACGTTCGCTTGCGTTTGGTATAGATGATGGCGCAGAGGGAGAGGATGTATCTGGTGCTTGCGCTGGTATTTGCTGTACCGGCAGCTTTTCGCCAGTAACCAACTTGCGGATGATAGCTATGCCAATGGGCAATAGCCCAACCAACGCAAGCCCCGCCACAATACCTGGGGTCTTGGGCAATGCTCGCGTTGCTTGTTGCTGTTTGGTGCCGCGTACAATAGCCATCACCAAGCCGACCAACGCCGCGACAAAGGGCAACGACAACAACCCCCGTCCCACTGGCGAATACTGCCCACCGTATGGGGCAGGTGATGATGATGACGATGACGGTAGGGATGGGGGCATAGACGGGGTGGTATCTGGGGGGGGGCAGATATGGCGTAGGTAGGCGGCAGAGTGGGATGGCTTGCGCCAGGCTACCACCCGCCACAATGCCCCAAACAGCACCGGTACAATAATGGCGACAAATATGCCATGCAATACGAGGTAGGCTTTAATGGGCATAGCATCTTCTACCCTGCCAATTCCTGACACCATCGCATAGTAGTTTTCAAAGAAGGGCATGTAGTATGCCATACCCCCTAGCACCAACGCAATAGCGAGTAGGGATGCACCTACAAGCCATCCTATCCACCGTTGCCAGCGATAGTTGCGGTTGCGCCATGCCCCGCCGACCACTGCTGCCCCACACAATAGCCCATAGGTGGGGAAGTCCCACGAGTTGGTGACAGCCAGTGTACCAAGTACAAGGGCGGTTGTAGCCAATAGCATGAGGGCTTCCAACCGGGCTAGGGGTGGAGATGCTACTTGTTGCCCTACTGCTGCCCAACGTAGTAGCTGGTAGGCAAGCGCAATAGACAACAAAGAGATAGGAATAGCAATAATATGTGGATGTAGGTCTGCATACAAGAAGCTCCAATAGGGAAACTCATTGATGGTAAACACGGGGTCTACAAAGACGCGGCTAGGACCAATGTACCAGTCACCAATACGCTCCCCTAGCCCTTGCACCCGCTCAAGAAACGGCATGGTTTCTGGGGTACGTAACGCTGCGAGTACTGGCTCAATGCCCTGCGACCAGCCAATCTTCACCACGCTTGCCACATTGCCGATGATTGTCACAAACACCGCGCCGACAATGCCTGCCCACACCCTGCCAGTAAGCTGACGCACGATGCTATAGCTACCGGCGAGGATGAGCGCAAAAATCGTGGGGATAATCAGGTTGTAGCCAATAGATGGGGCTATGCCAGTGGCTTTAAGCAGCAGCGAAAGCAGGAAAAAGCCATAGTAGTAGTAGTTGATATAGCCGTCACTGTAGAAGGGGCTATAGGGGGGCATCACCGGGCTTCGCAGGTTCGCATTGAGGAAGCCGGTTTCCATTGGCTTCTCGCCGCCCCATATCGGGTGCCACATATCAGGGTTGTAGGCACGTATGAGCGTAAAGACGGCAAAGGCAACCAAAAACAGTATTTCGGTGGCGAGGATAGAGCGGCGGTGTTGGCGCAGGTGGGTACCAAGCAGTCGCAGCCCCGTGCGTAGCGAGAAGCGGGGATTACCCCCACCCACAAGTGCCAACAACCCCACATCCAACACGATAACTGCCACGATAGCCCCGGCTAGGGTATAGATGGAGTTGTAGGTCATAGCGAGGCTAGTCGGCAGCCAAACCGCATAGCCCACAACAATCAGGCTAATAATACGCGCCCAAAACACCCCGCCATCATTCCAGCGGCGAAAGATAACAAATGCTATTGGGATACCAAGCAGCGTAAGGCTATAGAGGGCTACAAGCCAAACCAGCACTGCCCCCCACGTATGCCCATTTGCCCACGTATTCCAGGCAAAGCCGCGCATCGCTGGCAGCATATTGACTGGCTCTTTCAGCATAAGCTGTGGGATGAGTTTGCGCTGGTCTTCATCCCCCTTTTTGCCTACATCTGGGGTCTCTATACGGCTATCATCTACAATCACCGTTGGGCTACCGGGGCTAATGACCTGGTAGAGTGTCGTTGCGCCCTGCTGAAACACCGGCTTTAGCTCGCCTTGCGCTACTAGGGTGTCAAACTTTGCCAACCCTAATGGCTCATATAACGCATGCTCTACGCCCCCCACATACACATACTCAATACCGTAGCGTTCTAGCAAACCAAGCGCAAGCATGGGGTCAGGGGTGTTGTAGATGGTAGCGATAGCTTCGCGGCGATGGTCTATGACCGTGCGTGTGTCTATCCCGGCTGGTCGAGTTGATTGCTCCCACGCAAACACCGGGTACACGTCTACCAGACTGCGTTGTTGGCGTTGGTGCCATTCCCACCCAAGCAGCGTAGGTAAGCCGGTATAGGTGGCGATACGCGCCCCCCACCGGTAGGAGGGTTGATGCGCTTCGAGGATCATAGGCGTACCGGTGAGGTTTTGCTGTATCCAGGTAATAGCCGCAGCATCTTCGCTCAACGGGAAACTATACCCCTCTTCATTGCCATCGACGTAGCCGAAAAATGCCATGCCATCGAGCGTGTGGGGGACATCCTCGCTGTAGCGGTCTGTCAAGCGGGCGGGGGTGGCGGTGATGGGGTAGACCAACGCCGCGCCGATCAATGCCAACAATGCCCCACGCCATATCCAGTGAAGGAACATACCACCGGGCATGCGCCCTGTTCGGGTGGGTAGTGTCTGCCAAAGCCAGGGTATCGCTACTGCTGCTGCTAGGGCAAAGAGCGTCCAACCATGCAAGCCAAACTTAAATACCGTATTCATCCTGCCTACATCGCCACGCACAACAACTACCTCTATGCCAAGCAGAATAGCCAGCGCGGTTATTGCCCAGATGACAGGCAGCACAAGGCGCGGGGGCAGGTGGCGCAGTTGCCAAAGCAGCAGGATAGTCAGCACCAGTAGGGGGATAAGCAGCGCGGGGGATGATTGCTCGCGGTATGCCCCCATAGCGGCAATAGTCAAGACCAGCAGGGTACACCCTGCGGTTATCCAGCGCGGTAGCCGCAGCCAACGATGCAACAACAATGCCCCGCTACTGACCATCACAAAGAGCCAAAAGCCATACAGCAGCAGGAGATCGCGCAGGGATGTGCGTTCAGCGTGCCACACCTGTTGCCAAAGTCCCGACTGCGCCCCATCCCGCAGCAGCATCACCCCGGACGACTCCGAGGCAAAGTGGGTATGGAAGGGGAGAAATAGCAGATACCCACCACCTATGACGACCACTGCTGCAAATGCCAGTGAGAGAACCACTTGTCCAAGCAACCGTTGGGGGGACGAGGTGTGGTTACGGAACCTGCGCCATAGCGTATGGTGTATCAGCACCAATGTTGCCAGTGTTAGCCCCAGGTAGGTAGGGTAATCCCATGTATTGGTAACGTGCAGTGTCCCCGCCAGCACTGCCGCCATCCCCAACAGCGGCAGGTACCAGACCAGCGGCAGCACCAACAGCGTTGTCCGTGATGGCATGCGTTTGTGCCAGTCAAGCAGCCTCACCATCGCTACCATCACCCCCACGAGTGCCAACGAGAAGGGCATCACGAGCATATGCGGGTGCATATCGGCAAACAGGAAGGTAAAGAAGGGGAACTCGTTTACCGTCCCTGGCACGATGCGCGTTGCATCCCAAAATGCCCACTCAGGGCGGTGCGTCTGCTCGGCAGCATAGCCGTTGAGGTGCCAGAAGGCTTGCACCAGATTACCCGTTAGCAGCAGCAAAAACGGGGCGAGAATGGCGGAGATGTGCGCCCAAAATGCCCGTTTGCGGTGGGACGGTAACGCTCTCAGGGATAGCCCCCTGCCCCCATAAACGGGAAAAGGGGAGATTGGCGGCGGTTCCCCCTCGTCCTGTATGGGAGAGGGGGCTAACAGGTTGTAGACTGCGCCCCACGCCGCCAGTGCCGTCAATGCTGCGATAGTCGGCACCGCAAGGTTGAAAGCGATAGCCGGTATGATACCCGTGAGGTGAATCATAGCCCCCACAATGACGAAGCCAAAGTAGTAATAGTTGATATAGCCACCGGCATACCAGGGGTCGTAGGGGGGGAATGAGCTACTCTGGAGGATGGCGTTGAGGTAGGCAAACTCCATTGGCTTTTCGCCGCCGCGCCACGGGTGCCATAGGTCGGGGTTGTACCAGCGCAACACTACAAAGCCGGCAAAAACGACCAGAAAAACCGCCTCGCCAGTCAGCAGCAGGGAGCGATGGTTTCGCCAGTAGGCTGCCAGTTGACGGTATGCTGCTGCCCCCATGATAAGCCCTGTGAGCATAAGCACCCCGGCGCATACCCACACGCTACGCGGGGCAAAACCAGCAATGTCCAAACTGCCCTTGAGCCATGCCCCCAATGCGACAAACAACAGTCCAAGTATCTTTGCCAAAGACCAACCGCGATCTGGGAGCCAGGGGAGCAACACAAAAAGCACAGCAAACATTGCCAAGCCGAGGGCTTCGAGCACGAGCAGCCATGCCAGCGGCGCGAGCGCGGGGTTGATGCGCTGTGGGTCAAACAGCGTGTGCCATGTGCCGCCCTCGTGGTAGCGTGGGTAGTCGCTTGTCGTGAGTTTTAGTCCGGTGGGGGCTTGATCAGCCTTGCCCACGGGCAGCGGTGTTATCTCGTCCCAGTTGGTATCTTGGGTATCTTGAGTGAGCAATTCCTCGGCAAACCAACGGTTATACCCGCTCTTGCGAAAGATAAGCACCCGTGGGTGATCATAGGCGTGAAAGCTCATCTCTGCCGATTGGTCAGGGATGGTGATACCGCCAAGCGTTGGGTAGGAGGTGATGTCTGCTACCAATTCAAAGCCCAAGTTGCCAGCAAAAAGCTGTTGGTAAAACTGCTTGGTAATGGGGTAGCGCGTAGGCAACCGCTCAATGGAGCGATAGCCTTCGCTACTGGTCAGGGTGAGGTAGTCTGCCTGTTCTAGCATGTCTAGCATACCCGGTAGGTCATACCCCCCATCGCCGGTGTATTTGCTAGGGGTGTCTTGGGCGTAGATAGGCAGTTCTAGCTCTTGTGGTTTGAGCCATGCGTAGGTTTCTTGTGATGTCAGGGGGAGCGGGGCATTACCCCTCTCATACGCCACTTGCACCCCGCTACGTCCATGCTGGAGTATCCATTGTGTAGCAGCAGTGCGCGTGTGGGGGCGGGTGTAGATGCGGGTGAAAGCGTATGCCCATACCAGCGTCCCACCAACAACCAACACCATCAGCACCAGTGCCAATCGCTTGACAAGACGGGGGTTCAAGCGGGAGAGTAGATTCGTTTCCCGGACATCCTCACCACCTGCTATTGTCCAATTCTCTGCGTCTCTGCGTCTCTGCGTCTCTGCGTTTCTGTCGGGAATCTCCTGCCCGGTCTCCGTGTGACTCCGTGTTTCCGTGTCTCCGTGGTGGGTTTTGCCCAATTGAACTTCCCTGGTAGAGGACACCCCGCGGTCTAACAACCATGCGCCGAGGATGAGCAATGGTCCGGTGATGGGCAAGAGGGATGATAACGGCACAGCAAACTGCCCCCCTTGCCATACAAAGTACATCGCCACCCATAGCCATAGCAGCACAAGCCCCATCAGGTGGGGCGTAATCGTCAACGTTCCCTTGCGCCACCGTATACCTGCCCACAGCACAAAGATCAACCAACCAACCCATGCCGCTATGCCTGCCAGCGGTCCCATACCCCATAGGATGAGGTTAGTGAGGGGGTAGAGATAATCAGTGCGGTTGACCCAATGCAGCATAGCAGGGGAATCTTGCTCGCCAGATTGGAGCTTGGCTATGGTCGTCATATCCTGGATATAGCGGGGGTTGAGACGCATATCCCAAAAGCCCCTACCTGCTAATCCGTCTAGCCACGCATTGAACCCGTTTAGCCACTCCTTCTGTCCCATATTCCCCGCTATGGGGGGGGATGTGGGGGTTGAGCCAGTGAATACATAGGGGTGGGCAACGCGGAAGGTCAGCAGGGCAAGTATCCCGGCTATGAGCAGTATGGGCATGCCCCGTAGCAGGAGCGTCTGCCAAAAGGGGGTATGGGTAGTGGTGTTGTGTCGCCACATCACCACACCTATGAGCATTGCGGCTATGGCGAGGAGAGCCAGTGATGCCAGTGTGATATTGGTAGCGGCGGCTATGCCGGTAGCCATGCCCATCAGCAGATACGCCCCGATACGCCCCCC
>CAZLKK010000079.1:0-2598 GCA_964559995.1 uncultured Chloroflexaceae bacterium
ATCCCAGAGGTGGTTGTCCCTGATGAGACCGGCGTATTGGTTGATTTGGAGTTGAAAGAAGGAACATTTGACCCGGTAGACCCAGAGCAGTATGCCCGTGATCTAGCCGCAGCTATCAATGATGTGGTATTGGACGAGAAAAAACATACGCGCTTTGGTATTCAGGGGCGCAAACGGGCTGAAGAGCATTTCAATTGGGATACAATTGCATTACAGACGTTGGAGTTGTACCGCTCATTGTTGTAGCAGATACTGGGTACATTGATGTGATTGGTTCTTGGGTAAGGGGGAAACACCGTGTTTCCCCCTTATCGTTTTGTACCCTTTGTTATGTTGCTACCATCTGAAAATGCGCTTGGCATTCTCCCACACCGCTTCTGCTACCTCTTCAAGCGATATACCGCGTAGTTCTGCAATTTGCTCTGCCACCAACCGCACTCGTGCTGGCTCATTGCGTTTGCCACGAAAAGGGTGAGGCGACAGGTAGGGGCTATCTGTCTCTATCAGCAGCGAATCTAATGGCACACGTCGCGCTACAGTGTGCAAGTCTTTTGCCTTTGCAAAGGTCACTGGGCCAGAGAAAGAAAGCAAAAAGCCTATGTCTAAACAAGCCTTTGCAAATTCCCAATTACCAGAGAAAGAGTGCATAATACCACGCTGCCCCTGGGCATGGGTACGCAAAACTTGTAACGTGTCTTCGCCTGCCTCGCGGGTATGAATAACCACCGGCAAATTGCGCTCGCGTGCCAAGCGTAATTGGTCAATAAACACCTGTGCCTGGAGATCACGCGGGGCAAAATCGCGGTAGTAGTCTAGCCCTATCTCGCCAATAGCAACGACTGATGGGTGTTCTGCGAGGATGCGTATTTGCTCTAGCCAGTTAGGGGCAGCTTCATGGGCATGGTTTGGCTGTAGCCCAACCACTGCATAGACCCCCTCGTGCTGCTCTGCCAGCGAGCAGGCAGCACGACTAGAACCAACATCATAGCCCACCTCAACCATCCGTGTTACCCCTGCCTGTGTTGCCTGCTTCATTACCCGTTCGCGGTCTTTGTCAAAGTGTGAGCAATGCAGGTGGGCATGGGTATCCACAAGTTGAAGGGTCAACGTCATACCTGCTCCCCTTGCTCCACGCGGTCTGCAGCATCTACCAAAAATTCTTCATACCCGTGAAAGAACTGTTCGGGGTCTTCAAAGTGGGGCATACCACCAGTAGGATAAGCTCTGGTTATCCAGTTACCGCGGGCGCGAGCTTTGTGCGGGTCTATATCACTAAATTGACCAAAGGTGCCATAGGCGACCCACACGGGAACCTTGACTGCATCATACACTCGGTCTATGTCTGCACTGAAGAGCAACCCGGAAACAAACGTATAGGGCGCGTACCATGCCCCCGGCTGATGAACGGTGAGGTAATCATACTCCAGGAGACCAGGGTCTACCGGTACATAGGGGCTAAAGACTCGCCGCAAAAAGTAATGTTGCACTGTCCGCGTACTCAGTAGGTCAAAGAGTGAACGATTCCATAGAGAGAAAGAGAAGATTTGCAGCATCTTCGGGTTGCCACGAGTGCTGCCAGGCGATTCGTAAAACCGTGGGTCTTTGCTGCGTAGTCCCGTGGGGGAGATAAGCGCAAGGGTACGGAAACGGTCCGGGTGTTCGCTGGCAGCACGACAGAGAAACTCTGACCCAAGCGATAGAGCCATAGCATCAATCTTCTGTACACCAGTGTCTGCGGCTATCACGTCAAGCATATCAATCACCGCATCGGTGAAAAGCCGTGGCGTATAGTTGCGATCTGAACGATCCGAGAAACCATAGCCCGGTAGGTCAAGCGAATAGACACGGCGGGTTTGGCGATAGTGTTCAAAGATAGGACGCACCTCATAGCTCGATGCTGCGGCATTAACGCTGTGAATGAGCAGCAAGGGGGGATTAGCTTTATCCCCTGCGACGTAGTAGCTCAAGGGACCAGCCCGGTTGCTGGTAGTTTTGCGTTCACCTGATACCGCTGGCGGTAGTGCCATTTTGTGGGATATGAAGATGTGGCTATAGGCAATCCAGCCAGCGGCGGCGGTGAGTGGTGTTCCTATTGTGGTTGTCAAGAGAAATTGCTTGACCTTTTGGATAAACGATTTCTTCCGTGGCTCTCTCATTACTTTGGTACTTCCTTTCATCTTACGTTATTACAGATTCGTCGTGTCTAATTCATTTCCTATGCTTATTTTACCAGCAATTGTTCCCATTACGCCGATGGCGTTGTCGTATCATCAGACGGCAAATGCTGCTGGCACAGTCGTTGGATATCATCCAAACTTTTCGCGGTCTCTAGGGCGTGGACAAGCTGTTCCAACACTGCGATATTCGTGATGGATTGTATGTGCTTGAGCAAGGCTTGGGTTTGGGATGGTTCGCTGGTGCCAAAGCGCAGTTTGACCCCTAGCTCGATGGCTGTGTGTAAACCTTGTTGTTTGCCTTGCTCTATGCCCCGTTCTATGCCCTGCTGGAGTCCCACTTGCAATCCTTCTTGCCAGCCTTCCTCACGGCTTATGCGCTCAATACTCATCACATATGGCATGGTTTCTGCCTCCTCAAATG
>CAZLKK010000079.1:2698-9952 GCA_964559995.1 uncultured Chloroflexaceae bacterium
CTAGGTTGTCATCTTGTACGGTATCGTCTGGTGTCATACCTTCCTCGTTTCTGTTCTACCTTTACTCGATAGGTTTCTGTGAATATTAGCAGATACGTGGGAGTTGCTCGCCGCTCAACATATCTACCACGCGCATACCCCCAATACGACTCCGCATCATCACCCGCCCGGTGTGTTCATCCGTTACCTCACCAATAATAGCTGCCTGCTTGCCAAGTGGATGTTGATGCATCACCTGTAAAATGGTGTCGGCAGCTTCACGGGCAACTATCGCTAGACACTTCCCCTCATTGGCAACATACAACGGGTCTAGCCCTAGCAACTCACACGCACCCTGCACCTGCTCAGCTAACGGTATCTGTGGTTCATCCAAGCGAATACCGACATTCGCCTGGGATGCTATTTCATTCAGGCTACTAGACACCCCCCCACGGGTGGGGTCACGCAGCACATGCACCTGCACACCGGCTGCGTCAAGCATATGCGCTACCAGCGTATGCAATGGAGCCGAGTCGCTTTCCAGCGTGGTTTCAAACTCTAGCCCCTCACGAACGGACATGATAGCTATGCCATGCACCGCTATTTCGCCGCTGATGATGACGACATCGCCGGGCATAGCACGATAGGGTGAGAGTGATATTCCCGCTGCGACAGTGCCAATACCAGTGGTGGTGATGAAAATACCATCTCCCTTGTGGCGGTCTACAACTTTTGTGTCACCTGTCACTACTGGTACCCCTACTTGTGTTGCTGCCCCTTGTAATGATTGTACCACTTTCCAGAGGTCATCCATAGGGAATCCTTCTTCAATGATGAAACTCACGGCTAATGCAAGGGGTTGTGCGCCACACATAGCTAGGTCATTCACTGTGCCATGCACTGCCAATGAGCCTATATCTCCCCCAGGAAAAAATAGGGGGCTAATGGTGTACCCATCGGTGGTAAAGGCTATCTGCCCTGCCCCCACCGGCAGCACTGCACCATCGTGCATCATCTCCAGCGTGGGGTTGGTGAAGGCAGGCAAAAACATACGCTCAATGAGCATTTGGGTAAGCCGTCCGCCGCCGCCATGCGCCATCATGACGGTGGGGTAATCGTTGATGGGGATGGGACATCCGTTGGTAAAGGTCATAGGTGTGTTCCTTTGTTGGGTATGTGTCTAATGGTTACAAAAACTTCACGGTGTTTTTTCAAGAATATTTGCCAAAGCTATCAAGTGATGTTCGTCTGTTACAAGCACCCCTGTAATAAAAAGCTCTGACTCAAAGAAGTTTGGTAAGGCTTTGATTGCTCTGTGAACTCCTTGATAAACTTCTCTATGACCCCAATCATCAGGGGGATAACGTAGAATTGGACGATTTTCCTCTATTTCATGCTTGTCTTGGTATGATGCCATGTTCTCTTCCCTCCTGTAAAATTCGTTCCCGTGCTAACCAATAACACTCACGGTCTATTTCTGCGCTAAAGCACTGCCGCCCGGTAAGCATTGCTGCGAGAGCCGTGGTACAAAGTCCTCCAAAAGGTTCCCAGATAACATCCCCCAAATCGCTGGAAGCTAGGATAATGCGTTCTAACAAGCGTAAGGGTTTTTGGTTTCGGTGTATTGCTTTTGTCTTGCTCTTGAGCCGTTCTGTGCCACGAACAGCCGGCTCTGTCCATACGTTTGTTACGGCATGCTCATGATTCCACTTTGCCCGCATTTTTTCCCATTGCCTAGCTGTCAGCATAGTTTTTCCGTCTAGCGAAAAATAGGGAAAATCCGTTGGTTTGCCATAGCAATTTGCATACTCAGCAATTTTCTCCATCATATCAGGAGGGGGAAAATACCACAGATGGTCAGCGGTAAAGTATTTTCTTGTTGCAGCGTTCTTTACTCCGCATGCTTCATTGGTTTTTGCCAGCGGGAGTTGAGAACGTTTCCACTCATGGCGCAGCCATGGTTGCATTGGCAGAAAAGCCCCATCCCCCGTCCACAAATGCACATCACGGGTATATTGAGCACAGATTTCTGATACAACGGGGAATCTTCGTATCGTCTTACTATTTACATTACCGGCAATATGGGCTACCCCTTTATTCCATAGGCAACACGCCCGGTAAGCCCACCCATGTAACGCTAGGATAGGATGAACAGTAGCCCAACCTATTTCCGTTCCCCAAAACCATAGCGTTGTTTCTGGTAGAGCATACTTTGCCCAAGCCGCAGCATGCGGGGCATACCATTCTGCCAACCCTTCAGGACTAACTAAATCGCCACGAAACCCATTGATACCATACGGACCATCAACAACAATGACCGTAGGTTTTGTCCAATGCTCGTATCGCTCCAGAGCATCTGCACAATCTATATGGATACCTGCAATGGTCGTTGTCAGGACTGTACTCATGTCGCATATCCTTTCGTTTATCCCCCACCCGCTACTCCCCATACTGGTAATATGCTGCACACGCCCCCTCGGATGACACCATCGGCGCACCGAGCGGGTGTTCAGGTGTACATTGGTTGGCAAACGCGCTACACTGTGGCGGCTTTTTCAACCCTTGCAATATCTCACCCGCAATGCAGAGCGGCGACTCGCTTGTCTCAATCGATGCCACATCAAACCGTTGCGTTGCATCAAATGCGGCAAACGCTGGCTTGAGACAGTAGCCACTCTGCGGTATCAACCCAATACCGCGCCAATGCCTGTCGCATGGCTGAAACACCTGCTGCAACATCTGCTGCGCCGGTTGGTTGCCATCGCACACCACCGCCCGGCTATACTGGTTTTCTACCTCGCCTCGCCCCTCTTCCAATGCACAGATAGTCATATAGATACCCTGGAGCAGGTCGAGCGGCTCAAAGCCAGTAACGACAATCGGTACACCATAGCGATGGGCTATCGGTTCATATTCCCAATAGCCCATCACGGCACACACATGCCCGGCGGCAAGAAACCCCTGTACCCGTGTGTCTGGCATAGTGAGCAAGGCATCCATAGCCGGCGGCACCAAAACGTGAGCACACAAGACAGAAAAGTTGGGGATATTTGCCCGCTGCGCCTGCCAAAGAGCCATTGCCGTTGCAGGTGCTGTCGTCTCAAAGCCAACGGCAAAGAAAACGACCTGCTGGTCTGGGTGTTTCTGTGCCAGTTTCAATGCGTCTAACGGGGAATAGACCATACGGACATCGCCGCCTGCTGCTTTCACGCTAAGCAGGTCGGTGGTAGACCCCGGTACACGCCAAACGAGGTAAAGATAACCCCCGGCTGTTGGGCTATCACCAGCGCACGGTCTATCATCTCCAACGGGGTAACACAGACCGGACAACCGGGACCGTGAATGAGCGTCAGGTTAGGGGGGAGCAACGCATCAATGCCAGACTTAATCAGGGTATGGGTCTGCCCACCACATATCTCCATCAGCACCCACGGGCGGGTGATGCGCTGCGCTATCGCCTGCACAAATTGCCGGGCTTCAGCTTCGTTGCGGTACTCGTCAATAAATCGCATACTCCCCCCTTGTACCATTACCGTTATTCGGGAATATCGAGTTCATCCAATTCCCCCATTTCTTTGAGCATAGTAAACACTTCCATTGCCTCTTGTTCATCTATCGTGCTGATGGCAAAGCCCACATGCACGACAACGTAATCGCCCACCTGCACCTCTGGAACATAGGCTAGGCAGATGTCCTTAACAATACCACCAAAGCTGACTTTGCCCATATGAATACCTAATGGGTCGTGTTCTATAGCTATTACTTTTCCTGGAATACCAAGACACATATCCTGTTGCTTCTCTTTCTTTCTGAGATGTAAAAATACCGGTGCTCTTTTTGTTATTGGCTCTCTCGTCCCCCTTTGCCAATACCTACCCGTAGGTTAGGATGGCACGAACACACGCCCCGCCTCTACAATACCCAACAAAGGGGCAGGAGCAAGGGCGGAGAAGGGGGGTCTCTACTATCTTACCCGAAATCTCCAAGGTATGGTGTTGGTCAGGTGTGGCAGATTCTTTTCCTGTCCCCTTTGCTCCTTACGAGCAACCCCTTTCAGGGGTAGGTTAAACGGGCAGATTCGTGTTTTGTATTTCCCTCTCCCCCCTTATCCCCCGCTCCCGCTTGCGGGGGCATGGCAGGGGACTCACAGGGGTAGGTTAGGGGAGAGTAACCAATGTCTCACCGGTCAACCCCCATCCCCTGCCTTTCCCTCACTACGCGGGAGAAGGGAGACCGTACGGCTCCCCCTCGCCCTAAAATGGGAGAGGGGGCAGGGGGGGGAGAGGGAACTTACAAGGGTAGGTCATGCCAATTCCAGGCAAGTTTTAACCATAGATGCACACAGATGCACACAGATACCGGACAGGATTTCCGGGCAAGATGCTACCGCATAGCTCGTTGTTGTCCGAATCTCTGCGTTTCTGTGTTTCTGTGTTTCTGTCGGGAATCTCTTGTCCGGTATCTTATGTCCATCTATGGGACTCTATGGTTCCCTTCTGCCCGGAATCCCTGTGACCTACCCCATAAGATGGGAGAGGGAGGACAGCGGGGGCACTATATCTTTAACATTGGGTACTGTTGCTATGACAAGGGAACCATATCTGTCACACCCGTGTTGGTCTATTTTTGTAAAAGCAGGGCAACAGAAACATCTTCACCACAGCATAGGGAATGGGGGAAGCAAGGGGAATTATGCCACAGCAAAGCCCACCACCTTATGCCCTTATGCCCAGAGGAAATAAGGGTGTTTGCCTAGCTCAACCCCATGAGCGGAATATTCCCAGGCAATTAGGGGACTTCTTCATATTCAGACGCGACAGCAATCTGGACTACGTTTAATACCCGACTAATCCGGCGCAGCAGTTGGGCAGTGTTTTCTGCTCGCATCGTAGCATTTTCGGGTAAGTCCATGACCGCAGATACCAACAAGTCACGAAAGAAGAGGGCAGCTTCAAGGGCTTTGGAGAGCGGAATATCTCTTCGGCGCACATGAGAAGCATACTCCATACCAATAGCTCGCGCTTGGTCGAGCAACATTTTGTCGTCTTCATCATCTTGGGTACCGACATAGCGCAACACTACCCCCATCAATTGTTGGCTGACTCGTCGCCAATTATCGCGTTCTTCGTCACCTAATTTTTGCAACCAGTCTGGTGTATGGGCAAACCGTTCCAGCTCGGTACGAGCCTGTGCCCATGCCCGCTGCGTCAGCAAGCTCATCATCCCTTGTCGTGGAGAGACTGATGGCAGCGTAGATCGCGCTACCATTGCTTCAACATCGGCACGGGCAAACCGCCGGTGACCGCCTGGCGTAATGTATACAGGAATTGCTCCGTTATCAGCCCATCGCCGTAGGGTGGTGCTATGCACCCCTAACAGTTTGCTCGCCGCTGAAAGCGTGAGGTAGATGGGTTGTTGGTTGTTTTCCATGTTCCATGTATAGGTATCGTAGTTTCGCAGTTGCTTGCTTTTGCCTCGTTGTGAGGTGATAGCGGTATCTTGTAAAGTTGTGGTCATTATGTGCCTCCTCATTAAAAGGATGGTGCGATTGTCTGCAAAACACGCGAGAATATACTAAAGGGTATCGTATGCTTTATTCTGTTGAAAATACATACAATTAGTCAAAATTATAGAGATTCTGGTAGCTTCTGTCAATGATTTTTGTGCAGAGTCAGGGTCATGGCAAAGTCCAATTTGCCCCTGCTCCCCTGCTCCTTCCCCCACCGCGGGGAGCTAGGGGACGAATGTGTGCCCCTCGCCCTATTCGAGCCGCGAGGATCAACGAGCGGATGTATGGGGACAGGGGGGAGTAATAAAATAGCCCAAAAACCAGCAAGAAAGCCCCGCAACTTATGCTACAATAGAGTCGGAGAATGGCAAATCAAAGCAAGAGGGAACAGAAAGGAGCAACCGGTTATGGTCGCAGAACTTGGTGTCGTGATAGGTAGCGTTGTCAGTTTGATGAAGGCTTGGCTCAACTACGATGTAGAGAAACGCAAAGCCCAAGCAGAAAACCAAGCAGAGCCAACCCCATCAGAGGAAGCCAAACAAGGCGAGCAGGTTATCCAGACTGTCAGTAAAGGCATAGAAACCCATAGTGAGAACAAGGAGACAGACAAAAGTACCCTGGAATTTTTTATAGATGAGCCTGAAGATTACGAAGTCGCCTTAAAGAAACGGCTCACTAAACTGGCAGAAAAATCTGAACCCTTCCGCCAGATGCTCCAGCAGTATGCAAACCAAGCCCAGCAATCTGGCACCCAGATGCATGGCGAAGCAAAAGCCTATGACCATGCGAAAATTGATATGGCAACCGGTATCAACACAGGGAATATGACTTATAATGCAGGCAAGGATGGCTAACTGGACAGCCTACCAGAACCCACAGCACGAGTGCTGGTCGCTATCGTGCCAAACCAGCACGACTGGCACCGCATACAGCACGAACGATGGTACCGCATACCGGTGCAACGTGCGCCAGAAGAGCTTGCCGCCGAGTACCTCGCCTTCTACCACACCCGCACCGCTGGCATAGACCGGTGGGCTATTCGTTGGTATGCCCAAATTTTGCGCTGTGCGGTTGTGCAACGGCGCGAGCTATTGCCAGACGAAGCCTCCCACCCCCGTGCCCATGCATACTACTATCGGTTTGCCCTAGGACCACTCCATAGGTTGCCCTTGCCCGTCCCTGCCGCTCGGCTACGCCGTGTTACCTTCATCAATACCACCTTTGGAAAGCTCATCACAGCTACCGATATACGCGATCTTTGGCAAGGCTCTCCCACCACCCCAGAGGTATGGGGAGCAGGAATAGCAGGATTATCCCTCCGATAACCCCCGAATTCCTACCCGTATTCTAGGCATGGAAAGACCAAAATATGCTACAATACCGAACAGGGGATATGCAAGTACAGATGAAATGCTATGGACGTTGAAAGAACATGAGAGTAGGACCTTTTTCATTGCCTAAACAACCAGCAACAAATACCATGCGCGGATGGGCAAGTATGGCGCAAAGGGTAGCGTAATGGCGCAGTTTTCCGAGAATGTACGGGTAGCACCGCCGGTCATGCCAGTAGATATGGACAAGTTGATTGCCCAGTGGCAAAATCGGGATTTTGTTACCCTAGAAGAAGTCCAACAAGCAGTACCGGCTTCTGAAGATAACGCTGAGACGATAGAGGGTATTCTTGATGCCCTAGATGGAGCCGGTATCCCCGTCCAAGATACATCTGACGATACCGGCGAAGACTCCGATGAAGCAGAAGTTGTCCT
>CAZLKK010000079.1:9971-14042 GCA_964559995.1 uncultured Chloroflexaceae bacterium
GAAGACTTTACCGATGCGCTGTTGAGTGATAGTGTGCGCCTCTATTTGCGCGAAATAGGGCAGGTTCCCTTGTTGTCTACCGAACAAGAACGGGAGCTCGCCCATCGTATTGCCGCCGGGGGACCAGACTCGAATATCGCTCGCCAACAGATGGCAGCAGCCAATCTCCGGCTGGTTGTCAGTATTGCCAAACGGTATCGAGACCGGGGCTTACCCCTGCTTGATCTTATCCAAGAGGGCAGCTTGGGGCTGCTCCGGGCTATTGAAAAGTTTGATGTCACTAAGGGCTATAAATTTAGTACCTACGCCACTTGGTGGATAAAACAAGCCTTGAGCCGCGCCCTAGCAGACCAATCCCGCTTGGTGAGGCTGCCGGTGCATCTTGGCGAGACGCTGAACCGTATCCAAGCTGCCCGTCGCCAATTGACCCAAGTTCACGGACGTGACCCAACAGACGCAGAGTTAGCCACACATTTGCAAATGACGGAAGAGAAGCTGCGTGAGCTTCGCCGGACTGCCCAAGACCCGGTATCATTGGCAACACCGGTGGGGGAAGAGGCAGACAGCACTTTGGCAGACTTTATCCCCGACCCCCAAGCCCTTGATGCCGATGATGCCGCTGTGAGTGGGATGCTGCGGATACAGATAGCAACCGCGCTAGACCAACTTACAGAACGAGAACGGCGCGTACTAGAGCTACGCTATGGGCTTTCTGATGGGCAGCCCCATACGCTTGAGGAAGTGGGAAAAGCGTTTGGTGTAACGCGAGAGCGGGTGCGCCAGATTGAAGTCAAAGCCCTGCGGAAACTGCGCCATCCCAGGCTAGGAAAGCTGCTGAAAGATTATCTTGATCACGTATAACCCATATGAAACACCCACAAAACCTAGCTATGGTGGTGTGGCAGGGAATACTCCTAGGTTGCCTACTCCTGAGTGTTGGCTGTGGTCGCTCGGCTGCCCCGCAAGGGAGCAGCCCAACCCCATCAGTAATACCACAGCAGGTACCGCAGCATACGCTCATCTTGTGGCATGGTTGGTCATCTCCAGATGACCAAGTGTTGGCACGGTTAATAGCGCAGTACAATCAGCAGCACCCAAATGTGCAGGTTATCCCACAAACCATGCCCGTGGCATCGCTCACCAGTGACCTGCAAGCCGCTGCCATTGCGGGGGGGGGACCCCATATCGTCTTGCTACACAATCATGTGATAGAAGAGTTAGCCTTAGATGGCTTCTTATTGCCATTGGATCAGGGTATCCGTCCTGAAGAGTACCAAAAATTGGTGAGCACCGCAGTAAAGGGAGCAGAAGTCCGCGATAAGGCGGGGGAAACCCATCTCTACGGACTTCCCCTGACATTTGATACCCAGGTACTCTTCTATGAGCGAAACCACGTTACTGAGGCTCCTGGCGATATTGAGCGGCTTGTAGAGATAGCCCATACCCTCGCCAGCACGCCTGATGGAGCAAAGTGGGGTTTTGCCTATACCCTCTCGTTTGACAAAACGATTGGGTACTTGCCAGCCTTTGGGGGCAAGGTCTTTGATGAACAGGGCATGTTGGTGCTTGACGGAGAAGGGCGCATCGGCACAGAACGCTGGCTCCAATGGGTACAGCAACTCCACCAAGACGAAGCCCTGCTGGCACGTCAAGATGGACTCGTCGTAGATGGAGCGATCCGTGCTCAGCACGTCTGGATGACCATAGACTGGTCCCATATGCTCCCGACCTATCGGGACCTCTGGGGCGACCAGTTGGGGGTTGCGCTGCTGCCAAAGGTAGCCGCAGCATACCCCGCCCAACCGTATGTCCAGAGTGCCATTGCGAGTATCAATGCACGAGTTGCTACCGACCCGGCAACGCAGCAGGCAGCACTCGACTTCATACGCTTTCTGCTCCGTACAGAAGCACAGCAGATGTTCTTGGAAGCTGGGAAGCAGCCAGCGTTACAGGAAATGCCCCTTGTGGGGCAATCGTGGGGAGAACAAGCAGCGCAGGTGTGCCGATGGCAAGCGCAGCAGGGACAGGCTATGCCCAACAACGCCCTGGTCAATGGATTGGTCCGAGATGAGTTGGAACGGATGTTGCTCATGGTCTTACGGGGACTGAAAACCCCATCGGATGCTATAACAGACGCACATCTTGCCCTTCGATCCCGTCTACAAGAGCTCGAGGACATCCCAACAATACCCCCAAAATAACGGGTTTTTGGGGAGATATACAATTCGTGGGGATTTTTAGTTGCCCTTCCACAAAAAATGTAGTAGAATGAGCGCTAGACGAATACCGGGGAAGCCTGGAAAGCTGCATAGCTTTATCTCAAGGATACGGGCTTCACTCGCTTGAGCCGATTGAGATGCATAGGTCAGAGCGTTGGTTGAGCGGAAGAGGCTCACCTGAAAGTCAGTACAGACAAGCGCAATCAACTTCCCTATGCGAATGTGCATGTATTCTTTGGCTGTAAGGCTACACAGCCTGGGGAAACGCCCCAGAAGGATAACCCTTTCGGGTTGCCCGTAGCCACCGTTGGTAGTCTTTGGATGGTTGGTTTTTTCTCATCTCAGTTGAGCTTTTTTTGAATTCCACAACTGGCTGACGGCCTTTAAGGAGGATATGAATGGCAAGCAGAACCGAGGAAATGGTGCGGAATCTAAAGGCGTTGAGTATGAATACGCCAGATATCGAGGCATCGGCGGTTGTGAGTGTCGATGGTCTTATTATGGCCTCCGCTTTGCCATCAGATGTTGAGGAAGACCGCGTATCAGCAATGAGTGCTGCTATGCTTTCGCTTGGCGAGCGTATTGCGGGGGAGCTTCGGCGTGGTCAACTCGATCAGGTCTTCGTGCGTGGCGAGGAAGGCTATGTTATTCTTATGGCTATTGGAGAAGAAGCTGTGTTGACTGCACTCGCGCATAGCCGTGCCAAGCTAGGGCTGGTCTTTCTCGACATGCGGCGCACCGCTAATGAACTGATCAATCTGGTGTAGGTAGCAAAGCGTTGTATCATACCAGGTTCAGGAATACGCACCTGTAATGTCCTTTACCTGAGTTTACGGATATTCTCGGTTGCTCCTCCTTCGTGTATATGGTTGACACAGCCAGGTGGAAGCCCACGCTGGCTGTGTTGTGTTGTCATAACCACTCTGTGACGCGAAGGTATCGGGTTGGTTGTTTGTCCCTTGCGTATGCAACAAGTGGGCAGGTTTGTTGTACCTGCCCTTTTTGTTATGTCGTCTACTGGTGTCCCTTTTTTTGGGGTGTTCCCTATGCAAAAGTGGTCACAAGGGCACCATGCTTGCAACAATCCAGACATTCTGGGAGAGTAGCATCTGGTAGCAGCAGCAAGGATTTCTCATCCTTTCCCTCAACAACAGAGGGAAGGGTCGTTTGTGTTTCCTGTAGAGGGCTACAAGTCCCTGATAAGATAAGGGTAGGTCATGTTGCAGAGATGTTGCCTACAACGTCTCTCCGATAATCCCCTCTTCTCCCTTTCGGACAGCAACAGAGAAAGTCGGTACATATGTATTCCCTGACCCACGTCTTTCTGTACAACTGGCAACATATCACCAATCGCCTAATACCCATTGACAAAACGATACAATGGCAAGATGCTCGTCTCCCGGATTGGCAAGCGGTGTTGGATGCCCTACAATTTGTGCTGCTCCCAGATGACCAGCGTCTCACCACAAGCCCAACCCATGCCCTACCCAATGACCAGCACATCCCCCAAGCAGTTCAACAGGGCATTGCCTATATAGCCCTGGAGTTTGTAGATACAGAAAACCTCAATACTACGATGACTATTGGGGTGTGTATAGAACATCGGCAACCAGAAGAACCGACCATGTGCTTTTTGCTGATGCCAGAATCGCTTGACCCGGAGGTCTTTGTTCCTGAAGGTATCCCACTGAACAAGCAGCAACTGCGCCAAGCCCTGCGTATCATCCCAGAAGCCAAGACCTTTCGCAAGGCTGCCGATTATCGCAACGGGTTGTTGTCGGCACTCGGGGGGATCAATCAACGCTTTTTTACCCTATTTGCCCGTGGTCTCGCTTTTACCCCTGTCTGTACC
>CAZLKK010000080.1:0-5841 GCA_964559995.1 uncultured Chloroflexaceae bacterium
GTGTCGGTAGACGTGCTGGTGCGGGATGAGCTAGACTTGGATGAGGGAACGTAATATACTACAATTAATACTATCGCTACGAGGAACCGACTATGGAAGAATTACTGGAGCTACGAGCGTGTCTTGAACAGCACCGCTATGATGATGCCCTCCTCATCGTGACAGAGTTGGAAGAAATGAGCAAAGAAGATAAGATTAACAAAATTGCCAGCTTTCTCAAAATTATCATCCTGCATTTGATTAAGCGGCATGCAGAACAACGGTCAACACGCTCATGGGACACATCTATCAAAAATGCTTTGTATGAAATCCAACGCACCAATCGGCGGAGAAAAGCCGGTGGGTTCTATGGTAGTCGTGATGATATACAAGAGATGATCAGCGAAATCTACCCCTATGCCCTCAGCTATGCTGCCCTTGAAGCCTTCGAGGGACGCTATGATGCAGATGAACTGGCAGCAATGGTAGACCCCCAAGCGATCCAAGCGGAAGCCTACCGCTTGCTTATTGAGCAGGGGGCAGTGTGAGGGGGGGAATTGCCGGGGCAACACCCGCTCGTTGACCCTCTCTCCTCTTCTTTACCCAACTACCCCCCCATACACCGCCTGGAAGCCTGCGCCTAGCTGGTCGTAGCCAAAGCAGCGCACCACCTTCTCGCGTCCGTGCGCCCCAAACTGCTGCCGCAACGCCGCATCCTCGCCAAGCTCACGCACCCGTGCCGCATACCCCGCCACATCATCACGGGCTACCAAAAAGCCATTCTCGCCATCGTCTACCACCTCTGGCAATGCGCTGGCGTTTGTCGTCACAACAGGACGACCACACGCCAACCCCTCGGCTGGCACGATGCCGAATCCCTCTAGCCGCGAGGGGAAGAGCACAATATCGCAGCTTTGGTAGGCTGCCACCAACTCGGCACGGTTGGGTGAGCCGATGGGTACCATACGCGGGTGGGGGGACGTGGTAGCTTTGCCCTGGAAACCGCTATTGTAGTAGAGCACATAGTCAGGCGGCAGCATGTCCATAATGCGCGAGAGCAGGTCAAACCCCTTGCGGCGAGTGCGATTGCCAATGAAGAGCAGACGAATACGTGCATCAGAAGGGGGCAACCCATAGTCCTGCCGCACCATCCCCGCTGTCGGCACAAAAACCTCTGTGTCTATGCCGTCAAAGATGAGCACCGTATCGGCGCGTCCGTAGGTCTGGACTACCTGCCGCTGCGTGAAGCGGCTCACACAGACCACCACATCAGCATGCCGTATAGACCAACCATCGTAGCGCGACTCAACTAGGTGATAGAAGAGCCGTTGGGCAAAGCTGCTGTAGGGTTGTAGCGCAGGGTCAGTGGTCAGGTGGTGTACCGTGGTGACAACGGGCAGACCGAGCTTGCCCAGCGCAAACGCTACCCGTGAGCGTCCCTGCAATAGGTCAAACCCCTGCCACGCTTGACGCGGCACGGCTGCGGGGATGAGCGATGGGAAAAAGTTGTACACTTCTGGCAAACGCAGCAGTTCCGTCTGTACCCCCACTTGGCGCACCGCACGGGTGATGTTTTGGATACCAAAGTCTACCCCGCCTCGCCCTACTGGTGATGTATAGAGTATTCGCATAGGTTATTTCTCAATGACAACAAAGTAGCTTCCAGAACGCATCCATCCAAACAACCACAGGTCGAGCTCCATCATCAGCGTGACCGCTTGCAGCGCGTAGTAGACTGCTCCCTTGCGATCCAGGTAGCCACGCATCTTCTGGCGAGCGCGTATCTCCCGCGCCCCAACGGTAGGCAGCGGGTCGTTGGGACGATTCCCGTTGTTGCCAGCGGGGGTAGGGGGAGTAGCAGTTGGAGTCATAGCCCGCTTGCCGGCTGTCACCGCCACCTCACCGAGTTTCATCAGCACATGCTCAACAAAAGTAGTAACCAGGCTATTCCAAAAGACAATCTTTACGGGACGCATACCAGAGCGGGCTATTGCATCAAGCACTTCTTCCCACGTCTCCAACGCTTTGAGGTGGTCAGACTTGCGGCGAGCCTCGCGCTCAAAGTCATAGACTCCTGCCTTCACAAACAGCTTTCCAATATGACGGCTTATATCTATAATAGGCTGAATGGGGGAGCGTTCGCGGGTGTTGGAGAAAATGAGCATCTGTCCACCAGGGCGCAGGATACGGGCGGTTTCTTGCAAATAGGAGTCTATCACCTCGCGGGGGAAGTGTTCGAGTACGTCTATGGAGAATGCCTTATCAAAGCTATTGTCGTCAAAGGGGAGCGTGCGGGTATCTGCCTGCACAAGGGCTACCGTCTCACTGGCAGCATCTGCAAACAGGGTCGCCGGGTCGCTGCCGACCATTAAGCCCACACTATCAACATTCCACGCGGCAAACTTGGCAGTGCCACAGCCATTGTCTAGCACAATGTCGGTGGGACGCATGTTGAGCAGCCGGCGCAGGGCGCGGTTGCGAACACCGGCGGCGAGCAGCGGGGGGGCTAGGTCGCGGTAGTCGAGTTCATCGGCGAGCTCTTCCTCTTCCGAGACGTATTTGGACACATAATCGTAGGTTATCTGGCGGGGCATCATATCGAGGTAGTCGTTGTGGCGTGGGTAGTGGGTGGCACAGGATGCACAGTGGACTCCGTCATCGGTGACGTAGAGGGTACGGGCGTGGCAGGATGGACACCGCAGCAACGGGTAGAGCGAGCGTGGCACCATAAGTTATTCTGACCTTTCTTTGAGGTTTTTCCCTATCATCAATAATCCCCCGTATTGTAGCACAAAGCACAAAGGGCAGTATCACCCGCTCTGCCTGCCTAGTACGATTGCAAAGTCCGGGTAGCCCCATCCCCTGCCCCACAGGGGGGTTTGTAGGGGCGCACAGCGGTACGTCATCCTTGTAGAGCATGACGAGGGAAAAATATCTGCCACACCCAATGATACCGGTTGTGGGTCAGACTGGTCAAAAACCGTTGGACGTGCTACACTACGGGACATAAGTAGTCTCCTTGCGGTATTAGGACTATTTTGGAAACGACTTTAGCATACCTTTCCCGTTCCGTCATTCCCTATCCAGATTTGGCAAAACCCAGTTTTGTACCATGCATTTTTGGCTTGGGGAAGGGGTAGACCGCTGTTTTGTGGCGAATTGTGTGGCGGTCTCCAAAAAAGGGGTTTAATCCTTAGCATTAGCATTGTGCGACTTTGGCATAACCCTGGGCAACCAGCGGCAAATTTACCCAGAGCAAATGGTGGTGTTGTATCAGGTAAGGAGCTATAGCTAGATAGGGAAAACCTACCCAGAAGTGATCAAAAGTATACGGAATGAGCATCATCCAATCGCAAAAAAGAACGGATACGAGGGGGAAAGAGACAAGACAAATACGCTAGGATGTGATAGAAGGGAACTGGGCAGGTGGTTTCCCCCTCGCCCTTGCTCTTGACAAGGGTAGCAGTCTGCACTACAATATCTCTATTGTGAGCCAACGTAGCTCAGTTGGCAGAGCAGCTGTTTCGTAAACAGCAGGTCGTGGGTTCAAGTCCCACCGTTGGCTCCAACGCATAGGTAACGTACCGTACCCTCAACGAACAAAATCGTTGGGGGTATTGTGTAAATGAACCAACTTTTGGGAAATCCAAAAGGAAAAATACTGATGCAGTTTATCGAGTGCATACAGGTAGCAGGCAAACCAAGTAACGACTTACACCCCAAAACCTATCAGAGTATTCTCAGGCAAGCACAGATCAAAAAATAGGAAGGGATACGAGGCATGCAGTACGCCATAATTGTAGAGACCGGAGCAAATACCTACAGTGCCTATGTGCCTGATTTGCCAGGGTGTGTTGCAGCAGGCGATACGTTAGAAGAAGTCATGCAACTTATGCAAGAGGCGATAGAATTTCACATTGAATCTTTACGGGAACATGGGGAGCATATACCAATGCCTACCTCTCTTGCAAGGACTATAGAAATAGCAGCGTAATCATTTGTTGTTTCGAGCAGGTCGTGGGTTCAAGTCCCACCGTTGGCTCCAACGCATAGGTAACGTACCGTACCCTCAACGAACAAAATCGTTGGGGGTATTGTATTGCTCAATACAAAAGAAAACCCCCACTTGCACAAACAAGCGGGGGTTTCCTCATATAGCCTCTGCTTATCGCAGAAAAACTGCTATTTACGGAGCACTAATCGTCAACGTCCCATAGTCGCCTGCTGCGAAGTGTCCAGGAACGGTGCAGATGTAGAGGTAATCGCCTGCTGCGGGTGCATCAAACGTGACCGTTTCATTTTCGCCCGGCTGAAGTGTGGCAGAATGGGCAATCACCATGTCCATCAAATCTGCTTCATCTTCCGGGATGTACTTGGTGTCTACAGCGTTTGCAGCAGTATCGTTGAACTCTTCTGCCAAGTCCATATCGTTGTGCTCAAACAGAATCCAGTTGTGTTCCTGGGTCTGAGAAGAATTCTCAAACTCAACATTCAACTCTTCACCTTCAGCAATGGTCGCTTCCAGAGTATCTGTGTCAAATGCCAGCTCTTCACCCTTAATGCCAATCTCAATCGTGACACCACCACTGGCAGCACTGCTGCTATCCGATGCTGGCTTGGGCTTGGGAGCTGGTGCTGCTGCCTGCTGCCCTCCGCATGCCACGAGTGCCAACGACAGAATGACCAACAGACTGAAACCCCAGAAACGTACCTTACTTTGCTTCACCTTAACAGACTCCTTTCATTTCGCCAAAAATGCTTATCATTAACTTCTTGTGCTAGAACGCACAAACATGTGTATCTGTATTATCCCTCAAAAATGCTCCTTGTCAAGCCAATCTTCCCAACAAAAAAGCACCTCATGGGAAACCACACGCAAGGGTATAGCCACGATACACCGTATCCCTTATTACAAAGGGGAATCCAACATGCACGACAACCTATCGTAATTTCCTACTTTTTCGGGAAATACCGTACACCGATTCCCCGGTAGCGAAATCTATTATACCACACCTTACTTCACTGCTTCCATTGCCTGCTCCATCACCTCAACAGGTGGTTCAACCCCCGTGTAGAGGGAAAACTTGTCTACTCCCTGCCAGAGCAGCATACGATAGCCATACACCACCCGACAGCCGGCTTGAAGCGCATCGTGCAACAGCGGGGTCTCACGGGGATTGCTGACAATATCCATAACCGTCATTTCGGGACGCAACAACGCCGCCGGTATGGGGGTCTGTCCCTCCTGCGGGGTATTTGCCATACCCACTGGCGTAGTTTGAATGATGATGTTGCTGGCTTGCAACAGTTCTGGGAGCGTCTCAAAGCCAACCGCCTTCACCCTGCCCCCCACCGCCGCCGCCAAATCCTGCGCGTGTGCCAGGGTGCGGTTGACTATCGTTATCGTACACCCCGCGTCCGCCAACGCAAAAGCAATCGCCCGTGCCGCGCCCCCCGCGCCTAGCAACACCACATGCTGCCCTGCATAGACAACCTGTTCTTGCAACGCCCGCAATGCCCCCTTACCGTCTGTGTTGCTCCCCACCAGTATGCCCTCTTGATTGACCACGACATTAACGGCTCCTATCCGTTGGGCATCACTGTCTAGCCTATCCAAGTAGGGGATGATGTCCACTTTGTAGGGGATCGTCACCCCAATGGCAGCAATCCCTAGATGGCGCACCCCCTCCACCGCCTTCGCCAAATCATTGACGGCAAAGGGGACATACAAACAATTGAGCCTAAGTGCTTGGATAGCGGCATTGTAGAGCGCGTACATCTTGCTGGTTTGGTAGGTTGAGCCAAAAAAGCCAATCAAGCGGGTTTTGCCGTCAATGTTCTTAGGAATTAGTGCTCCAAACT
>CAZLKK010000080.1:5964-13985 GCA_964559995.1 uncultured Chloroflexaceae bacterium
GACAACAACACTGTGGCATCAGCATCAAGGAAAACTACCGTCCCCAACGAGCGCAAGAGCGGCTGATTGTGCTCGGCAAGCGGCGTACCACCCCCCGTCGACAATACCGCACGTTTGTCGCTTAGACGCTCCACCAGCTGCTGCAACGTGGCATGCTCTAGCGTTCGGAAATACTCGCCCCCGTAGGTACGAAAAATCTCGCGGAAACTGAGCTTTTCTTGGTGCTGGTTGGTATGCTGCTGCTCTATTTCCTTGTCCACATCGACAAACGCCGCTTGCATCAACCCTGCCAGCACCCGCCCGGTGGTTGTTTTGCCGCTGGATTTCATCCCAATGAGCACAACAGACCGCATATGTTTACTACTCTTCAATAAGGGCAAAGGTTGCACCGGCTTGTTGCATCTCTGGGATGTAGGAGTCAAATGACTTCTCGACCATTTGGGCATCAGAGATGCGCGTAGTACCATCTGATGCTAACCCTGCCACCGAAAATGCCATCACCATACGATGGTCATAATAGCCGTTGATAGCTGCCCCCTGAAGTTGCCAACTCCCATCCTGATGGACCGTCAATCCGTCTTCGTGTTCGGTAATCTTAGCCCCCATTTTCTGGAGCTCGGTACACACCGCCGCTATCCTATCACACTCTTTCCAACGGGCGATAAAGGCATTTTTGATGCGCGTCTCGCCACGCGCAAAACAGGCGGCAATGGCTATGGTTGGCACCTGGTCTGGCAGCAGGTTCATATCTACCTCAACCCCGCGTAATGGGCTTGAGCGTGCCGTCAAGGTATCGCCATCTACGGTCAGATCTGCTCCCATCTGCTGCAGGATCGTGATAACCTGCCTATCGCCATACGGGTCGCTAAAGTCCATCCCGCGTACCGTCACCTCAGAGTCGGGGGTGATAATGGCGGAGAGCAGCGGGTAGCCGGGTGCTGACCATTCCGATGGGATACGGGCATCAAAGGCTTGGGGCAAAGTGTTGCCCGGTAGCGCATAGTGTTCATACTTGCCGCCGACGTTCTCGCAGACAATGCCTACCTTGTCAAACCAGTAAAGCAGCAGGTCTATGTAGGCGGTTTCGCCAGGATTCTCGACGTAAATGTCTACTGGCTTGCGGGAGAGCGCAGAGGCTATCAACACGCTAAAGACCGGCTGACAGCCGGTGCCATCCATACGCGCCTCGCCCCCATTGACTGCCCCGCGAAAGACAAAGGGAGCCATCCCATCTTCTTTGGTAGAAATCACCGTTACGCCTAGTTGTTGGAAAGGCTGTATGAAGTTGCGGGTAATCTTGCGGAGCTTTCGCAACGACTCATCCCCCGTGAGCACCGTCCAGCCAGGACATGCCCCTGCCACCCCCGCGATAAAGACCAGCATCGTGCCGGAGTTATTCACGTTGATGACATCTTCTGGGGTCTGGAGATTGCCTGCCACCCCACGCACCTGAAAGACATTGCCCTCAAGTTCTTGGATGTCTGCCCCATACATTCGCATAGCTTTGACCGCCTCTTCCCAATCGCTGCTTATCTTGGGTTGGCGTATGGTGGAGACCCCATCTGCCAGCGAAGCCAGCACCAACGCCCGGAACGAGTGCGTTTTTGAGGGGGGCATAGATATTTCCCCGCGTATCGCCTGACTGCGGGAAACCTGAAGATATTTCATAGGCTAGGACCTTTTCCCGGTTATCCTTTCTGCTGTTCTCGTATAATGCGAAGTAATCGCATCAAACCTTCGTAGTAGCTCTGTTCTTTCATTCCCGTGACCTGATCTCTACGGACATCATCTAGCACGTTGATTGCCTTGTTGATACCGGTTTTGGCAATATCCGACATATGCACCTCTACCACCGGCTTGTCCAAGTCTATCAGGGCTTGCCGAAAGGAGTAGGCATAGCGGATAAGTGCGCCAGGATTGACCAGCACCCCGTCTGCGTGGCGCGAGGTATCATGCTGCAAGAAGTCTATAATAGCCCCCTCGTGGTTGGATTGAAAGACCTCTAGGGCAACTTTTTCTTGCTCTGCTAGGTTTTGTAGATGGTCGTTGATTTCGTCTAGGGTCATCGTGCCATATTTTGTTGGGTCACGCTTGCCTAGCATGTTGAGATTTGGTCCGTGAATGACCAAAATAGTGAGTATATCGTGCATAGGTGTACCTTGTCAGTCTTGATTCCCTTGTCAGTCTTGATTCCCTTGTTTCTCTTGGTTTCATGACCCTGCTACCCTGTTGGTGTCCCCGCTATCGCCAATACATAGTTCTCCGTGGAGAGATATTTTCGCGCTACGGCTACTATCGCCTCGTGGCTAATCCCATTGATGTAGTCTGGGTAGCGGTCTATGTAGTCTAGCCCCAGGTCAAAGCAGTGAATATCTAGCAGCACATTGGCAACACCGGCATTGGTCTCCAAGCCAATGACGAGTATACCCGTGAGAAAAGCGCGAGCATCTGCCAATTCCTCTTCGGTAGGTCCATCCTGCTTGAATCGCTCTATCTCAAAGATAATCGCCTCAATAGCCCGCTCTACATCGGCAGGGTTGACCCCGGCGGCGGCTAACCACGGACCTGGACCAAACCCGGCTTGAAATGAGCTAGATATGCTATAGGCAAGCCCCTGCTTCTCGCGCACATTGTCGCCAAGCCTGCCGCCCATCCCTAGCCGCCCCAAGATCATATTGCAAACCAACGCGGTATAGAAATCGGGGTCTTGACGTGCAAACCCATGCACCCCCCAGAGAATATCCGCCTGCGTTTTGCCTGGCATCGGGATAGTACGCCGTTGTACCCCGTCAATGGGGGCTACCTCTGGCATGTCGTAGGTCGCTGGCGCATCGGGGTTGGACCAGTCGCCAAAGATACGGTTGAGGAGGGCAACAATGGCTTGTGGTTCTACATCCCCCACAATGGCAATACTGGTCAATGCCGGATGGTAGAGCCGATGAAATGCTGTCATGTCCTCGGTAGTGATACTGGCTATGGTCTCCAACGTCCCATTGGTCAAACGACTATAGGGGTGATCTTCTTGGTAGAGCATCTCCCGAAACGCACGGCTCGCTTGATAATGGGTATCCTGCTCCATTTCCCGCAGGTGCATCAGGTACATACTACGCAATTTTTCGACCTCTTGTGCAGGAAAAGTCGGTTGGCGCAGCATATCTGCCAAGATTTCTAGCACCAGCGGGAGGTCTTCCTTGAGGGCTTTCCCGGAAAAGCTCGTGATGTGCCGCCCGGCATTGGCATTGACGTTACAACCGAGGGCTTCGATCTGCTCAACGATTTGGTGAAACGTGCGGTTTTGGGTGCCACGAATGAGGGCAGATGCGGTGAAGGAAGCGAGTCCCACTTTTTCTGCTGGCTCATGCACCGCCCCGATGTAGACCTCTCCATACACTGCCACCGTAGGGGTGCTATCGTTGCGTTGAATAAGGGCTACCATACCGTTGGGCAAGACATGATGGGTGGCGGAGGCGATACCGCTGCCTGCTCCGCCACGGCGGGTTGTGGTGGTTGTGGTGTTGCTCATCATTGTGTCCCTCCTGCATCCTCTGTTGGGATAAAGTGTCCGACAGTCATGCGCTGATGGACGAGGTAGGTTTGGGCTACCCGCTGGACATCTTCTGCTTTCACGGCGGAAAATTCATCAAGCAGCATATCAACCCGTTTGTAGCCATCTACGGGGTCTATAATCTCCCACATCCCAAGCACAAACGCCTGATTGGTCACACTCTCCATACTGTAGGCAATTTGCGCTCGCACCTGCTTGATTACCTTGTCCAATTCGTCTTGCTTGACCCCATCTTGTTGGATCATCGCTATTTGTTCAAGCAAGGCTGCTTCTATCTCGCTGGCTTTGTGGTTGGAGTCTACCGTAGCGAATAGCTCAAAGACATAGGGGTCAAACGTTGGTTGATAGCTACTGGAAGCACTGCTTGCCAATTGGGTTTCTACCAGGGCTTTGTAGATACGCGCACTGCGGTTGGTCTGGACTTGGCGGTCAAACGAGAGCGATTTTGCCCCGCTCAACACTGCATCCAAGACGACCATAGGGGCAAAGTCGGCACTGCGACAGTCGGGGGCAACGTAGGCTATCTCAACGTATTCCGCCGGTCCAGGGCGGCGCACCACGAAGCGGCGTTCGCCCTGCGCTTCTGGCTCCACTGCGTAAAATTTGGGCAGCGCAGGCCCAACGGGCAGGTCGGCAAAATAGCTGGCTACCTTGTCCCGTATGGTATCGGTATCAAAGTCCCCAACCAGCACGATTACGGCATTATTGGGCATGTAGTAGGTCTGGTAATGCTGAAACAGATCATCACGGCTCATATTGACTACATCATTTCTGAAGCCAATAACCGGGTGGTGGTAGGGATGAACGACAAAGCTGGTCGCTTTGACGGCTTCGTCTAGCCATGTTTCGGGGTAGTTTGCGTAGCCGTCTAGCTCCGAGAGAATGACAGTACGCTCGCTTTCTGTTTCCTCTGGGTCAAACAAGGCATTGATCATCCTGTCTGACTCTATTTGCAAGGCAAGCTCGATGCGGTCTGCAGGTAAGGTTTCGTAATAGGCGGTAAAATCTATCCAGGTAAAGGCATTGAATACGCCGCCATTGCGGGCTATCAGCCGGTCCATTGTGCCGACTGGCATATTGGGGGTCCCTTTAAAGAGCATATGCTCAACCCAATGGCTTATGCCGGTCAGTCCGGTGGTCTCATTGCGAGAACCAACCCGGTACCAAACCCAACATGTGGCAACAGGGGCACTATGCACTTCTTTGGTCAGGACCAGCAAACCGTTTGGCAGGGTATATGCCTGGGGAGTACTGGAGGTCATAGGGTTTCCTTCGCTAATAAACTTATGGAGAACTCGAAAGCAGCACAGAGGTATGCGCTACAGACGGCTTGTGTATGCTAGGTGAAGTCTACCATGTAGCACCAAACAGGTCAAGAACTCCCGATAGCTACGACAGATTGGCGCATGTGGCGTGCCTGTGCTAGAATCAGAATACTTAACGATATTTATACAGAGGATAGAGTAGGAGTTGTTTGCCTATGGCTATTTCTGTTTCTGTGGTCTCCACTGACAGTGCTACAAGTACAAGATTGGCAGGGTTAATCCCTGATGATGGCTTTACCACAACGTGTCATACCCCGGACTCGTTGCCTACGGACCTACCGGGATTGTTTGTCCTTTCGTTGCCAGGGATAGACACCCCGGAGGAAAAGTTGATTGAAACCTTGCGGGCAGACGATACAACCGCTACGATACCGATTGTCATTGTGAGCAAATTGCCTATGATTGATTTGCAATCGGTACCGTATGCCAGCGATTGGACTATCGCTATTGTTGAGGACCCGGTAGACCCGCAGGTGTTGGTTGATACGATGAATTTCTTACTCAACCCAGAGGGGTAAACCCGCTTGCGGGGCAAGGGCAAGAACCCAGAGCAAGAGCGCGGCGAGTCGCTCTCGTGTGGTTTTTTGCTGGTGATGTATAGGTATACCTTAATACCGAGTGTCCGATGTTTCCTCCATAATTTTTGTAGGAAACGCCTGTAGTTTTGCTTCCCATTTCAGGGTATAATGGGGGGAGTGGTAGGTAAAGGTCTACCATAATGGTTTATCGTAAACTGTAATGAGAAGGAGCTTTTTTCATATGCTAAATCAACCCGTACAAGATGCTATCAATAATCAAATTCGGGATGAGTTTTACGCTTCCCACCTGTATCTCTCCATGTCGGCGTATTTTGAGGCAGAAGGTCTGCCCGGTTTTGCTTCATGGATGCGAAAGCAGAGCGAGGAAGAACGCGAACATGCGTTGAAGTTTTTTGATTATGTGCATGATCGGGGTGGACGTGTGGTGTTGCAGCCGGTAGGTGAGGTGGCTTCAGCGTTTGAGTCACCGCTTGATGTGTTCAAGAAAGCCTATGAGCACGAGTGCAAGGTAACGGCTTCGATCAAAAACATCTATGAAGTTGCGGGTAACGAGAAGGACTATGCAACGCAGGTGATGTTGCATTGGTTCCTTGAAGAACAGGTAGAAGAGGAGAAAAACGCTACAGACGTGATAGATATGCTGGAGCGTGTTGGCTCTTCTGGTCAGGGTTTGCTGATGGCAGACCGTCAGCTTGGAGCACGCTAACTGGTAAAGTCTGGAATCGATTCTGTTGTTTCGCAAGGGGGTGTGGGGGATATTCCCCGCGCTCCCTTTGCTTACTAACCCGCTCCCCCCTGCCCTTTCACGGGTAGGTTAGATTGTAGAACCGTTGCATGCAACGGCTTGCCGGGCAGCCCCCATCCCCTGCCCTTCCCCCGCGGAGACCCCTCTCCCAGAGGGCGAGGGGGCAGGGAGGAACAGGAAAGAAGCGGTATTGGAGCACATTACTCGTTGCCATACCCAAGTGGTCACTCCTAACTTGTGCAAACTATACAAAAACCATCCTGCTACATTCGTTCTTTAGCAAAGGCGCAAAGAGTTGACATACAGACAAAATAACGGTATAATTTTCTTGTGTTTTTCTCTTGAGAGAAAAGAATAAGCCCTTTGATGTGCATGGTTCGTTGAACATCAAGGGGCTTTTTTCTGTAAAACACTACGACACACCTATGGATAATCTGGGTAGTCTCCCTATACCCTTGTTCATTGAATAAAAAGAGGTTTTATGACAGCTGTTCAGCGAGAAACACAACGACATATGCAAGTAGTAGATACCCACAACTCGCGCCAGTTTATCTACCTCAATGTAATTACCTACATTGTGCAAAAACTCGCGCACTTTGAAACCCAACAATCTTTGTTGGACTATACCGTCTCTGCCCTGCAAGAACACCTTGATTTCTATATCTCCAGTATCTTTTGGTACGACAGGGTGCATGACCTAGCGGTTCTTGTGGCACAAGATGGACATGGCGAAATACCTGCCCCCATAGGCTATACCCAGTCGATACAGAGCGGCTTACTCGGACGTACTATGCGTGAGAAAACAGCATTTATTGTAGATGATGTCTCCCATTTGCCAGAGTATGTGTCTCCACAAGGCTATGCGCCGGCTTCATCTGAGCTATGTGTGCCTATCTTTTGCAATGGCGACTTGTGGGGGGCGTTCAATGTAGAAAGCACCCTGCTACAAGCATTTAGTGCCTATGATCGACTGGCATTGGAGTTGATAGCGGCACAGCTTGGCAGTGCTATCTACTCCCTAGATATGCAGGCGACCCAACAACAAATGATGCAAGCCCTGACTGCCCACGCGGAGCAACAACAGGTGTTGCTTGACCAGATACTGGAGTTGTCTACCCCGGTTTTCCCCGTCTACCCCGGTGTGTTAGCCCTCCCGCTTATCGGTAGCCTCGATAGCTCACGGATGCAACACACGTTGACTATGCTGTTAGAGACGATTCAGCAAACCCAGAGCAGCAGTATTATCATTGATATAACTGGTGTACCTGTTGTTGCTTGTGATGCCGCCCAAACGCTCATTACCTTGATAGAATCCAGCAACCTGCTAGGTGCCAGCGTTATCCTGACCGGCATACGCCCGAAGGTGGCTATGGTGCTGGCAAAACAACAAGCCCATTTTGCCAATGTAGTTATTCGCAATACGTTTGCTGCAGGCTTGCAGTATGTGCTGCAGAGCAAGGGAAAGCATATTGTTGCTCAGTAGGCTACGCTTTGGTGCTTGCAACGTCCTAGCAGAGAATTTCGGGTATCTGCCAACAATATTTAAGGGTTTTCCCGATTGTACAAGTGGGCAATATAGGGTAAGCTAAGCGTATGAATACAAGCAAACAACAAGCCCTTCGCCAACTGGCTGAAGAGATAGCAAAAGATTCTTCCTGTCGCCAGCTTGCTGAAGGGACAAGAGAGCTTTTGCAGTATACTGCGGAGTTGGAGCAAACGCTTCAAGCAGTGATGGCGGATTGCTGCGAGGCAATGTACCTCACCTATGAATATGGTGCTCAGCAAAAGTCGCCACAGCAGCAACCTCTAGGTGATGGTGGTCGAGCTAGTCTCGCCGGTTCCTCGCA
>CAZLKK010000081.1:0-6111 GCA_964559995.1 uncultured Chloroflexaceae bacterium
CATCCAAAACTCCACCTCCTCGCCCGGCTGGAGATTCTCGCCACGGATGGTAAACACCGTACCAACCCCGCCCTCGGCTGGCGTAGCTGTGCCGTTGACATTGGCGGGACGGGGGGTGCCAGGACCAGCGATATAATCACTCGTGAGGTAGAACTGCGCCGACTGCTCCACGCCTGATGATTCGCCCTTCGCCACCACCACATATGCCCCCGGCTCCAACGCTTCACTGCTAAAGCGTACCATTGCTACCCCCGATTGGTCAATCTGGGACATGGAGATCAGCGACTCATCCAATGGGTAGCTCGTGCCATCAAGCGAGGTTATCCAACTGCTCACATCCTCGCCGGGCGTATAGCCGCTGGCAATCAACGTCAACGCAGCACCGGCTGGTGCTGCCAGCGGCATCACCAACGGCTCACTCGCAGTCGGCACACGGGTATGGATGATGCGCCCAAGTTTGGCAGGATCACCCGGCGGTGCATCTATTGCCCGGCTGATGCGAACGTAGGCGACAGCCTGATGCTTGCTCTTCACCCCCTGGGCATTGATAGCCCAGATACCATCAGCAAACGAGGATTCGGTCTCTATAATCACCTGCGTTATATCCCCATTTTCGTTTGCCTGCACCTCAAGCTCAACCTCTTGGGTACTCTGGTCCGGGGCAGTTAGCCAAATACCTACTGGCTCATGGCTCTGAAACCCATAGGCATCAAACGCAAAGGATGTCCCAGGCGTACCGACCTCTGGCGCAACCAGCGCATTGCTTGGCTTTGGCATCTCCCGCGGTAAAGCCACCGGGGGATTGGTCGTTGTCGCTGGTGGCGGTGGGGGTGTCGGTTGTGCCGTTGGGGTCATAGGTGTACTGGCAGGTGGTAGCGGGGAGGTCGGGGAACTCACCGGCGGCGGTGGGGGTGTCGGTTGTGCCGTGGGGATGGGAGTCGGTTGTGGCACCGGCTGAAAGCCAGCACCATGCGGCAGCGTACCAGGGACGCTCCCCACCGGCAATGGCGACATCAGCACTTGGGGGGCAAGGGTTGTGCCTAGCCGCGAGATCAACACCCGCTCACCCGCTGGCAGCTCGGGCCAATATTCAAAGCGAGCGTTTTCAAACCACTGCACCGTGCGAAACTCGCCACCGGGGAAGAGTTCTAGCGTTTCTTCACTGATAGGGTAGCCAAAGACGATCTCCCCGCCATACTCTTCCCATATCTGCTTAAACCCTTTTTGGATAACATGCTGCGTTTCTGGGAAATAGCGTATATCTGTGGTATTCGGGGTAGGGGGAACGGTAGCAAAATCCCGCCCGGCGGTCATCTCTACCCCGAGCTTGCCTAGCTCAATGTAGGGCATCCCTGCCCGCATCGTCAATTCAAAGCGAGCGCGTTCAAACCACTGCACCGTGCGTCCATACTCTTGGGAGACATACGGCTCAGTAATGGGATAGCCAAACACCGCTACCCCACCATGCTGTTGCCAAAAGGTCAGAAACGGTCCCTGGAGATAGTGTCCCGTTTCAGGAAAATAGCGGGCATCCCCCGTTTGATCCGCAGCATGAACTTGCACATACCCAGGAAGTCCTATGACCATGCCTATAACCATGACCATGATCAACAAGAGGACTATACCCTTCCTTGCCCCACCCCGACAAACTCCCTTATATCCTAACGCCATAGTCTTTCCCTTCCTATGCTCAAGAGAAGAAGGGGATACTGGAGAGACGTTGTAACCAACGCCTCTCCAATTTGCACACCCCCTATGCTGATTGACTTCCTACCCTACAAGGTGGCTACCAGTCTGCCAAGCTATTGTGGCGTAAAGTTCGTTGTTGCCGTGAAGGACTGCCCGTTGTAGCTAATCTCTGCATCAACTCGGACGGTCACTCCAGCCTCTTTTTTGTCTACATCAAACTTGAGTGAGGCAACCCCGTCTTCCTCGCGGGTCAACTCAGGACCAATCCAGATAGGGTCTCTATCAAAGCGTACTGCCCCGCGAGCTTCTGCCCCCTTGATAACCTGCCCATTGAGGATAAGCCGTACACAGAGGCGGTTTACATCTTTTATATCAGCATCTACCGTCACCTTTTCCACCCACGCCTGCGCTACCCCCTGCACAGGAGCCGGGGCATTATTGGCGCACTCTTTGATAGGCGCAGGGATATTAGAGACCGGCTGCCCACCACCTGATGCTGGCGCAGGTGCTTGGTCCGCTGGTGTCTTCCCATGACAATCTTCGCACCCTATCCCATCGTAATCATTATCAAACATATGGGGGTCTGGCTGTAACACTCTAAATTGGCAATAGGCAACGTCACTACAATTCAGGTCTGGGGGACCAGGAGGGATACAGAAGTCGGGGTAGGACGGGTCACAATTGGCAGTATTTGTTTGTGCTGCTGCGGGTGTTTCCCCTAGCATAAAGTGGGCAAACGACTGATGCCCGCTATCAATGCCCTGTGCCGTGATGATCCATACTCCCTGTTGGCTGAGGTGTCCCGTGCGAATCTTCTTCACTTTGGTAACGGTGCCGTCATCATTTGCCTGCGTGTCATCCAATGGAATGGCTTGTTGCTTGTCGGGAGAAGTCATCCAAACACTTACCGACTCGTTTGGCTCAAAGTTGGAGGCTTGGAAGTAAAAATCCGTGCCTATCGGTCCGCTCTTTGGGGTGACAGTAGCGTCAATATCTGCTGGTATAGCCGGTTGTTGCGGTTCAGGCTGCTGCGGCTGCGGTTGTTGCGGCTGCGGTTGTTGCGGCTGTGGGGGGGAAGCCTGATGGACCGGGGTCGTCCGCTCTGGCGGAGCCAACATGCGCCCAAGCGCACTCAACACCACGCGCTGACCATCTGGCAGCTCGGGCCAATACTCAAAGCGAGCACGTTCAAAGTACTGCACCGTCCGCATACTCCCATCTGGCATCATTTCGTCAACTTCGTTGCTTAGGGGTAAGCCAAAGATACGTTCTGCCCCGTGCGTCTCCCATATCTGCTTAAACCCATATTGAATAATGTACTGTGTTTGGGGGATATAGCGTTTCTTTTCCGTGTTTTGGATAGGCTGCGCTTTGGGGAAAGACCGCCCGGCGGTGATTTCTGACCCAAGTTTGCCAAGCTCAATGTATGGCTGCCCATTGAGCACTTTCATCTCAAAGCGAGCACGTTCAAAGTATTGGATAAGACTGCCTGTTTGGGGGTCTTGATATTCTTCAGTGATGGGGTAGCCAAAGAGATAGATACCACCATTTGCATCCCAAAATGTACGAAAGGTACTACGAAGGTAATGGCCTGTTTCGGGAAAGAAATACTCCTCGCCCTGCGCCTGGGTAGATGCTGGCAAAAAGCCAGTGAGCAGAGAAAGCAAAAGAATGACCATGCCCCCTCGCAACCAAAGGGGAATACGTACACGCTGACTCATAACCACCTCCTGAAAACACCACAGGTCTTCAACAAAGAATCTCTACAATTTCATACATACCATCATGCACACAAGGGCAACCTTTTTGCCGATGCATGATGCCGTCATACATGCTTCCTCTATTATACACAACAATGCAACGGATGTGGAGTCATTCGCAAATCTCTACGCAATCTCCCCTAGCAAAATACAGTGAGCATGTTATAATGGTACTACTGTCTCATAGGACTTTTGGTTTATATTTGGTTAAAATGGCAGGGAAGTCATGCCATCTTTCTGCATGTCTTTAATGGGGAAGTAAAGGAGATACCCACGTTATGAGCACATATGGTTTTCGTCTGATGACCCTAATCGTTACGGCGGTCTTGTTGGTATTGATGGTCGGCTGTGGGCAATCAACGCCCAAAGCCACCGGTCCGCTTGTTGTTGAAGAGGAAACATCCCAACCGGCTGCCGCCGACACCGACACCGACACTACCGACACGGACACGGACACCGACGATACCGACACCGACACCGACACCGACACCGACACCGACACCGCCGACCAGCCTACCATTGCGCTGGTGATGAAAACCCTAACCAATCCCTTCTTTGTAGAAATGGAGAAAGGCGCACGAGAAGCAGAGGAAGAGTTTGGTATCAATCTGCTGGTTCGCACGGGCGCACAGGAAACCTCAATTGAACAACAAATCTCTATCATTGAGGAACTGATAGAAGAAGGGGTAGAGGCGATTGTCATAGCCCCCGCCGATTCCAAAGAACTCGTCCCCGTGCTCAAAGAAGCCCAAGATGCCGGCATTGTGATTGTCAATGTGGATAACCGCCTTGACCCGGAGGTCTCCGAAAGCGTGGGATTGACCGGTGTCCCCTTCATTAGCGTGGACAACGAACAGGGCGCATACCTGTCTGCAAAGTACATCAGTGACCAGGTAGATAGCCCCGCTGAGGCGATTATCCTTGAGGGTATCCGTACCGCTGGCAACGCTGAGGACCGCAAGAACGGCGCAGTACGGGCGTTTGACGAAAACGAGAACATTAGCGTAGTAGCGATGGAGACGGCAAACTGGAAGATAGACGAAGCCTACCAAGTAACTACGGAGCTTTTCAACCAGCACCCAGACGTGAGCGTCATCTTCTGTGCAAATGATATGATGGCGTTTGGTACCATACGCTACCTCCAAGAAAATGGCAAAGATGAGGTCTTGGTTGCAGCCTATGATGCCCTAGAAGAGGCAAAACAGGCTATCCGTGATGGCACATTGCAATCCACGATAGACCAGCAAGCCGCCTTGCAAGCCTACACCGGCGTACAGTTTGCCATTGAAGCTCTGGACGGCGAAGAGCACCCGCCAGAAACGCTGGTAGATGTGCTGCTTGTGACAGCAGACAATGTGGATGAGACGGTAGAGGGCGACCAGTAACGAGAATCTATTATTACCCCTGCCCCCCCGCTCCGCTCGGTGGGGGATGGGGGCTGCCCGGCGAGATGTTGCTAGATAGGGCAGGGGGATGGGGGGCTGACCGGGGACTTTGACAAGATAAGATAAAGGTAAGATAATGGTCTATTACCCATCATGATACAATCGTTATCACGGTTAAATATTACCATCAAATTACTCTTCTTCCTCGTAGCGGCAAGTATCTTGCCGCTGCTTGTCGTGGGTATTATCTCCTACAACACCTCACGGGCAGTCATCCAGGATGAGGTCAGCAACTATACCCAAGCCCTGCTACAACGCCAAGAAGAATACCTTGACCTATTGCTAGAATCCATTGAGAGCTTGATAGCCAATGTCTCTGGTGTGGAAGAGATCAAAAAAGCTCTGCTAGAAGAAGACGTAGCCCAAGACACCTACACCAAACTGTCTACCCACGCCAAGATCGGCTACATCTTGAATGGCTACCTCAACCTCAAGGGGCTAGTCTCCATAGACATTTTCACCAATAACCAAGCGCACTACCACGTTGGGGATACCCTCAGCAAAGAGCACATAGACCAAGCAGGCTACCAACGTATCTACGATGAAGCGTTGGCTTCAGACAAGATTGTCCTCTGGACGGGCATAGAGGACAATATCAACGTGGACTCCAAGCACAAGAAGGTGCTAATTGCGGCAAAACTGCTCAAGGTTGTAGATAGTGAGGAACTTCAAGAAAAACCCCTGGGCTTACTGCTTGTGACGTATAGTGCCGATAGTATCTACAACCATTTTCATAAAATGGACCTGGGCGAGGGGGCATACTTGCTGATTATAGATTCCAAACATCGGCTCATCTACCACCCCGACAAACAAGCCATCGGCTCCCAACTTTCATCATCGCTTGTCGCAGAACTCCAGGGCTACCACGGGTCGCTCGTGATGAACATTCAAGGTGAAGAGATGCTCGTCACCTATAGCAAGTCGGACAAAAGCGGGTGGACGCTCATCAGTATGGTCCCAATGGCAAGCCTGAACAGCAGCACCGAATCCATCCGCAATACGACCTTGACGGTCATGCTGATTTGTCTAGGGTTCATTATCGTAGCCGCAACGGTAGTCAATCGAACGACAGTCTCGCCTATCAAGAACATTACCGAGATGTTCAAGCAGATACCCTCTGGCAAACCCAACTTGGTTAATAAGCACATCTTGGAAACCAACCGCACAGATGAAATTGGCGAGTTGATGCGTTGGTTCAATAGCTTTCTGGACAGCCT
>CAZLKK010000081.1:6121-13627 GCA_964559995.1 uncultured Chloroflexaceae bacterium
CGCCCGTCAACGGGCTGAAGACGAGATGCGCCAAGCAAAAGAGGAAGCCGAAGCCGCCAGCGAAAAGATCGCCCGGCTCTATGAACAACTCCAAGAAGACAATATCCATATGGAAAACACGCTGCATGAACTCCAGATAACCCAACAAGAGCTCGTCCGTTCCGAAAAGATGGCAGCCCTGGGGCAGCTTATCGCCGGGGTCGCGCACGAGATCAACACGCCACTTGGAGCTATCCGGGCTTCTATCAACAACACCTCCGACATCTTGGAACACTCATTGCAAGGCTTGCCCAAGTTGTTTGCCGTGCTTTCTCAAGAGCAACAAGACCTTTTCTTTACCCTGCTAGACCGTTCGTTGCAAAAGAAAGAAATCATCTCAATGCGCGAGACCCGCAAGTTGAAGCGGGAGATGCGGGGGCAGCTTGAAGCCGCCGGTATTGAAGACAACGCCGATATTATCGCGGACATGCTGATGGACATGGAAGTCTACCAAGATGTAGAGCCGTTTATGCCGCTCTTTGAGCATACAGAGGTAGATTTTATCCTCCAGATGGCGTATGATCTATCGGGACTTCACAAGAACGGACAGACCATCTCCCTTGCCATAGACCGGGCATCAAAGGTCGTCTTTGCGCTCAAGAACTATGCTCGCTATGATGCTCAAGGGGAAAAGATTACAGCGCAAGTGAAAGAGGGGCTAGAAACCGTCTTGACGCTCTACCACAACCAATTCAAGCAAGGCGTAGAGGTGTCCCGTTTGTATGACGACATCCCCCCCATACCCTGTTACCCCGATGAACTCAACCAGGTATGGACCAACCTCGTTCACAATGCGTTGCAGGCAATGGAATACAAGGGAAGCCTAGAGGTACAAACTACCCAAGAAAATACGCATATTGTCGTTCGTATTACCGACAGTGGGAAAGGCATACCACCGGAAGTACAGCAGCATATGTTTGAACCATTCTATACCACCAAACCAGCCGGTGAGGGTAGCGGGCTAGGTTTGAGTATCGTGCGGAGCATCATTGACAAGCACGAGGGAACGATTACGGTAGAGAGCGAAATGGGCAAAACTTCGTTTATTGTTAGCCTACCGATGGAGCAACAGGCACCACCGGCAAGCATAAACCAACAAGAGGTATCATGATGTCAGATATTGCCATTCTGTGTGTGGACGATGAGAAAGTTATCCTAGATAGTCTCAAGCGACAGCTCCGGCGACGGTTTGGGGGCGATTTTTTGTATGAAGTGGCAGAGTCTGCCGAGGAAGCTTGGGAAGTTATCCATGAGCTAGTCGAAGATGAGGTAAAGATTGTCGTGATTGTCTCGGATTGGCTGATGCCAGGTATCAAGGGGGATGAGTTTCTCATTCAGGTACACGAGTCTCACCCGGATATTGTCAAGATAATGCTCACGGGACAGGCAGATACCTCGGCAATTGAGCGAGCGCGAAGTGAGGCAAAATTGCATACCTGTTTGTTCAAGCCCTGGAGCGAGCATGACCTGTTTGATGCTATCACCTCTGGATTGCCAACCCAGTAGGGGCAACCAAAAACAAGGTTGTCGTTAGGTGTGCGTTATGAGTAAGTCGACGGCTATTCTCTGCGTAGACGATGAAAGTATGGTGCTCTCGGTCCTGAAACGCCAACTCAGGCGACACTTTGGGAACGACTATGCTATTGAAGTGGCACAAGATGGAAGCGAAGCCCTCGAAGTAGTCGAAGAATGTATCGAGCAAGGTATGGACCTTGCCCTCGTCATTTCAGATTACATCATGCCCATGATGAGGGGAGATGAGTTGCTTGCCAAAATTCACGAGATCATCCCCCATACCATTACCATCCTCCTAACAGGACAGGCAAACACCGAAGGCATCACCAATGCCGTCAACTATGCCAACCTCTACCGGTATATCCCCAAACCCTGGGAACAAACCGACTTTGTACTGACTATCACCGAAGCCTTGCGTAGCTACGAACAACGCCGCCAACTTGCCGAGCACAACGAAGCCCTTAGACAAGCCAATCAACAGCTTGAGCATATGAACGAGACGCTGGAGATTGAAGTTGCCGCCCGCACTGCCGAGCTCAAAGAAGCCTACGATAACCTCAAATTGTTGAACAACCGCATGGAGGAAGACCTCGCCCTTGCCCGCGAAATCCAGCGGGGATTGCTGCCAGATACGCATATCCAGTGGGGGTTGCTTGATGTGGCGTGCTACACGATGGCTGCCTACGAGGTGGGCGGCGATTTCTACCGCTACTACGAGTGTGGGCTAGGGCATTTTGCCATGCTCGTGGGGGATGTGTCGGGCAAGGGAGTAGCGGCGGCATTGTTAATGGTCGTCTGCTTGACACAATTAGATGCAGCGTTTGCCCAACAATTTTCGCCGGCAGATCGGCTCGTTTGGCTGGACACGGCTATTTCGCACTACACCAGTACCCGACACCAAAACTGTGCGCTCTCCTATGCTGAATTTGCCCATAGCAAAAGCGGTAATCTTACCGTGACCTTGCTTAATGCCGGCTGCATCTCCCCCTACGTTCGTCGGCAAGAAGGGGAGCTAGATACCCTAGAGATCGGGGGCTTTGCGCTTGGGCAAAAACACGGCGAGAAAAACGGCTATGAACAGGAAACCCTCACGCTGTCGTTTGGGGATATGGTCATCCTCGTGAGTGATGGGGTAGTTGAAGCAAAAAACAGTGAAGGCGAGATGTTTAGCTTTGAGCGGCTGGAGCAGCTTTTAGCCCAGGCTCCATCGGCGCGGTCTGCCTATATGGTTGCCTATCTCGTGCGGGAAGTCACCAACTTTATGGGCAATATGGAGCCAGCCGATGACCTGACGATTGTCATTGCGCGGGTGGGCAATGCCTAATCCCCAAACGCCAAACAGCCTAGCCCACCATATGGCACACCTAGCCCACAAACTCTCTGCTGCCACAACCCAAGCCCTAACCCATGTCCCCCCATCCCCCCTCATCCTCGCACACCGCAATACCTTCTGCGAAAACCTCGTACCAGGGCTTATAGACCCCGATTTTGCCGATGTGTATGCCCAGATTATTACCTATACCCTCTTTGCCGCACGGGTCATAGCCCCTGAAGACCCCTTCACCATCCCACAAGCATGCGATGGTCTCCCTACCCCCCCCCCCGATGTTTCAGATGATGATGATGTGGCAGAGGTAGTCACAGAAGTAGTCACAGAAGTAGTCACAGAGGTAGTCACAGAGATAGTCGCCTTGCTTGCAGCAACAGATATATCCCACATCATAGCCCAGGCAGATGAAGCCACAATGCACCATGAACCCATTACCCACTTCTATGAGCTATTCCTTGCTGCATACAACCCCGCACAGCGTGAACAACATGGCGTTTACTATACGCCTAGCCCCATATGCGACTATATGGTCCATACGGTAGATCAGTTGCTCAAAACTATGCTCCATATAGACGCGGGATTTGCCGATGAACGGGTCCACATCCTCGACCCCGCTACAGGTACCGGTACATTTCTTGCCAAGATGGTGCAGCAGGTAGACCAACCGCTGCGTCATAGAGCGGCTAAACCTGGGGATACCTGCTCCATACTAGAGCAACTATTACCGCGTATGTGGGGAACAGAATTGCTGATCGTCCCCTATACCATAGCCCACCTAAACCTTGCCCATATGCTGGCGCGTTGCGGGTATCGTTTACGCGATAAGCAACCTAAGCAACCTATTCGGGTCTATCTGACCAATGCGCTCACGGACACGTTGCCACAGGCAGCATTAGGGCTAGACAAACCCGTGCTCGTCATCATAGGTAATCCTCCCTACTCCAACTCTAGTAAGCAAAACAAGAACGCCTGGATTCACACCTTGCTTGCAGACTACAAGCAGGGAGTGCATGAGCAAAAACTCAATCTTGACGATGATTATATAAAGTTCCTGCGCTTTGGGCAGTGGGCTATTGAGCAACGCGAGGCGGGCATTCTGGCATTTATTACCAACAATACCTACCTAGATGGCATCACCCATCGCCGTATACGGCAATCGCTTATGGAGACGTTTAGCGACATCTTTATCCTCAACCTCCATGGCAGTAATATTCGCCAAGAACGCTGCCCTGATGGTTCTCCAGATGAAAACGTGTTTCCCATTCGGCAGGGGGTCTGTATTGGGCTATTTGTCAAGCGAGCAGGAGCCAGCGGACCGGCGCGGGTCTGGTCGGCGGATGTTTGGGGCAGGCGTGCGGAGAAGTACCAGTACTTGGCAGAAACCCATCACCCTGCTTGGACAGCACTTCAGCCAGCTGCGCCCTACTACTTTTTTGTCCCAAAAAATCTGGAAGTCCAAGCAGAATATGAACCGTACCCCGATCTAGCCTCTATCTGGCTTTTGCACCAGGGGGCAATAAAAACGGATAGAGATGCATTAGTCTTTGATCGAGACTATCACCTGCTTGAAACACGGATGCAAACATGCTTCTCGCCGGCTGGTCTATCACCAGACTTTCGTACCAAATACCGTATTGAAGATAGTTCTAGCTACAACATGCTCAAACGCCGAGAGCAAGCGACCTTTGATGCGGCGAACATCCGGCGGTGTCTCTACCGGCCATTTGATGTGAGATGGCTCTACTATGACCCTGGTGGCTTCACGAGCCGCCCGGCGTATAGAGTCATGCGCCAATTGGTGGAGCACGAAAATATCGCCTTGCTTGTCTGTCGGCAGCAGGCAACAACGGGGTTTCACCATGTCTGGTGTACGGACACCCTAGTCGAAAGCCACGCGGTTTCTATCAAGACCCGCGAGGGGGCTTTTGTCTTTCCCCTGTACCGGTATACCACAGATCATCCCCATCACCGCCAGTCTACGCTATCACCAACATTGGTTAAGGAGATAGCCCAAGCAACGGGGAGTAGGTTTGTGGATGATGGCGCGGGAGATGGGGAAAGCACGGTTGGTCCCGAGGATGTGTTTCACTATAGCTATGCGGTGCTGCATAGCCCAACCTATCGCACCCGCTACGCGGAATTACTCAAGATTGGCTTTCCCCGTATTCCTCTCCCTCTACCAACGGACGCAGCATCCTTCTGGGCATTGGTGGGCTATGGGGCAGCATTGGTAGACCTACACTTGCTCCGGTTGCCAGGAACAGGCGGCATCGGGGGAGCGGGCGGAGCACATGTGCTTCTCACCACAGATGTAGCGTATCCCATCGCTGGCGACAATCGGGTAGATCGCATACACTTTATGTCAAATACCAGCACTACGGAAAACACGGGCAATGCCAAAGGAACCGTCACCATCAACAACCAGCAATATTTCGCCGGGGTACCTGCCGATGCTTGGCACATGCAGGTAGGGAGCTATCGTCCTGCCTACAAGTGGCTGTATGACCGCAAGGGGGATACCCTCACCGAGGCTGAGGTCGTACAATACATACGCATTATCACCGCACTAGGTGAAACTCAACGGTTGATGGGCAAGATAGACCATTTTTTGCCTCCTATCCTTAGCCCCATGTAATGGGTGTTGGTGTTCGGGTAGCCCCCCATCCCCTGTCCCCTTTCCCCCACCGCGGGGGGAGGCGACAACACCGGCTCCACTCGCACCCCATCCTCATCCACATACAACCGGGCAAGCAACAACACCTCTCCCCCGTCTATAGACGCTGGCAACGGTTCGCCGCGCCGCAAGGGAAGGCGTGACCAATCCTGGGGCAGATAAACTCCCATCCCCACCGTATACTCGCCATGCGGCAGGTCTGCTGGTAGCGATATGGGCAGCGGATCACCAAACTGCTGCCCCGGCTCCCACGCTGCAAATAGCCCGGCATCAATAGGCACATCCACCTGGGCTACCCGCTCCCCCTGCGCCGAAAGCACATGCACAAAGCTATACAGTGGTACCCTCTGTTGAGTTTGGATATTCCACGAGGGCGTAATCGTTAGCGTTGAACGAAGGACATGCTGACTATACCCACGCAGATGAACCCCATCACCAAAAAGCGCGTCCACTGGCACAGTATAGGGATGCACCGGCTGGTACACCGATACATAGTCTATCCCATACATCTGCAAGGTAAAGAGCGGCGGGTTTTGGCGCACCTGTTGCAAATAGGCAGAGCCAGCATCCCGCTGCGCCCCCCGCGAATAGACCACCGCATAACTGGCAGGCTGGGCCAAATTGCGCTCGCTGAGTTCTACCACGCGCACCGGCACAAACGGCTCCAGGGTCCGCTGGTCCCAGGAAACCACCGGGCTGCGGGTGAGGTCGGGGCGGGTGCGGAGCCATGCCCCCACCTGCTCCATCCCCTCGCCCCACCCGACCAGCATCATATACTGCCCCGTGCGCCCCCCACCAAGCAGCGGGTTGAAGTAGGCAAGGTAATAGGGGTGATACCAGAGGTTAAGCGGCAACAATACCACAACCGCCACGACCAACGGCAACACCCTACTGGCATTAGGCACCCACCTGATAGCACCCCAACGTTGCGTTGCCCACTCCCCCGCCCAGGTCAACCCACCCGCGGCGAGCACCTGGAGCGCAGGGAAAATGGGCAGCAAATAGCGGTCAAACTTCTTGGGCAGCATACCAAGCGCAACCCCAAACAGCAGCACAACCCCAAGCAACGCCCACAACGACCAGCGTTCCCGCTGGTGCTGCCCCCGCCACAGTGCCAGCGGCAAAAGCAACAAGCCAACCAGCACTACCGGCGAACTTCGCCACAACACTACCGCAGGATAAAACAACGGTCCAGGGTCTCCCACTGGTTGCCCCATGAAATAGTTACCCGATGCATGCGGTTGAGCACCGTTGGCAAACACCTCTTCCAGCACATGCCCTACCGCCTGCTGTGGCACCTGCCACATAGCGGGCCATCCAATGTAGGCTATGAGCAGTGCAACGATAAGCCACCCGGCAAAACGAGCAGCCGCTTGGACAAACCGCTTGGGGAGATCGGCAGTGTTGTTCGATCGAAGAAGCCGCGAAAGCTGCCGGTAGTACTGACCCATGACGAAGCAATGCGCATCATTGATCAGTTGGGTGAACCCAATAGACTAATTGTTTCGCTTCTTTATGGCTCCGGTTTGCGGGTTACGGAAGCTTGCCGTCTGCGTATCAAGGATCTGGATTTCCAGCAGCAGGTGATTACCGTTAGAGATGGCAAAGGCGCCAAGGATCGGACAACGCTGATGCCTCCCACTTTAATAAAACCCTTACAAACCTGGATAGAAACAATCACTGATGCCTGGAAGCAGCGCAGCGAAGAATTTATTCATCCTGTCAGCCTTCCGTATGCCCTGGCTCGGAAATATCCCAAAGCCGGGCACTCGCTGGAATGGCAGTGGCTTTTTACGTCTCCGACGCTCAGCACGGATAACCTTGGCAATGTTTCTCGTCATCACCGGCACATCACTTCTGTTCAGAGAGCCGTACGTAATGCTGTGGAAGCCGCAGGCATCGGCAAACGCGCCGGCTGCCACACCTTCCGCCATACCTTCGCCACCGA
>CAZLKK010000082.1:0-13395 GCA_964559995.1 uncultured Chloroflexaceae bacterium
CTAGAATGGGAGAGGGGGCAGGGGGAGCGGGAGTGTACGGTTCCCCCTCGCCCTTTGGGAGCGGGGGCAGGGGGAGCGGGTGTCCGAACGGGGATGGCAGGTGAACGACAAGGAGCCAACGTATGACATGTGACAACCTCTATATTTCCCCTGATCCAATCTATGCCCGCTCTCGACCAGAAACGCTGGTCGGGCGGGAGTGGCTTACGACAAAACTGGACCATTTTATGGCTACCCATGACCGGGGAGTCTTTGTGCTTGAAGGGGTACCGGGCGTAGGCAAGACATGCTACCTAGCCCATCTTGTCCAACAGCGGGGGTATATGCACCTCTTTGTTGAACAGGTAGCCGGTGGGGACAACCTCGCTGATGGACTCCGCAGCATAGCCGCACAGATTGTCCAAACATGGGAGCTCCAAACATGGTGTACTGATGACGTGGTAGCAGGCATGCCGGTGCGTCCCGACTTTCTCAACCGTCTGCTGCTTATGGCAGCTCATCACCGGGATGAAACCCACACGCATGCCCCTGTTGTGCTGGTCATAGACGGACTAGAACAGGCGGGTATCTTTCCAGGGCAACATATCTTAGGATTACCCACTACGCTACCAGCAGGAGTGTATCTCATTGTGTCGCATCGTCCTGGCAATGCAAATGCAGCGGCGTTCTTGTCGGCACTGACTACCCCCGTTGAGTATGTGCAGGTATCGCTAGATATGCCAGAGCAAACGCGGGATATACGCGCTTTTCTTTCCCACGTACCCACTCACCCACACGTTGCCAAATTTTTGCACGATGCTGGTCTATCTGATGAGCAGGTTAGGGAAACGCTCTTGGAAAAAAGCGGCGGCTCATGGGCATATATCCGGTTTGTGCTTGACCAGATAGAACAGTATGACTCCCGCTATCTCGACCTCGACTCTCTTCCTGAACATCTCTGTGGATGCTATACCGACTATTGGCAGCATCAGCAGGCAAAGGAGCAATGGCAGGCGGTTTTGCAACCGCTGTTTACGCTCCTCTGTGTCGCACAAGAGCCGATTACCGTCAGTACTATTGTTGATGTGCTGAAACTCGACAAACGCCAGCAGGCTATCGTTGAGCATCTGTTGTCTGTTCGTTGGAAACCCTTCTTGCTGGTCTGTCACCAGCAGGATACCCCCCCCCGCTATACCGCTGGTGATGCTAGTCAGTGTACCTTGTTACCAGAGTGTAGCAACTCTCCCGTAGTGGACGAGTCGGTACGTATGCTCATAAAGCGGATGATGGCAGCAGTACAACAAGCCCATGCTCGTATTGCCGACTACTATTTGCAGGGATGGGGAGGGCTAGACTATGAACTCCCCTGGCTGCCTTCTGCCCAAAACCAACGCTTCGCACTGCTTTCTTCTCATCGGTATGGGTTGCGCCATGTCATCTTTCACCTGATAGCCGCTGGACAGGCAGAGCGAGTCCATCGGCTTATGCAGTTGGAATGGATTACCACAGAAAAGCAACCGGATTCGCTCTCAGAGGTATTGCGTTGGCTCTACCGAAAGGTTGTCGGCAAGTCCCCAAAGTACCGCAACCACTACTTGCTCCTCTGGTATATGGTACGTGAGCAAGAAGGGGATTTGGCAGATTTCTTGGGCGATGTGACGCAGGCGTGGCAGGTTGTCGATGTCCATTTGGGGGGACATGGGGATACGGCACACTTTGAACTTGCCACCAAGTATGCGCTGATGTATACGTCAATCTTGAGCTTTTCGCATGAGGTACCACTCAACCTGTTGTGTGCCTTGTTGGAGAAGGATGTCTGGAAACCAGCGCAACTGTTGGCGTATATCCGTATGTTGCCAGATGAGCTGTACCGGGCTCAAGCCTTAAAACACCTTGCCCCCGTTATTCCCACAGACATGATGCAGCATATGCTCGCCATAGCCCGGACTATTGGCGAGGAACGGGAACGGTGGAAGGCTATAGCCGGCATAGCCCCCTCTATGCCCCAAGCGATGCTTATGGACACGCTCGACATTGCACGGGCTATGCATCATCCCGGCTGGCGGGTCATGGCAATTATTGGCTTAATCCCCTATATCCCCGAAGATAAACGCGAAGCGATTATTGAAGAGGTCTTGGAGATTACCAAGACCGTTTGGCATGCGAATTTTCGCGTTGATGCGCTGCGGGGATTGGCGCAATATCTCCCCGAACGGCTCTATCAACCCGCCCTAGATATGGCAAAGAACATTGTAGATGCAGACTGGCGAGCAATGGCTTTGATAGGGCTTGCCCGCTACCTGCCGTCTGCGCTGTTTCAGCAGGCAATGGAAATGTGGCAGGTATGGAGCAGCTTTGCGCGAGCAAAGGTGCTGGCAGAGCTAGGGGATCGGTTGCCAGAGCTAGACAACATGGAGCGACTCCTTGCTATTGTCCAAAGGGTAGAGAACCCGCATGATCGAGTCTCTGCCCTAGCAGGGGTTGCCCCCTATCTCCCAGGCTTTCTCTATGATCAAGCGGTTGAGATTGCGCTCTCCTTTGAACTTGAGCGGGATCAATCGGCGGCTATCAAGACCTTAGCTCCCTACCTTCCCCGTCATCAACTCCGCAAACTCCAAGATACCGCCTATGCTATGCAAAACAAATCGTGTGGTATCGATGCCCTCTTGCGTATCATGGCAGTGTTGCCGGCTGAGGAACACGATTCAATCATTGATAGGATGCTGGATCAGGTACAGCAGATAGGTGAGCGCAAGCAGCGGGAGCTTGTGCGGGTGAGTATGGCAACCCAGGTCGCGGGTATGGGGGAATACTACCGTGACCGTATGCTGGCAATGTTTGATGTGATGGAAGACTACCGCGAGCAGACGCGGGTGCTGATCAACCTTGCTCCTTACTTGCCAGAGAATATGCTCTACCTTGCCTTGTCGCGGGTGCAAGAGATACGAAACTCGCACCAGCGGGGACAGGCGTTGGCAAAATTGGCTCCCCACTTGCCGGCGGGATTGCTCCCCCAAGCCCTAGATATTGCGCGGGCTATTGGTGACTGGTGTGAGCAGGCGTGGGTGTTGGTATCGCTGTTCCATGTGATGCCGCCGGCAATGCGCGAGCAGGTGTTTGATGTAGCTCTGCATGTGGGCAATGATCAGTATCGGGCAGAGGTGTTGGTGGCATTGGCAGAGGTGTTGCATACGGCTTCATCGCATACTGATGTGGGGAGTTTGCAAGGGCGAGTGTTAGATACTGTCGCTACTATTGAGACAGGCGACCATCGGGCAACGGCACTGGCAGGTATCGCTCCTGTTCTGCCACAAACATTCCACCAACGGTTGCTTGATACGGTACGCTCTACCAAACGGAGCTATGATCGTGCTAGGGCTTTGGTTGGGGTTGTGCCCTATCTCCCAGAGTCGTTGTTGCGTCAAGTCTGGGAGATGGTCCGTGAGCTTGACCAGGAGGATGAGCGCGTTCAGGTATTGGTAGTATTGACTCCTCGGCTACCCGCTGGCTTGGTGCGTGATGTGCTTGGCTTTGCACGGGGGATACATACCCGTAGGCAGCGTGATGCGTTGCTAGAAGTGCTTGTACCACGGGTAGCCCAAGAGGGAATGTGGCAACAAGCTCTTGATGCTGCTTGGGGCATTGCTGATGGAGATAGACGGGCTTTGGCACTGGTTGGGGCTGCCCCCCATGTTCCCCAGATGATGCTGAAACAGGTTATGGTAGCGGTACGGGGGATGCAGCAGGATGCAGCAAAAACGCAGGCATTGGCTGCCATGTTGGACTATCTCCCCACTGAGGATCGCCCGTATGTGGTGCAAGAGCTCTTGCGTGCGGCGCAGGGGGCAGCGTGGCAGGGGGATGCTGCGCCAAGTAAGGTGCTCGCGCATCTTCCAGATAATGGCAGCTTCAAGCGGGTGTTGGATTCTATCTTGATGCTGGTCAATCCTGATGATCGGGTTACGGCGTTGGTAGATGTGATGCCAAAACTCCCTCAGCAACTACGGGGACAGGCGATACAGCAAGCGTTGCTTGATACGGGTAAGGTGTGGGCAAAGCACCGGGCTAATGCGTTGATACAGCTTGTCCCCCATTTGCCAGACCGCTTTATTGAGCAGGTTATCCAGGATGCCAATGCTTTAGAATGGCAGGAGTGGCGGGTGATAGCCATGACTGGGATGTTGCCCTATGTTCCCCACGAGTGGCATAACGAGATGGTGCAAGAACCGCTGGAGATGGCACGGAAACTCTCCGACAAGGCAGAGCGGGTGGCGTTATTTGTGCAGGTGTTGCCCTATCTTGCGCCGAGTAGCTATGAGCGCATTTGTGAAGAGGCTTTGGTGGCTGCCCGTGAGATTGACGACCAGGAAAAGCGGTTTGCTGCGCTTTCCTCATTGGCTCCGCACCTCGCCGAGTTGCCAGTGGATGTCCTCGTGCAGATGTGGCGGGAAACCTTGCATAGGTTGGTACTCCGTACCCGTAAGGATGTGTTGTCTGATATACGGGCTATGCAGCCGGTGGTTGAGCGGGTGTGGGGGGATGATGGGTTGGTGGCTGTGGCGCGGGCGGTGTTGGATGTGGGGCGGTGGTTTACGTGAGGGGTTTTGCTACTCCCTGCCCCCCGCTCCCATTCCAGAGCGACAACCCTCTCCCCCCTACCCCCCCCGCTCCCATCCCAGGGCGAGGGGGGGCGTTGGTACCCCTTCTCCCCTCAGTGGGGGAAGGGGCAGGGGATGGAGGGTTGCCCGGAACGACCCTCTCCCACCTGCCCCCGCTCCTATTCCAGGGCGAGGGGGAAAGGGGTACGAACGAGTGGACTTTGCCCACCTGACCTACTCCTACCCGCCTACCCCCTACCGCACCAGCACCACATGCGCGGCGAGTTCCTGTGCTTGGTTCCAACATTGCTCAACGCTAAACCCATAGCGATAGTTGCTCAACAGATACACCCCGGGCCACCGTGCTTCTAACCGATTGGTTGCTGCGACCCGCTGCGTATGGGCAGCATCGTATTGGGGGATAGCATGCTCCCAACGGACGATGCGCTCCATCACCGGCTCACTACGGGTACCAAGATACTGGCGGTGTTCCTGCTTGATCACCGACAGCAACGAAGCATCATCATACCGGGCGAGGTTGGGGGAGCGTGTCCCCCCAACAAACGTGGTCGTAAGCGCATATCCATCTGGCGCACGTCCCGAAAAGATGGTAGACATCCAGAGCACCCCCAAGACGTGACAGGCATCCTTTTGAGCACACAGCATGCCCATACCGTCGAGCGGGTGGTCAATGCTTGTTTCTTGGTAGGCGAGGTGAACGACAGTCAGTGGTGGGTATTTGATAGCCTGTAATGCGGTGGTTGCTTCTGGCGCAAACGGTTGCACAAGACTGCCAGCAACGGATGCAGGCACAGCGAGTATTACCCGGTCTGTTTCTAGCTCCTCCTGCTTGCCATTCCGCTCAACCGTCACGCGCCACTGTTGCCCATCCTGCTGGATGGTCTGTGCGGTGGTATTGAGCCAGAGTGCCTCTTCCCCAATGGCTTGGGTTAGCGCATCGGTCCAAGTGGACAATCCCTGCTGAAACGAGAAGGTCTTGCGTTGTTGGCGATCTGCGCCATTGCCTGTGCCGCTGGCGAGCAAGCCGCCGAGCAGACTGCCATACTGCTGGTCCATCTTCCACAAGCCGGGGAAGAGCGAGCGTACCGATAACTCGTGGAGATCACCGCCATACACCCCAGAAACAAACGGGGCTATAATCTTTTCGGCAAAATCTGGTCCTAGCCGACGGCTAAAGAACTGCGCGATACTTTCGTCATTGGTGACGGCACGGGGCAAAAATGGCTCAAAGAGCAACCGAGCTCTGGCGGCTACCGAGAGCATGGGGGTGCGGACCATTTCCAATGGCGAGAGCATTAGTGGCTCTAGCTTGCCTTCGTGGGGAAGGTAGATACGCTGTGAGTGGGACTCGGTGAGGGATTGGGCTATGCCGAGCTCCTCAAAATGGCTCCATAAGGCGGTATCGCTGCTACTGATAGTCTGTGCGCCGTGGTCAAGCACAAAGCCATCGTTGGTCTGCTCGCTAAAAAGCGCACCGCCGGTTTTTCCCTGCTGCTCAACGACGAGCACCTTTGCTCCGCGCTTCTGGAGCGCATATGCGGCACTTAGCCCACTCATTCCTGCTCCAATAATGATACAATCAAAAGATGGCATGGGTATTCTGTCCTCAATTATGCTATGCTGTTCGTAGCGATATTCATGTTTTGTTCTTGTGTTGATGATACCACAAAATAGTGAATGGTAGCACGTTACCCTATAGGGCAAAGGATGGGTTATTCGGGGAATTTCTGTCGCCAATCAAGAAATTCTTCGACTGTAGTATATGCTCGTTTACTACTCTCTCGTGGATAAAACCGCCAATAATCGTCACAAATATCTTTTCCATAGGCAGCAAAAGGGCCTTTTCCTTGACGTAGGTCTTCAATATCTGCTGTAGGAAACGAGCCAATATTCGTTGTATTACCGCTTGCGGGGGTAAGCCCCACAATTTTGTATTTCTCTTGGACAAAATACGCCACATCTTGGTATGGACAAGGCAAATGGGCAGTATCATCCAAATGGTAGAATGACTGTAACGTTGCTCTTTCTCGTCTGGTATAGAGAAATCCAATTACCCAGTGTCCAGTATATTCTTGATAGGGATGCAGAATATTCTTTTTTGCTCCAGGTACTCGTAAAAAGGATGTATATGAACCTAACGTATAGCGAAATTCTCGCATTTGACCATCTTTCTTAAATCTTCGATAGGTCGTTTTAATATCTATAGCGATATGATTTTGCTTTTCGTTCTTGGGAGTAAGGGTAAAGTCAGGGTAGATTGTCTGTTCTGCTCGTTGTATAGTATAGTCGTATTCTTCGGCAATAGAGATAATGATAGGCTCAACAAGAGTTTCAAAAACTGTAGAGAGTACTTTGGTATCTGTACCAAAAGGATAGACTCTGCCATCGGGGGCATAAAATCCGAGCACATCCCAAGAAATACGAAGGTGTGTGACTTTATCTTTAAGTAGTTGGCTGAATGTCTTGAAATCAAGCAAGCTCAATGATGAACTTTCCTTTCCAAATCATAGGCAAGTTGGGAGATGAAAGTTTCAAAAGAAATCCCCATAGCTTGACAAAAATATCGAAGTTCAATGACATCAACCCTTCGTTCTCCCCGTTCACATTTACTTACAAAGGATTGGTTTTGTCCAATCCGTCTTGCGACTTCTGCTTGGGTTAAGCCCATCTGTTGGCGAGCTGCCCGCAGATGCTTGAGAAACAATGAGTAGTCTTTTGAAAAAAGCGTTTTTTCCATTAGCCATGACCCCGAACCTGTGCAGGAGCCGAATACCTTATTATTAAGAGCAATGCTACAACCGATGTTAGAATAGTCCAAAATAGACTATTTTTTGAGGGCATAGGGTATGCTACAATGGGATAGAACACAGGATGAAGGCAGTCAGCAAAGGAAAGCACAGATTATGGCAACACTCCCAACCGTTATTGAACACGTCAAAACGCCCCCTTTGAAATGTCAGGGTATCAAAACCAAGTTGGTACCCTTTATTTTCGAGCATATTCAATGGGAAGATAGAGCCAAAGGGAAATGGATTGAACCCTTTTTAGGCTCTGGTGTGGTTGTGTTCAATCTTGCCCCTAAACGTGCGCTGCTTGTAGACACAAACCAGCATATCATCACCCTGTATCAAAGCATCCAACGGGGAGAGATAACTGCCAGAACAGTGAGGGCTTTTTTGCAACAGGAAGGGGCAAAACTTGCCCAGAGGGGGGGAGACTTTTATTATGATGTTCGTGATCGGTTTAATAGCGGTGGAGACCCGCTTGATTTTCTCTTTCTCAATCGTTCCTGCTTTAATGGGGTGATGCGATTCAATAAACATGGCAAATTCAATGTCCCATTTGGGCATAAACCCAATCGGTTTAGCAAAGCCTATATTAGCAAGATTGCCAATCAAGTAGCGTGGGTTGAACAACAAATGTTAGGTAAGGATTGGGAGTTTCGAGCAGCAAGTTGGGAGTCTGCTTTAGTTGAGGCGACACCGCAAGATTTTGTGTATCTCGATCCCCCCTATATTGGCAGGCATACCGACTACTATACGACATGGGGGAAAGAAGAAGCTCGCCACCTTGCCGCCGTAGCCAAACAATTGGAAAGTGGTTTTGCCTTGTCTATGTGGTTGCAGAATCGTTATAGGAAAAATGATGACCTTGAACAGTCCTGGACCGGGTTAGCTCTACGGACATATAGCCATTTTTACCATGTTGGTTCCAAAGAAGCGTATAGGAACGAAATACAGGAAGCCTTACTGATAAAGCCAGGCTATATTGCCCCGCAACAAGACACATTCCAAGTCCCAACCCAAGCGACCTTGCCAAGTGTTGCCTAGCTTGGTACGGTGCTATCAAAAAATAAAATATTGACAACACCACACGCTCTCTGTACCCTATATGCTATACGATAGAATTAGTAAGGAGGAACGCCCTATGATGAATGGTTGTCGAGTCATTGCTTCAATACTGCTCCCCCCACTCGGAGTCTTTTTGCGGGTAGGTTTTGGGATGCACTTCTGGCTCAATATTGTGCTCACCGTCTTGGGCTATATCCCAGGATTGATCCACGCTATCTGGATTATCGCCACCAAGAGCGAACAAGAATCGCACCAGCAAACGTAGTGCCGTTGGTGTGGGGGGTGGGGATAAACTCGGTACCCTTGAGGCTATTCCCCATCCCCTAGCTCCTCGCCCGTCAGACAGCGCATTGCTGACTCTATGTCTTTTGGCTCCACCAGCACAATCACCTGATCCCCCTCGATCAAACGGGTATTCCCATGAACTGCCTCCACATGCCCCTCGCGGCGCAGCGAGACAATCAATACCGATGATGGCAGATCAAGTGCTGCTACCGTCTTGCCCACTGCCGGGGCAAACTCTTGTAGAGTGAGTTCTAGGTATCGGGGAGACTGTTCTTCATCTATACAATCTCCCGCTTCCAAATGCTTCTGGACCTGCTCTACGGTTTCTGGCATCGCCAGGATCGTGAGCAAATCGCCTCCCTGTAAAATCGTATCCCCCCGCGGAATGAGCGAAATACCATCACGCAAGATAGCAGAAATAATCGTCTGCCCAGGTAAATGAATATCCCGTATCATCCGCCCATCTATGCGACTATTGGGCAGTACATTCACCTCAATAACTTGGGTACCACTTTGGCTACCCAACTGCATTTGCTGCCGGCGATACTCTAGCTCTGCCCGCTGCATTGTTCCATAACGATAGGCTTTCACAATATCGCTGCGCCGTACCACCCCAAGCAACGTACGGGGGTCGGCAGGGTCTACTACCGGGATACGTCCCACATCGGCTATGGCGAATTGCTGAAGGGCGGTAGCCAGGCTTTGCTCAGGCGAAACAACTACCAACTTGTCATAGGGGGTTGCTATCCAGTCTACTGGCGTTTGCGAAGGCATATCTATCTCTGTTGCATGCTGTAAATCAGTTATTGTCACCATCCCATACATCTTGCCATCATCATCCAGCACCGGGAACCCATGATGCTGCGTTTTGCCAAACAGCATCACCAACTGGGCAAGCGTAGTAGAACGTTTTACCGTAGCAAAATTGCGGGTCATAGCCTCCCCCACCGTCACCAACTCCAGGATGTTCACATCGCGCCCAAAACGTAGTTGTATGCCTTTACGGGCTAACCGTTCGGTGTAGATGGATTCCGGGTGTAACCGATGGGCGAGTAGGTGACTGGAAACCACGCTTGCCATGATTGCCAGAATGATAGAATAATCGCCGGTGATCTCAAACAGCAGCAGTACTGCGGTAATAGGCGCACGCACAACCGCAGTCAGCATAGCCCCCATCCCCACCAGGGCATAGGCGGCAGGCGGAGCTATCATACCGGGGAAGAGCATATTGGCAATATGCCCAAACATCCCCCCGACCATCGCCCCCATCACCATTGCCGGCGCAAAAGTCCCCCCCACGCGCACCGCTCCGAGCGTGATAATCGTTGCAAGAAACTTGGCACCAAGCAACAACAACAGGGCAAATCCTGTGGATTCTGTGCCATCCAAGATGCGCGTTGCCGGAATATAGCCAGTGCCTAGCACATCAGGCACACCTAGCGCAATGACCCCAACCAACGCTCCACCTATCAACGCCTTGAGCGGGGCAGGAATACGGATACGTTCAAAGAAGCCTTCGCTGAGGTAAAACCCCCGGATAAACACCGCCCCCATCAGCGCACAGACGAGACCAAGCAGTATATACAATGGAGTCTCAATAATGGGGTAAACGAGCCCATATCCTGGCACCGCAAACGCCGGTTGATCACCGAGCAATGACCGCCCAATGACCGATGCGGCAACAGCAGCCAACACCACCGGCGCAAACAGGGTGGTCGAGAAATCCCCCGCGACTACTTCTAGCGCAAAGAACACGCCGGCAATAGGGGCATTAAACGCTGCTGCAATGGCACTCGCTACCCCCGCAGTGATCAGGGTGTTGATACGGGCAACAGATAGGCGGAGTTTTGTCCCAATGGTAGAACCAACCGCACCGCCAATCTGGACGCTAGGGTCTTCTGGACCAGCTGAACCACCTGCGCCAATCAAGACCCCCGCGGAGATAATCTTGGTCAGGAAGGGGAGCAGCGGGAGCCTACCGCCATGCAGCGCGACAGCTTCCATCACTGCCGATGTCCCGTGACTATGGTCGTGACGGGCAAGCAACCAAACGAAACTCCCGGCTATCAGCGCACCGAGCGCAGGAAGAGCTATCGTACTAACGATACCGTTGAACGGTTCGGGCAAGGCATGGGAGTGTTGTGTTAGCGTGTGAGCGAGGGTATGGGTAGTTTCAATGATCCAATGCAGGGCAACAGCACCAGACCCACTCAATAGCCCTACGACAATGGCGAGCATGATGAGCGTGATATTACCAAGCGGGGAAAGACGATTGATGAGAGAGGTGATTTTTCGCTTCCATGCGTTTTGTTGAAAGTTCATCATTGATTGTATGTATTCTTCATTCCTCCTATCATAACGTACTTTTGGGGCATTTTGCAACTTTCCTCGCGGGGTATTCACACGACATAACACGCTATGCGTTTGCAAAAGCGGCTTGAAAATGCTATACTACCTATTACAAAGGTAGCCCGTAACGTCCACTAGCTTTAGCGGTGGGATAGTAGGGTTGTCCTTGTTTGAGTCAATGGAGTGGGGATTAACGAATGTAGGGGTTGATGGGTAACTGTGTGGTGGGTCTTCATGGCAGAAGAAAAAAGGGTTTCTTCGGGTAAAGATAGGGGTATCCGTGCCATACATTCCGTGAAAAGTGGGTAGCCCCCACTTTTCTTTTTGTAGGGCGAGTGAGGATTATGAAAAGCGATTTTTATGCAGCTATTTCGCAGATTGCCGCTGAACGTGGTATTCCCAGAGATGCCATTGTTGATGTGATGGAAAAAGCCTTAATAACGGCGTACAAACGTACTTTGGGGAATAATCCACCACCAATCGAAGTGGAAGTCAAGATGGACCCACAAACCGGTGTAGCAAAAGTTCTGATCGAAAAAGTTGTGGTAGATGAAGTATACGACGAACGGTTTGAAATAGAACTAGCAGAAGCGCAAGAAAAACAACCGGACATTCAGCTTGGGGAAACTCTGGTGGTGGATAGTACCCCCCGTGATTTTGGACGCATTGCAGCCCAAACAGCTAAGCAAGTAGTCTTGCAAGGCATCAAAGAAGTTGAGCGCGAGTATATCTATGGCGAATTTCTTGGGCGTGAGGGGGAGTTGATTGCCGCTACCGTGCAACGGATAAACAAGGGCAATGTGATATTGGAGCTTGGCAAGGCAGAAGCGATTTTGCCGCCCAAAGAACAGGTTGAAGCAGACCGTTATTACCACGGACAGCGTATCAAGGTCTATCTCACCGAGATACGTCGAGAAGAACGCGGTCCTCGGTTAATAGCCTCACGCTCACATAAAAACCTGATCTTACGGCTCTTTGAAATGGAAGTACCGGAAATTCATAATGAAACGGTTGAACTCAAATCTGTTGCGCGTGAGCCGGGCTTGCGAACGAAGGTCTCCGTAGCTGCCAAGCAAGAAGGCATAGACCCGGTTGGCTCTTGTGTCGGTATGCGGGGTATTCGTATCCAAAATATTGTCAATGAGCTCAACGGTGAAAAGATAGATGTAGTCCAGTGGTCCCCTGACCCCAAAGAGTATATTGCCAATGCGCTGTCGCCTGCCCAAGTGGTTGAGGTTCACCTTGACGAAGGGGATAGGGCAGCCGTGGTTATCGTCCCAGACAAGCAACTGTCGCTGGCTATTGGACGTGAGGGACAAAATGTCCGCCTTGCTGCCAAACTCACCGGCTGGCGTATTGATATTAAGAGTGCTACCGCGCTGTTGGAAGAAGAACGGGAATCTACCCATGCTCGTGAGTTTGCCGATGCCGAGGCTATGGCAACAGAAGCGGCACTCTCCGGGGCAAAGGTAGAAACGCGCAAAGTTCGTCTGGATGGCACTATCGTCTATCAAAATACCTACTATGGGCCTCTTGGCGATGACTTAGTAGGCGAAACGGTCCAGATACGTGCTACCCCGCAAAAGTTGTACATCTACTTCCATGACCGGTTGGTGGCTTCCTACATCTTGAGTGAAGTCACAATGGTTGAAGGCGAAGATGGACAACCACTCGTGGTATCCCCGCCTGTCGTGGATGATGATATTGTCGTAGAGTATCTCTTGGATGAGATTGGTGAGATGTATCCAGACCAAGAGGAACCGGATGCAGACCAAGAACAAGTATCACAAGGTGATATTGTCTACGATCCTGATGCAACTATGTTAAGATAGGATTTCCTATCGTTATGATACCTAACGGATGGTGAACCACAAGCATGTTCCTCAGCGTATGTGTGTTGGGTGTCGGCGTTCAACAGATCGGCATCAATTGGTGCGCCTGGTACGAACAGCAGATGGTCATATTGTTTTTGACCTGTCGTATAAACGAGGAGGACGCGGGGCATATCTTTGTCGCTCCCCCGCATGCTGGAAAGTCGCTTTCAAACGGCGGGCGATTGAACGCGCCCTTTGCTTGAAAGGGATGTTTCCAGAAGATAAAAACCGTTTACTCGATTTTGCAGTGTATCTGGAGCAAGATAATGGTTGAATAAGTCTTTTTGATTTTGGATTTTCGGCTCGGAAAGTAGATCGTGTCCGCAAATTCAAAATCCAGGAAGGGAGGGTATATGCCAAAGAGCAAAGAATCTCTTCAACGAGCGGATAACGAACGACGAGTTGATGGCAAAGAGAAAAGCTCAGGTGGAACTCCTC
>CAZLKK010000082.1:13405-13625 GCA_964559995.1 uncultured Chloroflexaceae bacterium
AAAGAGGGGCGTTCTGCTGAGGCTACCGGAAATAAACCTCGGCGAGGTGGGGGAAGTGGTACTGCCAATGGCGGTGCCAATCAGCGCGGCAACAACGAGGGTATAAGCTCACGCAGCAGTTCGCAACGTACTGGTTCTGGGGCATCCCGTAGCAGTGGCGGCAGTGGCGGGGGCGGCGGTGCGTCCCGTGGCGGCAGCGGCGGGGGCGGCGGTGCGTCCC
>CAZLKK010000083.1:0-13477 GCA_964559995.1 uncultured Chloroflexaceae bacterium
CAATGGTCAAGATGACCGCCAATGGATAGCGTTTGCCGCGGGCGGCACGGCAGTCCGTCACAGTCTGAAAGCGGGCACTGAGTGCCTGGACATCGAGCAAGATCGGGTGGTTCGGCAGATTCAGGTCAAACGGTAGTGTGCTATAGTTCATGTGATACCTCGCTGCTTGTCGGATCCATGTGACACTGGGTATCCTACAAGCAGGAGGTATCATTGTCTACCATGGCATGGGAAGGACTTTGCAACAGCCATGGGGATGAGGTGTCCTGAAGATATCCCCTTAGCCCCCTGATCATCTCTTCCTTTGCTATCTATGCTACAATTGCGATTTGAGCAAGGTCGTGAGATATCGTGAGATTGAGATCTTGTACTCCAGTGAAGTCAACAGAGTAGTAGATAGAGAAATGGAAGAGTATGCAAACCTATGATTGTATTGTCGTTGGCGCGGGGATAAGCGGTTTAAGTGTTGCCTATGGGCTTTCCCGCCGCGACGCGCGGGTTTTGGTAGTCGAGCGGGCGGCGACAGTTGGCGGGGCGTTGTGCAGCGAGACCACCGACGATGGTTTTGTGCTCGATCACGGCACGCAAACCATCAGCAGCGACAACCCGACCTTATGGCAGCACTTTGGCGAGCTCGGTATCGCCCAAGACCGCCTCATCGCCAAGAGCCAGCGGGTTTATCTCCCACACCGTGGCCATCTCCAGCCACTGTCCATCTCTCCCTTTTCGATGGTACGAAGCCCATTACTCTCCACACGTGGCAAGCTCCGCCTCTTTGCCGAGCCACTACTCCCCCGCACCCGCGCCGAGGATGAGAGCATTACGAGCTTCTTTGATCGGCGGCTTGGCCCTGAGTTTACGCGCGGCGTGGTAGATCCCTTTGTGGCGGGGGTATTTGGCGGTGATCCTGATAACCTCTCAATGCGCTCAATGTTCCCTCATTTATGGAAGTTGGAGCAGCGACACGGCAGCTTAACATGGGGTCTCATCTCCCAAATCACCAGTAAAAAGCAGCACAATGGCCATCAAAAGCGGGAAACGTTCAATTTCCGACGTGGGTTGGGGAGTTGGCCGCGTGCTCTTGCCGACGCCCTTGGCCCCGACCGCGTCTGGACAAACACCGAAGCGACTGCCGTCACGCCGGAAGAGCGCGGGTGGAGTGTGACTATCTCCCGCGATGGCCATCAGGAAAAGTTGTTTGCCACCCGGCTTGTGCTTGCGGTACCGGCTCATGTTGCGGCTCGTCTTGTGGCAGATATTGAGCCTGCGGCTGCCGAATCGCTGAAGGCGATGGCACACCCGCCGCTCTCCGTGGTACACCTTGGCTACCACCGAGATGATATCACGCACCCGCTTGATGGCTTTGGGATGCTGTGTCCCCGCCAAGAGCAATGCCACACCTTGGGCAACCTGTGGATGTCAACCACCTTCGCCGGACGCGCCCCCGATGGGTCAGTGCTAACGACTACGTTTGTGGGCGGCGCGCGCCGCCCCGAGTTGGCGATGCAGGACGATGAGGCGATCATATCGATGGTCAAGGAGGAGCAGCAGCAGTTAATCGGCGCGCGCCGCCCGCCACAGATGGTGCGTTTGGTACGGTGGCAGTACTCTGTGCCGCAGTATGATGCAGCTCACCCACAACGGGTCGGCATGTGCAACCGGCTTGAGGCGCGGTGGCCGGGTCTCTACCTCGCGGGTAACTATCGCGATGGCTTTAGTGCAGAGCATTGTTGGGAGCGGGGCAAGGCGTTGGCGGAAGAGATGGTATTGCCTACCCCAAAGCAGTCGGAGGAAGTGGAGGCGTCGTAGCGGGGGAATGAGCGGGTAATTTAGTCGTCTAGCGAGACAAGCCAGCTTGCTTCGCCAAACGGCTTCTCTTTCAGCCGCACCAACAGGGAAGGAGCATCTTGGATAACAGGACTGGGTACTGTCACCGTACCCCGTTCTTGTTCTCCAGGCTCAACCTGCAATACAGTCGGTTCAGATTGCAGGTCGTCGATGGCATAGCCGTTGCCAAGCGGGTCGCGGATGGAGATATTGCTGCTCTGGAGCGGAAGCTCAATCGCTTTGTCGCTCTTATTGCGCACGCTCCACGTCAGGGTGATGTTCGTCCCGCAGTAATCCACCTGCTCAAGCGTCACCACGATCTGCGGCGCAAGATCATCGGTCGTGATGCCATCCACCCCCACGCTAATCCACTGCTCTTCGCGCTCATCCCACCGCTTGCCGACGGGCTGAAACCCTGACCAGATACACCGCGGCGGGCTTTGATCAAACCCGCTCCCCAACATCCCGCCTGCCGGGCCACTTGTCGCATTCACCAGCGAATCGCGCTGGGGGAAGAGTGGATCATCCGTGGCAGGGCGCATTACCAGGACAATCAGCAGGAAGAGAGTGGTTAAGCTAATCAGCAGCGCCAACCACGCCGTACTTGCCTGAAAAACCCGCCGCAATCTCAGCTTTCTCTCTTGGTGCTGCTGCGATTTCCTCCCGCCCCCATCCTGCGGCTGCGGTTCTTTTATCGGCTCTTCCCAGCTTGGCAAGATGCCTGCAATCAGCGCATTGACATCATTCCAGCGGGTGCAATGCAGCAGTTTGGGGATGGCAATCATCTCCTCATCAGTCAGTTCCAGGTCGTTGGAAAACTCTGTCACCAAGAATGAAGGTAGCTCATCAAGCCCCCGCACGTGCACTTTCCAGTCGAGGTCGAGGCGAGAGCCTTCGCGAATGCGCGGCGAGACGACCACAAGCCGTTGGCTGCTGCGGAAATTGATGATTTTGGCCTTATATTCGGAGAGGAATTGACGGCGGTTTTTGTTCAGGAAGTTCGTGAGGCTGTAGTAGCACGATACCACTTGGTTATAGGGGTTGCTGCGGCCCGGGTTGAGTTGTTTTTGTTCGCCATTCTCGCCCTCAATGTACCACGGCCCATTCACCCCGCCAACGATTTTACCATCGCAGTGCTTCAGCTCTATGACGAAAATGCCATTGTGCTTGATAACTGTGAGATCATTCGTCCGCCCACCGACATTGAAATTGACCAGAAGCAGGTATAAGCCCTCCAATCGTTCCAGCCCATTGGCGAGGGCCACGATTGCACGGCGTTCATTGGGGTGCTCAGGTTTTTCACCGATCCACACCTGGACTGCCATTACCTACTCCTGCTTTGCCCCTGCACAATGCTTCGATGGGGCTACATTGGCTTGTCATGGCCGTTCGTCAAGCGAAAGCGTTTTCCGTAGCTCTGAAATCTGGTCTCGGAGGGCGGCGGCCTCTTCAAAGGCAAGCTCGCGGGCAGCGCGCTTCATCCGCTTCTCCAACGTCTGTATCGTCTTGGCGACCTCTTGCTTTGATTGCTTTGATGGTACCCCCACCATCGCTGCATCCATCGCTGCATCCATCGCCGCATCAGGGTCTTCGACGGCTTGCTCAACCGCTTGCACTTCTTTTCGCAGCCGGTCGGTTAGGTCGCGCACCTCTTTGATGATACCGACGGGCTTGATATGATGCTGCTGGTTATACGCGAGCTGGATATCGCGCCGTCGTTGGGTTTCTTGGATCGCCGCCTCCATTGAGGGCGTGACGGTGTCGGCATACATAATCACACTGCCATCAATGTGGCGCGCCGCACGGCCAATCGTCTGTATCAACGACGTTTCCGAGCGGAGAAACCCTTCTTTGTCCGCGTCCAGGATGGCCACCAGCGATACTTCTGGCAAGTCAAGCCCTTCCCGCAGCAGGTTAATCCCCACAACTGTATCATACACGCCTAAGCGTAGATCACGCAAGATCTCCACCCGATCCAGCGTATCGATATCGGCGTGGAGGTAGTGTGTCCGCACCCCCACCTCATTCAGATAGTCGGCCAAACTCTCTGCCATCCGCTTGGTGAGCGTGGTGACGAGAGCACGTTGTCCTTTTGCTACCCGTCCCCGCACCTCGCCAATCAGGTCATCTACTTGTCCTTTGGTGGGGCGCACTTCAATCTGTGGGTCGACCAAGCCGGTTGGCCGTATCACCTGCTGCACAATCTGCTGACTCTGTTCGCGCTCATAGGGGCCGGGCGTCGCAGAGACGTAAACAGCCTGGTAGATGCGCTGCTCAAACTCCTCAAAGCGCAACGGGCGGTTGTCAAGCGCCGACCGCAGCCGAAAGCCATAATCAACCAGCGTCTCTTTCCGCGAGCGGTCGCCACGGAACATCCCCCGCACCTGCGGCAACGTGATATGGCTCTCATCAACGAAGAGCAGGAAGTCATCAGGGAAGTAGTCAAGCAATGTCCACGGCGATTGCTCTGCTTGACGGCGGTCGAGGTGGCGGGAATAGTTCTCAATGCCGGTGCAGTAGCCAAGCTCGTTGAGCATTTCAATGTCGTAGGAGGTGCGTTGGCGAAGACGCGCGCTCTCAAGCTGTTTGCCTTGCGCCTCAAGCTCTTGCACCCGCTCCTGCAGCTCTTGCTGGATGTCGTGAATAGCCTGCCCGAGCTTTTCCTTGGTCGTCACGAAGTGCTTGGCGGGGAAGATATCCACTTCCTGGTGTGTCGCGATGATATCGCCCGTAAGCGGGTCTACCTCAATGATGCGATCAACATCGTCGCCCCAAAACTCCACCCGCAACGCCGTCTCGCCGTTGGCGGGGAAGATATCAAGCGTATCGCCGCGCACTCGGAATGTCCCGCGGTGGAAATCGACATCGTTGCGGGCAAACTGCAGGTCAAGCAGCTGGCGGAGGAGCTTATTGCGGTTGCGCACCTCGCCCGCTTTGATAGACACCTTAATGTGGCCATAGTCTTGTGGCGCACCAAGGCCATAAATCGCTGAAACCGACGCGACAATCAGCACATTGCGGCGGGTGAAAAGTGCTTGTGTAGCGGCGTGGCGGAGCCGGTCGATCTGCTCATTGATGCTGGCTTCCTTTTCGATGTAGAGGTCTTTACTGGGCACATAGGCCTCTGGTGTGTAGTCATCGTAGTAGGAAACAAACATCTCAACGGCAGTATCCGGCAACAACTCCCGAAATTCTGCCCACAGTTGCGAAACCAACGTCTTGTTGTGGGCAAGCACCAACGTTGGCCGCTCAACCTGCTCAACGATCCAAGCCATCACGGCGGTTTTGCCGGTGCCGGTGGCTCCCAGCAGGGTTTGGTGGCGATAGCCCGCCTCAATACCGCGTACCAATGCGGCAATGGCATCTGGTTGGTCACCCGTGGGGGTGTATGGTGCTTGCACTCGAAACAACATGCCTATTCTTACCCGTTTTCTTAACACACACACTCTGGATTATTTGGTGTCTGCCTCTATTATAGCCGAGTGTGCTATTTTTGCCATGGCCAAATTACACGGAGCATCAAAATGTAACGTCCGCTATGTTGGGGGCGACTGTTGTGGTAATATGACTACTGACAGGGTTGTGGCCGAATCATTACCGATATCACCAGATACTTGCACGTTCGGCATTATAGGCATTCACGACCAGACGGAGGCGCACCGCGTATAGACATCACAAATGGACGACAGTATCAAGACTCCCGCATTTTCTGCACTGCATGGGCACCTCCAAATTCATTCTGTCCTTGAGGCTGGTTCAAGAACAAGGTTGGCAGAGGCTTCATTGATAGTAGATTTATTGCACTATGATTGGGAGATAAACACTACTCTGTTCAATAAGAACTGAACCATTCTCAGTTGCAGGAATAATACTTTTTCCTTCTACTGTCCCGAGTGATACGGATGGATCTAGTGAAAATTCAACAGGTGTTTCCACCTTTCCCTGCGTATTCTTTACATAAAATGTCAATTCCATTATGGTTCCATTGCCGATATACTGAAATGGCTCAGACATGTCGGTGATAAGAACATCTATTTCTCCATCTTGGTCATTCTCATCGGAGAACACATTACTTTCAAAGCCATCAGCAAGGTAAAATACTACCAATCCTTGAAAAACAAGATAGTCCTGGTCATAATCTATCGAAAAGACAGCACTTGTTACCCCGACAGGCATATTCGATAGAGAGATAGGGACGGAGACAGTCTGGCCGGGGCGAGTAGCTATCTGAGAGGGGATAGATAAGCTAGGGGCTGTTATCAGGACAGACCCGTTGGTCGTATTACCTGCCTCACTTGCCCCCGACGTGGTGCCAAATGAAGCATCTGGAGATTGTGAAAAACTGACTGCCACTACCTGGTTTGTAGTTTCTTGTTTGACATCAAACTTTATTTCGGCCAGCGTTCCCTCTTCCAAGGCAGATAATGGGTTAGACGTATCAATAATCATAATGTCTATCTCACCAGTGGTGTCGTTTTCATCGAATGAAGTATGAATTGAAAAACCACTTGGTATATGTAAAGAAATGGCGTCTGGAATATAATCCCCATTTTCATCTGAAGGATCGAAAGAGAGCCACTGTTGATCATAGTCCACCGAAAAAACCAGACTTGCTATCTCTGATCCTCCATCGACGAATGTGATGGGCATAATAACTCTGTCGTCTGATGATGGTTCTACCTTAGCAGGGAATGATAGCCCAGGTTTACCGGCGGCAGAAAATGGAGAGGGGGTTGGTGATTGTGTTGACGAAGGAGTAGGAGAAGCAGTTGACAAACTTGTAGGTGTAGGGGTGTTTGTAGGCATATCGGTCGGGACATCGGTTGGGGTGTTCGTCGGCACATTGGTCGGGACATCGGTCGGCGTGTTCGTCGGCACATTGGTCGGTGTACTGCCTCGCGGAACTAGGGTAATCGTAATAGTACCTGCCTCTGACCAACCACTATCCAACCACCCCCGCACCATGACCTTTACTTCACCAGGAACGAAAAGGGAGTGGGCATGGCTATCCTGTAAAAGACTATACTCTGTCCCTGATAATCTTCCCTCATCACGCCAATTTTCCCAGATCATTGTTCCATTTTGGAAAAACCCCCATAGATACCCACTGGCCCCGTCCAATTCGTACACACCAAAGTTATAATCATCTTCGTAGCCCAATGTTTGCCCGTCAACGGGATAACTAAATTGTGGGGCAGTCGCTGCCAGAGAAGAAGAGTGAGAGTTGGAGAGCGTTGCTGCTACGGACGATGAGGTAATCAGTGGTATTGATCCTATAAAAAGAATTATCAATGCCAAGGTAACAAATGTTCCTGTCCGAATAAGTATGTCCTTCATATGGCAGTTCCTAAACAAGCTTTTCAATATCGTGATGCTTCGGGTTTTTAGAAGTTGGGGGCCTTGGCACAAAAGAATTTTGTGCCAAGGCCCCTACATATGATTGCAATGCAGAAGGGTGTTTTTCCTATTCCTCCGCCACAATCAGAGGAAGGAAGAGCTTATAATCCCCCCCAAGCTCCAACTCTCCAATGACCACCGACCCATCGTGCGTTGTCCCTTGCACACTGTAGCCATCAGTCGTACCAAAGGACGCTTTCGGTGTCTCTGAAAACGCGATATTGGCCTCGACCGTACCGGTCGTCGGTTTCAAAATTTCCAGGGTAACCGAAGCGATATCGCCATCACTGAGCGATGTGAGTGGTATTGAGAGATCCATGATCGAGACATCTATCTCCCCGTGTGTATCAGTCGTGTCTGTGGAGACCATCTTCGTGAAGCCTGCCCCCACATTGAAGGTGATTGTGTCGGGGATACCATCACCATTTCCATCCGTGGGGTCAAATCGAAGTCGTTCTTCGTCGTAGTCTATGGAGAATCCCAAACTACTGATCTCCTCCGTTCCCCTCGTAAAGCTGATAGGGATCGTGACTGAGCCAGATGGAGGTGCAGGCACCTGTTCGGCAATACTCAACGATGGGATGCTGGGAGAGGGCGGCTCTGATGCAGCGAATGGCAACCATGCTACTTGGCTTGTGCTACTTCCTCCAGTATTGCACGCGCCCTGACCGTTAAAATAGATGAGAACGGTACAAGACACGTCACCTGCATCTACTGAACTATCTTCGTTTGCATCGCACAGTTGATTGTCGGCAAATTGGTTCTTGAAGATGCGAAGGACCAGTGCAGAGACATCAGCCAGATCTGTGGTGCCATCGTCATTGCAATCACCCAAGGACTCATTCACAGGCTCATAACAAGCGTCGGTCTTCCCAAAGACCGAACCACTTGAATCGGAGAAACTTCTTGAGCCAATATGTGCGAAAACAGCATACCAGTATTCTCCACTTACGCCAGATTCATAACACTGCAAACCACTATCTGTATACGAAGTGGCATTTGCAGACGGATTGGCAATTGTCTTCCATCCATCGCCAGACCATCGCATGATATTGAATCCATCCTCATTATCGCTGTTATCCTCCCAGGTCAGCTCAAGCGATTCTTTTGAGAGCGCAGAGATTTGCAAATTCGAGGGGGCTTCAATTGAGCAAGCGTCGGTGGTATCGCTACTGAAGTTGGTGTAGTAAGAGTAGCCATGACTATTGTAGGCACGGACTTGGTAGTAATATGTGGTACCGCACTGCAAACCACTATCTGTATACGAGGTAGTATCAGCAGAAACGGTGTCTATCTCATCCCAATCACTACCATTCCAACGCTCAATCGAGAAGCCATCTTCGTTGTTGCTATTATCCTGCCACGAAACCTCTACCTCGCTCCCAGAGATAGCAACCACTTCTATCTGATCGGGTGCTATTGGCCCACAATCGGTTAAGCGCCCAGAGGACAAGTTGCTCTTTTGGGAATCACCTGCCCCATTGTAGGCGTACACTCGGTAGTAGTAGGTTTGATCGCAATCTACCGACCTATCTGTGAAGTTTTCGCTGTCTTGCTTCAGTGTAGCGAACTTTTGCCACCCGCTGCCGAGATTGCGCTCGACAATAAAGCCGGTTTCGTTGTCGCTATTGTCCTTCCAGACCAGGTCTATCTTGTTGGTTGAGATCATTGTCTTTAGGTCGGTGGGGGGAGCGGGTAATTCTTCCTTTTCCTTGTAGACTGCGTATGCGGCAGCCATTCCTACGTTGGATGTCCCATACTTGATACGCATATACCCCTCGTTCCCCCAGTCGGTTCCCCAGGAGTTCCGCAATAGCCAAACTCCTTCACTATCATCCCACCCTACTAAGACAACTGCATGATTAGTCGTCCCTGGCAAACACTTGTATCCTTCTTCAGTATCAAATACACCATTTTGGTATCCACCGAACGCATCACTTGAGCAAACAGCAACAACAATAGGTCCATATTCATAAATAATCTGCTTGGCACTCTCCAATGCTGGCATAGTGTTATATTTATCTACATATCCCCACGTATCAATTTTCTCGTAGTGAGGGTATGGTCCATTACAAGCAAGATCCTCTGCCTCATATGGGAAATCATCCTCATAGACTACTCCTGCACTCGTTTCGCTCGGTGGAACCTTGTCCTTGAAGTATGGCAGAGCTAAATTACCTCCATTACAACCCCAACCATTAGTGTTACATGAGACGAGGTACTGTTCTGAAACATCACGCTCAACCCCATCTTGAATCTTGATGACCGACTCTATCACACCAACGCTTCCGAAAGCCCAACAACTTCCGCACTGTCCTTGACTCTTGACCGAAGAACAGCCTCCTCTCTCGCACCAGTCAAACGATGATGGTAGTCCTAAATCAACCCCGCTACCACTATCGCCATAGTCCCCGCCTCCAGTCGGAATTTCACTCTCCAATACTGGATCGAAACTAATGGGGCCATCCTCAAGCGAGCCTTCTGTCTCAACACTCATCGTGATAACCTGTGTCCCACCAGCATCCTCTGCAAGGCTGACACTGCTTGTGTCTTCCCAAGGACGACGATAATCAAAGCGGAGAGTTATTTCCCCCTCATCCAAAGGTTGATAGTAGAAGGTTTCCCTTCCTCTAGAGATATGAATATCGTGGTCGGGAACAAAGTCAGAGTAATCCATCCGTTGAAGGATAGGTGTTCCATCTGTTAAGGAGGTTTCAATGGTAGGAACCCACGTATACCCTGTGGAGGGAATGGATTCGAGTGAGACCGCGAGGAATTCTCCTTGATCAAGGGTAATATGCCCGCCGTCATCCTGCTCGTTTGCGTGGACAGCTTGGAGAGCAGTGAAGTTTTGTTCCGTGAGGGCGGGCGGCACGGTGACAATGTCTCTTATAGGTAAGAAGATATAATCACTATGCGTACACCTGAGCGCGTAGTTGCCAGCAATTAGTCCATCAAGCATATAGTTACCATCACTATCCGTCTGGGCAGAGAATGTCTTCCCTACTGAGACCGTAGCTCCAGAGATAGGCTCATCATTGCTGTTGGTAACACGTCCTGAAATGGAGTAGGTTTGGGGAGTAAATGTGAGCGTATCTTGCGTGCTCCCTGCGCGGTTTGTAGCCGTGATGGCGACCGTTTTTTCACCAGCCGTATCCCACGAAAAACTAATATCGTCACTTATATTGCCAGTGTGCACAATGGTGGGTTGGTCTGTCGCTTCCCACGTATATGTCACAGGGAGTGTGGTATCTGCAGGCTCAATTGCCGCCACGAACCTCTGGAGAGTGTGTACATCGCCTGTGCTTGGGCCACTTAGGGTGATACGCTCTGGCTTTTGATCTGGCAGTACGTTCGTCGTGAGAGTAATACTATCTGTGATATTCCCACTCGTGTCTCCAGTTGACGTAGCAAAGATACTAACCTGATCACTGTCATTGAGTGCTGCGCTCTCTGGTATCTGGACAGTCACCTGTAGCTGAGCATTCTCATTGATCATCAATGGGCCGACTGATACGGGGTTCACACTCGTTGTCCAGCTACTATCGCCTGCTGTGATGTAATAACTATCCTCTTCCTCTCCTGTGTTGGTCAGGAGTAGCTCATAGTCAACGTTGGTTCCAGGCATCCCTGAGAGGCTGGTCTCAAGAGAGGTTAGTTCCACGCCATAGCTTGGATCGTGCGCTAATACGGTTTTCAACACGGAAGTCGCACTGACTGTTGGCTCGCTGCGCGAAATGACAGTCACCTGCATTTCATCACTCGTGGTTGTGGCATTGTCCTTCGTCGGAAGCATCACAACAACCTGCACCTCTGTATGTGCTGAAACACCGAGAGATATCATATTGTTGGAGGTGGTAGTCGTCCAATTGTGACTGCCAAAACCAATTGTGAAGGTGTCCGTTGTATTCCCTGTGTTCGTGATGGCAAGGGTGTATGTTACTGGCTTTCCATAGTCTTCAGATAGGCTGGCTGCTGTTGGGTCGACTTGGACACCATAAACCGCATTGGCAGTTGTCCTTAATGCCAACGTCTTCGTGTTGGTCGTACTTCCTTGTGGAGTAACTGTGAGTGTATTTGTGTAAGTTTCCCCAGCAAGTGCATCTGCAGCAATCGTGACGTAAACATTCGCAGTGGTCGTTTCGCCTTGGGTAAGTGTCACAGATGTGGGACTAACAGTCGCTGCCCACTCTTTACTATCCACAGACAAGTTGAAAGTACCATCCCTTGTACCTGTGTTTCCCAGGGTGATTTCGTAGTTGACACTCGTCCCCGGGTCTCCTGACTTGTCAGGGTCGCTGCTTGTGGGGGTTGCTTCTGATATTGCTTGGATTATTGTGATTTCCCCACTGGAAGTGGCCCCCCTGACATCGTTGCTATCGACATCAGTGAAAGAGGTCACGTGTGGTGGGGTTCTGGTTGTGTCGTTCGCAAACCCAACAGTGGTACTACCCTCAACATCCTTGACAGTAAACGTGATGGTTAGTAGATTTCCATCGGGAAGAGGAGTGTGTGGAAGAGGATTGATGTCTTCAATCAGAATACCAATGCGCCCAGCACCGTCTGTGCTGAGAGAATTGGTACCAAAAGAATGAATGCTTGGGCCTTGGTATGTGATAGCGTTGGGAACACCACTCGAATCGACATCGGTCTTATCAATGCTCAGATACGTTTCATCGTAGTCAATCCAGAAGGCGGTGGCGGAGATATCGTTGCCACCTGAAGCAAAGGAGATAGGGATTGCTATAGTTGTCCCGGAAGTGGCAGTCAACGTTTGGGTGATAGCGAGCTGGGGGAGTAGTGATTCGTACACAAACACAGCCCCTTCATCCCTTTCCCCGCTATTATACCCTGCCGCGCCGATAATAACGTCGGAGAAGCCGTCATTATTGATGTCACCTGCTGTCCCCACCGCACTGCCAAAGGAGGTCTTTGTGAGATTGCTTTCTGCCATCCAGATGTGGGTAGACTCTATGCCGGTGTCGGAGCCAAGGTAGACAAATGCCGCTCCCTCGTCTAATTCCATATTGTCGTAGACATCTGCCCCCACGATGACATCCGAGTAGCCATCGTTATTCACATCACCTGCTGTTCCCACTACACTGCCGAAGTACTTCCAGTCCTCATTTTGCTCGCAACCGAGGCTGGTGGAAGAACCAATGCCTCCGAGGAAAACGAATGCTGCTCCCTCATGAGCACCCACGATGATGTCGGAGCAACCATCACCATCCACATCCCCCGCCGTCCCCACTGATGTGCCGAAATGGGCATCCACTTGATCACTATCAGTCAACCACGCATAGGTGGCAGCAAGTCCCGTGGAGGAGCCGAGATACACAAATGCTGCCCCTTCGAATGTCTCTGTATTGTCGTAGTTAGGAGCACCCACGATGGCATCGGCATAGCCATCGCCATTCACATCCCCCGCCGTCCCCACTGATGTGCCGAAAGAAGCAGAGGCTTGATCGCTCTCAGCCATCCATGCATGGAGAGAACGAAGCCCTGTTGCGGAACCAAGGTAGACGAATGCGGCCCCTTCGTTCGTTTCACCATTGTCATAGTAACGAGCGCCCACGATGACATCCGAATAGCCATCGCCATTCACATCCCCCGCCGTCCCCACTGATGTGCCGAAAGAAGCAGAGGCTTGATCGCTCTCAGCCATCCACGCATAGGTGGCTTCCAAGCCACTGGCGGAGCCAAGATAGACAAACGCACCCCCTTCACTGTTTTGGCCATTGGTGTAGCGTGAGGCCCCCACAATAACGTCGGAGTAACCATCGCCATTCACATCCCCCGCCGTCCCCACCGATGTACCAAAGAGGGAAGTTGATCTGTTGCAAGGATCCACCATCCACGAATAGGTAGTAGAGATCCCAGTGCTGGAACCAAGGTAGACAAAGGCGGCCCCCTCATCTATTTGCCCATTATCGTACTCAGGAGCACCCACGATGATATCAGCATAACCATCGCCATTGACATCCCCCGCTGTCCCCGCCGCGTAGCCAAAGCTGGCACCTACCTGGTCACTCTGACCCATCCAGTCAGGGGTGGGCGATGGGGGGCTATCGTCGCCGTAGTAGACAAAGGCGGCCCCTTCGTCTGTTTCACCGTTGTCATAACCATAAGCGCCCACAATGACATCGGAGAAGCCATCACCATTCACATCCCCCGCCGTCCCCACCGCCTCGCCGAAGGAGGCAGAGGCTTGATTGCTTTCAGCCATCCATGCATAGGTGGCAGCAAGTCCTGT
>CAZLKK010000084.1:0-1100 GCA_964559995.1 uncultured Chloroflexaceae bacterium
GTCCCACTACGCGGGAGAAAACGATCCGTAGGGGCGCACGGCGGTGCGCCCAATGGTTGGCTCCCCCTCGCCCTGGCATGGGAGCGGGGGGGAGCAACACTTACTTGATTACAGCTTTTTGCAAAAAGTGCCTCTCTACGGTATCATAATCTACAGTGTCTTGTCGAATGGTCTGAAAACCCTCATCTGTGAGACGTGACTGGATAAAGCTGGTTGTTAGCCAATGCGTGTCTATTTAATAGCTATGGGTGTTGGCTTGGAGCAGATGACGGTTTGCTGTCCCACATTTGCCAGACAGAACATGAACAGAGCAACCGCCGTCAATTGACCATTGAGAAGGAGCTTGTGTGTATATTGTAATGATTTCTGCCGAGTTTGCCCCTGCTATCAAAGTGGGGGGGTTGGCTGACGTACTGTTTGGGCTTAGTCGTGAGCTAGAAATACGGGGCAATGCTGTTGAGGTTATTCTGCCCAAGTATGATTGCATGCGTTATGACCATATCTGGGGGTTGCATATTACCTATAATGACCTCTGGGTCCCCTGGTATGGTGGGGCAATCCATTGTTCGGTGTGGTTTGGCTTTGTGCATGGACGTAAGTGCTTTTTTATAGAGCCACATTCCCCGGAAAACTTCTTCAACCGTGGGGGATTTTATGGGTATAACGATGAAGCCTTACGGTTTGCCTTCTTTAGCAAAGCTGCACTAGAGTTTGTGCTAAAAACCGGCAAACGCCCGAATGTTATTCATTGTCACGATTGGCATACGGGATTGGCTCCGGTTATGTTGGCAGAAATCTACCAGCATCAGGGATTGCATGAGCAACGTTCCTGCTTTACTATCCACAACTTCAAGCACCAGGGGGTTGCCGGGGGGGAGATACTCCAAGCTACCGGACTACACCGCCCGGAATACTACATGAGCTACGAGAAAATACGGGATAATTTCAACCCCCGCGCCATCAACTTTATGAAGGCAGGGATTGTCTATTCCAACTTTACCACGACAGTTTCTCCCCACCACTCTTGGGAAGCCCGCTTTACCGACCAGGGATATGGGTTGGAGCACACGTTGCATGTGCATAGCGGCAAGTATGGCGGG
>CAZLKK010000084.1:1243-8137 GCA_964559995.1 uncultured Chloroflexaceae bacterium
CCATGAAAACACTTCACCTCATCCGTCATGCCATCTTCCACGCACTCCGTAGCCATGCCCAATTTGTGCTGCTTGGCTCTAGCCCCGACCCGAAGATTAGCCATGAGTTTTGGGGACTCAAGCACGAACTCAACGATAGCCCCGATTGTCACCTGGAAATTGGCTTCAACGAAGAACTCTCGCACCTCATCTATGCTGGTGCCGATATGATCATCGTTCCAAGTCTGTTTGAACCATGCGGTTTGGCGCAGATGATTGCGCTCAAGTATGGCACCGTGCCGATTGTTCGAGCGGTTGGGGGGCTAGTGGATACCGTCTTTGACCGCGATTATGCCCATCGCCCCTACCACGAACGCAACGGGTACGTGTTCCAAGATGCAGATTTTGCCGGGGTAGAATCTGCAATGAACCGGGCTATTGGGCTATGGTATGGCTATCCAGGCGATTTTCGTCAGCTCATGCAAAATGGCATGCGATTTGATTATTCGTGGAACTACCCAGGGCAACACTACGCGAATATCTATGAATTAATCCGCCATAAATAATGGCACATATAGTATTATCGTAATGAAGATAAGAAAGGAAGGAGAAGGCGTATGCATATTGAGGAGTATGTAGACGGCGTACCTAACGTCTCTGGTTCGGAAAAGGTTGTGGAGCAGACCGTTCAAGAGGGACTGAAAAAGACGCTCTATAAGGATGCAGGCAAGATAGACTTTGGCAATATCCGTAGTACTTGCGCTATTGCCCTGCACATGCATCAACCCCTTATTCCAGCCGGAGGCGATAACTTGCAGACGGCGGAGATTATTAGCAATCTCAAACACATGATGGATAACCAGCACATTGGTGACAACCACAATGCTACCGTGTTTCAATGGTGCTACAAGCGCATGGGAGAGTTTATCCCTGAGTTGATGCAAGAGGGCAAGCAACCACGAGTGATGCTGGAATATTCCGGTACGCTGCTTCACGGGTTGCGCCAAATGGGTCTCAATGATGTGATTGACAACCTCAAGACCATCACCTGTAACCCGGAATACATGCACACTGCGGAATGGCTCGGCGCACCCTGGGGGCACGCGGTTGCTCCATCTACCCCGGTCCAAGACTACCGACTCCACGTCAAGGCGTGGCAGCATCACTTTGCTGGCATCTTTGGTCTGGAAGCCTTGAGCCGCGTTCGTGGCTTTTCGCCATCAGAGATGGCATTGCCAAACCACCCAGATGTCGCCTATGAGTTTGTGAAGACGCTCAAAGATAGCGGTTTCCAATGGGTGTTGGTGCAGGAGCACACGGTAGAAAATCCAGAGAATGGGTGGGGAATTGAGCGCAAGCATCTGCCCCATCTCCTCGTTTGTAAGAACTCTGCCGGCGAGAGCGTCAGTATCATTGCTATCATCAAAACACAGGGCAGCGATACCAAGCTGGTCGCGCAGATGCAGCCCTACTATGAGGCAAAGAGTCTCTCCCGTTGGGAACTTGCCGGCAAGCAGGTACCCCCAATTGTCACGCAGATTGCCGATGGGGAAAATGGCGGCGTGATGATGAACGAGTTTCCATCGAAGTACATGGAGGTTATTCGTGAGGCTTCGGGGACAGATGTGCCAGTCATGAACGTCTCCGAATATCTTGAACACCTCTTTGCTATAGGCATCAAAGAGAGCGATTTCCCGGTAGTTCAGCCGCTCTTCCAGAAGAGCATTTGGGATCGCTTCACACCCGGCGATGGTCCTGAAAAGTTGGCAAAGACGATTGAAGACTTGAAAAAAGAAGATCACCGCTTCCATATGGATGGTGGTAGCTGGACAAGCGATATTTCCTGGGTGCAGGGGTATGACAATGTGCTTGGGCCTATGGAGCGGGCGAGCTCGCTCTTCAATGAAAAGGTCCTCAAGCCCGGCATCCCCCCCAACGACCAGCGGTATCGCAGTGCGCTGTACCATCTGATGGCTTCACAAACGAGTTGCTATCGGTATTGGGGGCAGGGACAGTGGACAGACTATGGCATTGAAATCTGCCGTCGAGCCAGCGATATTCTGAGCAACGACTGCTAGGATTGGCTTTGTTTCAGGGGGCGTAGCAAGGTTCCACGCTACGCCCTTTGACGAAATCCTGGGGGGCAACTGAATCGTCTCCCTTTCCTCATGGTCCCCCCCTATATAGCATTGAAAAGAGAGGACGTGTGCTTTGAAACCGATTTACCACGCATTGGTACTCAATCTCCACCAACCACCCGGCAATATGGAGTATTTACTCGAACATAATGAATGGGAAGCAAAAGAAATTCTGTGGGCATTGGATCGTATGCCGCGCTCAGTTTGGCAGTATGAGGATATAGCACGGGTACATCTCACGCTGTCTGGTACCCTGTTGGAAACGCTTACTGACCCCGAATTTCAAAGCCGGGTGTATGGCATTGTGAAGTGTGGCGATTTGCTCTGGTATCTCCAGAATACAAAGGTTTTTGAGATACTTGGAATGGGCTACTACCACCCGGTGTTGCCACTGATCCCAGAAAAAGACCGGGAAGAACACCTCAAACGATGGCTTGGCATAGGTCGGCATGTCTTCAACCGTGAGCAATTCAAAGGGATGTGGCCCCCCGAAATGGGCTTTAGCATGGAGCTCATCCCACTTATTAAAAAGATGGGATATGAGTATGTGCTAGTTGATAGCAAGCATGTTGAGCCGCTCGAAGGTGAAGAGATGGACTGGGCAGAGCTCCGCTATCGCCCCCATATTGCCGAGTATGAAGGCGAGGAAATTATCGTTGTGGTACGAGACCGCGAACTCTCCGATGCCCAGGAATCTGGCATGGAGTATGGGTGGTTTGAGCATGAACTGCACGAACGCACCAAGTGGTGTGATTTCCCGCCGCTCGTGACAACCTGCACGGATGGCGATAATGGTGGGTGGTTTCGCAATACCACACCGAAGGGCAACTTCTGGCATGTCTTCTACGATGAGTTTATGGGGCAGATACGCCGTAGTGAGACCGTAGTTCGTCCCACCTTCATCAGTGATTACCTTGAGCAGTATGGCGCACACGGGTATGTGCATGTGAACACTGGTGCATGGAATACCGGTTGGCATCACGGCGTTGGCTTTGTGCAGTGGACTGGCTCGCAGCGGCAGAAAGATGCGCTGGCACGGGTGCAATTCACGAGTGATGCCTATTATGCCACTCGCAAGGAGCTCGGCGAGCTTGCCGAGAGCGACCCCCGGCGGGTGTTTCAGTTGGAAGAGGCGTTGTGGCATCTGCTACGGGCAGAGACGAGTTGCAACTTCTATTGGGGCGAGGCGTGGGTAGACAGGTGCCATCAGGATTTGGACATGGCGTGGTTTAACATCAACGAGGCGAAAAAGTAGGTGGTGGTTGTGAGACGTTGCTTGCAACGTCTCGCCGGGCAATCCCCATCATCCGTCCTTCCCCCCGCCCGGTTCCCGTTTTCCCTGCGGTGGGGGAAGGGTTAAGGATAGGGGGGAATAGGAGTGAAAGAAACCAGGGAGCATGCTCCCTGGCTACCACCCCATACCCGATTCCCCTTCTCCCTGCAGTGGCGGATGGGGTAAGGGGCAATACCCCGGTGATCGTGCGACTTACTCGTCGTCAGGGTCTTGGTTTTTCTTGCCGCCACCACGATGCACCTGTATCACCACACGCTGATCACCAGACAACAGACTCAAGATCATAGTCACGAGTGAGATAATCAAACCGCCGAGAAACGCCGCCCAAAATCCATCTACGTGAAACTGTATACCGAGATAGCTTGCGAGGGAGGAAGAGAGTAATAGCAATACGGCATTGATAACCAGACCAAACAACCCCAAAGTAAAAATAGTCAGTAACAGCAGGAACGGGCGAAGAAGCGCATTGAGCAAGCCAAACACAAAGGCAACGACACCTAGCTGCCAACCGGGACCTTGAAATTGAATACCTGGTACCAACCAAACGGCTGCAAAAATGGCAAGCGTACTGATAAGCCAGCGTAAGATCAACTGCCGTGGATCAAACGGGTTTTCTGACGACGACTGTATTTCCTGTTTCTGATTTTCCATCAGTGGCGGTGTGAACTCTACTTTTGGGATAATCTTTTTGTGGGTAAGAGCACATAGCTGTCATGGTATTATACTACACATCCTCTTAAATTCAAAGGATGAAAAAGATGTCCGGTGTGGGAGCAGGGGTGCAAGAATAGGCGATAATGCTTATTTCATGCCGGGCTCTTGGGGAACATGGTACAATACGTTGCAAACGTTTCTGGAAGAAAGGCGCAATTTTGCACTACACACTGATGCACATTTCAGATTTGCACACCGGCTGGCACTTTGACATGACGGTTGCCGAGCACCTTGCCCGTCAAGCCCACGAGATACACCCCGACCTGCTGGTTATCTCTGGCGATTTGGTCATACGAGCAGATTTCACGAACCAATGGCAGGTTGCAGCGGCATTGCTCAAGATGCTACCTCAGCCGCAGTTGGTTGTTCCTGGCAACCACGATATTTCGCTCTTTAATGGCTTCTATCGATTGTTTGCTCCGTTGAAACGCTACCGAAGGTACATCTCCGACACGCTCAATCCCGTGTTTGCGCGTCCTGGTCTGGCGGTGGTGGGGGGCTGTAGTGCTCACGGTTTGACCATAGATGGTGGGCGACTCTATCCAAGCCAAATTGCCTCGCTCGACCAAGCTCTGGGGCAGTTTGGTGATGATACTTTCAAGGTGTTGGTCTTGCACCATCACATCACGCCTGCCCCTGGCATCCGTGACCGCTCTACCATAGCCAATGCAGATGCAGCTATTCAGCTTATGGAAAAACATCGGGTCAATATGTTTATGTGTGGGCATGTCCACATTTCCTCTGTGGTGACTACCAACGGCATCATCCCCAACATGCAGCAGAACGTTATCATTAGCCAGTGTGGGACATCTACCTCACGGCGCGGCAGGGGACAGGATAAGCGCAAAAATTCCTTTCACCTGATCACCATAGCAGATGATTCAATCTGTATCGTTCCTTACACCTATCACCTTGATGCCAAGCGGTTTGTGCCTATACAGGAGCATGTGTTCCAACGGTTCTAACGCTAAACCTATTACTATACTATTGGCAATAGATAAGCAGATAAGCAGATAAGCAGATAAGCAAAGGTGGTTATCATAAGCAAGCGATATGAACAACAGATACGCTGTATGCACCTAGCCCTTGCTGACCCGGCGCGGGTTAGCGTGGATGATTTGCTGGTACCGCGTGATAGTAACCACTTGCTGGCACGCAAAATGACCCCCGAACCAGGGGTTGTTCCCCGTTTTGCTGCGGTATTGTTGCTCTTCTATCCCCATGAGGAAGAATTGTGGCTCCCGCTTACCGTTCGCAGCACTCGGTTGCCTCATCATAGCGGCGAGGTATCACTGCCAGGTGGGGCTGCCGACCCGGATGATGCTGGTCCCATTGGTACAGCATTGCGCGAAACGCAGGAGGAAATTGGCGTTGCGCCAGAGGATATAACCATTTGGGGGACGCTTTCACGTATCTACATACCCGCCAGTAATTTCTCGCTCAAGCCTATTGTGGGGTACATCCCGCATGTGCCAACGATTATCCCTAACCACTATGAAATAGCCGAAGTCTTTAGTGTCCCATTGCGGGTGTTGATGTCCCCGTCTACGGTGGTGACAGAGACGTGGGATTTGCAAGGGATACGTGCCCTTGTCCCTTTTTTTGCGCTGCAAGGCTACAAGGTGTGGGGGGCTACGGCGTTGGTGTTGAGCGAGTTGGTCGCTCGGTTGCGGCGTATCCATTCCCCGTGTGGGTAGGCAATAGGGAGTTACCAAAGCCAACTTTCCCAGAGCAGTATGCTATAATAGGAAAGGTATTATGGGGTACAGGCAACAACAGAAAGCACCAAACTAAAACCAACACCATGCACCTACAGACCCTTCACGACAACTGGTCCATCCGTCCATGCAAAAAGTTTGCCCAGGGAAGCTACCCCCCCGCCACCAACACCGGCTGGCACCCCATCGCCATACCTAGCCACTGGCAAGAACTGCCCGAACTGGCAACCCACGCCGGCAATGTCATTTACCGATGCGATTTTGCGCTTGACGATACCAGCAACCTGTATGATGAACACATCGCCGCATTTGGGGATGCTGCCCGCACATGGCTGCGCTTCAATGGCGTGTTCTACTGGGCGCAGCCCTACCTCAACGGTACCGACCTCGGCTGCCACGAGGGGTACTTTGAACCCTTCGAACACGATGTAACCGACCTCCTGCGCCTCGACAACACGCTGCTGGTTGAGGTCGCCTGCCCCAACGAGCGCAACAAGACTAACAAACGAATGATTACCGGCGTATTTTCCCATTGGGACTGCCTCGACCCACAAGCGAACCCTGGCGGCATCTGGCTGCCCGTTGAACTGCACCGCAGCGGGCCTGTGCGGGTGCAAACGGTACGCTGCCACAGTGAAACCTGCCATGAACGGTTCGCCCAACTCCGCTACGATGTGACTATCCATGCTGCCACCGCCGGGCAGGTCGTGTTGCGCTGGAGCTTTGTCCCGCATACCTTTACCGGCGAAACGCAGGTCATAGAACAGCGGCGCAATATCACCCAGGGGGAGCAGGAGATTGGCGGCTTGCTCAAGCTCCGCGACCCTCGCCTCTGGTGGACGCACGACCTGGGCAACCCAGACCTCTACACCTGTACGCTTGACATAGTGTGGGATGAACATATCAGCGATAGCCGCACCTTTCGCTTTGGCATACGCCAGTTTGAGCTACGCAACTGGATACCCTACCTCAATGGGGTGCGCTTCCTTGCCAAAGGCAACAACTACGCCCCCGGCGACGAAGATGAGTTGTACGAACACATAAAATCGCT
>CAZLKK010000084.1:8147-11919 GCA_964559995.1 uncultured Chloroflexaceae bacterium
ATATGCAGTTAGCACGGGATGCCCACATGAACATGCTGCGGGTGCATGCCCATATTGAGCATCCCGCTTTCTACGATGCCGCAGACGAAGCCGGTATCTTGCTTTGGCAGGATATGCCGCTCCAATGGCTCTATCAGGCAAAGGTGCTGCCAGAAGCCAAGCGACAGACCCGCGCTATGATCCAACTCCTCGGACATCATCCCGCTGTTGCCATCTGGTGCATGCACAATGAGCCAATCTATATCAGCGACTCCTCGGATGAGACCATGTTTACCCGGTTTCGCACCTACCAATCGGTGGTGGGCTTTAGCTGGAATAGAGATGTGCTAGACAAACACCTCAAGCGCGTAGCCGAGCAGACTGATCCTTCCCGTCCCATCATTCGCTCGTCTGGCGAAGTGGCAATACCACCATTTGGGCAAGGAACAGATGCCCATGTCTACTTTGGTTGGTACCAAGCGTATGGCACCCTACAAGATGCCGAAAAGTTCTTTAAGTTCATGCAGCGAAGCCTCCAGTTTGTCACAGAGTTTGGCGCACAGAGCTTTCCCAACAGCGAAAGTTGCCGGCGGTTTATGCCAGAGGATGTACACGAGCTAGATACGGCACAGTTGGCGCAGCGGCATGGCTTCCAGCCGGAGGTGATGAGCCGCTGGCTTCCCTGGCGCACCGCTCACACCCTTGACGAACTGGTCACAATGACGCAGGATTACCAAATAGCCATCAATCGCTACTACATTGACCGCTTGCGGTATCATAAGTACACGCCAACTGGGGGCATCTTGGCGTTTCTCTTTTGCGACCCCTTCCCGGCGGTGCTGTGGAGTGTGGTAGACTATTGGCGTGTGCCGAAGCAATCCTACTATGCATTGCAACAGGCGTTTAGCCCACAGTATGTCTTTACCCTGCTGCTGCCGCAACCCTACCATGTCGCAGACCGCATAGACCTGCCCATTTACGTGGTCAATGATGCCCAAGAGGTATGCGAACAAGCGCAAGTCAGGGCAACGTTGTATGGCACTGACGGGCAGGAGCTTGCCACCATTCAACATACCATCATGATCGAGGCTGATTGCCAAGCGCAAGAGGTGGATAAACTGCGGTTTATCCCAGAACAGAGCGGACAGTACACGTTGGAATTAGAGCTAACAAACGTCCCCTATGCCGTGCGGCAGAGCTACCGAATAGAGATAGAAGCGTAGGGATGGCAGCAGTTTATGGTACAATAGGCAGACAACCAGTGTATGGTTTGTTGTTGCCCCTAGCTTTTGGTCTGGATGCTAGGGAAGATAAAGAGCGTATCCACAGTCCACGGTTTCTAATCAATGCCATGACTATATCTTACAGCGAAAAGGTATCGCTGACGTGTCCGACTTGTGGAGCAAGTATACCTACCACGGTATGGGTTCTGCTTGATACGGAAGAACACCCTGAGCAAAGAGAAGCCTTACGCCAGGGACGAATACATACCCAAACATGTCCGCAGTGTGGCACATCATTTACTGCTGGCACAGCCCTTATGCTGCATGACCGTCAGCGGCAGTGGGTGGTTTTTGCGCTGCCGCAAGGTAAAGCCGAGCATGTTTGGCGCGAGCAAGCCCGAATACTCCATGAGCAGCTTATAGAGCGATTGTCGGCAGAGGAGCAAACCGCAAGTTATCTTGGTGAGGTCCAGATAGCCCAAGATGTACAAGGTATTGCCCACCTGCTCACCAAGCAGGAGCGACAACGCCGCAATGCCGGCAATAGACAACGTGGTGGGCAAGTGGTCACGGGTGATGGGCGAGTGTGGGAAGGTATGGTCGCCAACGATGCCCATACGGAGGCAGAAGCCTCACCGTATCGTGAAGTTTGGCAAGAGTCGGTACCACAGCCATCAACAACGGTTACGCCAGACCCGCAGCGTTCTGAGCAAACCGTTTTACAACTGGTACAACAGCTTATAACCGTAGATTCCCTAGAGAGTTTACGGGAAATGCTTACCCGCTATCCTGTGCTCCAGACTACAGCAGCAGATCGTACGTTGCAACTCTTGACTAATCTTGCTTTTGAAGAGCGATCCTACGAACTTGCCAAGAGTCTCAATCGAGTGCGTCTCCTGATACAGCAGGTGTTGGCTCAAACTCGATTTGCAGATGAGCAAGTGAGCGAGCAGGCTCAGAGCGATCATGAACATGAACATGATCATGAGGAGGAGCCACTAGCTTTTCTGCCACAGGATGCCTACTACGCGATCTTGGCAGCCACATCTACCAACGACCTTCGGCGTGTGGTACAAGACTATCCTGTGGTCTTAGAACCCTGGTTTGATGCAGCCCTCGGTGATGTGTGTGACCAGGTATTGCAAGAGGGCGATGTTGGGATGGCTCTGATCCTTGAATATCGGCGTGAAATCATTTTTGTGCTCCGGCAAGAGATAGGAATGGAATAACGTATGCTGAAAAGAACACCTCTGTATGACGCGCACATTGCCCTGGGCGCACGCATGGTTGAGTTTGCCGGCTGGGAAATGCCTGTACAATATAGCAGTATTCTCCGCGAGCATCATGCAGTACGCAATGCCGCCGGGTTGTTTGATATTAGCCATATGGGACGCTTTCTCGTGATAGGTCCCGATGCCATACCCTTTTTACAGCGGGTCGCAACCTGCGATGTCACCCGTATTGACGTTGGCATGTCCCACTATGGGTTGCTCTGCAACTCCTATGGGGGCATTGTGGATGATGTCTTTATCTACAATATGCCCAATGCCTATATGGTTGTGGTCAATGCGGCAAATCGCCAAAAAGACTGGAACTGGCTGCTGAAACATGCATCCAATTTCAACGTGCGTATGGTAGACTATTCAGACCAGTGGGCAATGTTCGCCCTCCAGGGACCAAACGCGGAGACTATCCTGATGCAGATGGACGAAGCCCAAGCAGAGACCATCGCGGCGATACCCTTTCATGGGTTAGCTAGAGGACAGTTTTTGGGGCTGGATGAGTGCTTGATAGCCCGCACGGGCTACACCGGCGAAGATGGATTTGAGATCTACTTCCCGGAAACCTCTGTTGAAGATGTCTGGAAACGGCTATTGTCTGCCGGCGAGTCCCACGGGCTACAACCCTGTGGGCTTGGGGCGCGAGATAGCCTACGGTTTGAGCCGTGCCTCTCGCTGTATGGGCATGAAATTGGCGATGATATCAACCCGTATGAAGCCCGCCTCGGTTGGGTGGTAGACCTCGACACAGATGAGTTTACCGGGCAAGATGCGCTGACCTATATCAAAAAGAACGGACCATCGCGGCGGCTCGTTGGCTTTGAGATGGTCGGGCGTGGGGTAGCGCGGCATGGCTATACTATCCAGAATACTGAGGGCAAATCTGTTGGACATGTGACTACTGGTATGCCCTCGCCCACGCTTGGGAAGCCGCTTGGTATGGGCTATGTTCCCACCGAGTTGAGCAAGGTTGGCAGTGAGTTTGATGTGGTCATCCGGGAAAAGCCAGTACGGGCGCGGGTGGTCAAGATGCCTTTTTACCCGCCGCGCTACAAGAAGGCATAATCAACCACCTACCATCTACCATTAGGAAAAGCATGGCGTGGTGTCGTGTTGCTTGGTAGGTGCATGATTTTTTGTATACTTTAAGAAGTTTTAGCACAAAGAAAGTGAGGAGAACGTATGGGTTTCACAACCCCAACGGAACTGAAGTATCTCAAGACCCACGAATGGGTACGTATTGAAGGCGACGAGGCAGTGGTTGGTATTTCTGATTTTGCCCAAAATGCC
>CAZLKK010000084.1:11929-13288 GCA_964559995.1 uncultured Chloroflexaceae bacterium
GTTCCAACCGGGCGAGTCGTTTGGGGCTATTGAGTCGGTCAAAGCCTCATCCGACCTGTATGCGCCGGTTGCCGGCGAGATTGTCGCGGTCAACGAGGCGTTGGAAGATGACCAGTCTCCAGTGAACAAAGACCCCTACGGCGAGGGGTGGCTTATCCGTATCAAGATGTCTGGTGAACAAGGCGAATTGATAGATGTTGCGGAATACGAAAAAGTGATGCAAGAACAGAGCCACTAGCGGTTGGGGATGTTAAAGGATATGAGGGGGGAACATCTGCTTCCCTCCTCTATTCTTTACCTACTATTTTGGTTGTCTGTTTTATCGTTTATAGGTATCTTTTGCCGGTTGTGTACAACCGGAGCTAAATTAGGAAAGAGTAGAGCGCATGCCTTTTTCACCTTATGTTTCTATCACCGATACCGAACGCCAGGAGATGCTCCACATTATTGGGGTGCAGTCGGTGGAAGAGTTGTTTGCTGATGTCCCGGAAGCCTTACGCTTCCCCCACCTTGATTTGCCTGCCCCCCTTGCAGAGCCAGCATTGATAGGTGAGATGCACCAGCGCAGTATGGGCAATGCCCATGCCTGTAGCCATCGGATGTTTCTCGGCGCAGGTGCCTACAATCATTTTGTCCCTGCGGCAGTAGATCATCTCCTGCGCCGCAGCGAATTTTATACCGCCTATACTCCCTATCAACCAGAGATTAGCCAGGGGACGTTGCAGGCGATTTTTGAATACCAGAGCCTCATTTGTCGGCTGACCGGTATGGATATAGCCAATGCTTCACACTACGACGGTGGCACTACCGTTGCGGAGGCTGCCATTGTTGCCCTGTCGGTCAAGCGCAAACGCAACAAAATTGTCGTTGCCCGTGGGGTCAACCCGCAGTATCGGGCGGTATTGCGTACCTACTTTACGGGGCAGGATGTGGTTATCACCGGCGATGAGCAGCCGGGTACTGGTATTGACCACGCGCTAAACCAGTTGGATGATACGACTGCGGCAGTAATTGTCCAGTCGCCCGATTTTCAGGGGCGCATGCACGATTTAGAGGCTGTCGCAAACCGAGTCCAAGCCGTAGGAGCATTGTTTATCCTACACTTTGACCCGCTGGCACTTGGGATGTTTCAGTCTCCCGGCGAGATCGGGGCAGATATAGCGACTGCTGAGGGGCAACCGCTTGGTTTGGGGCTAAACTTTGGTGGTCCCTACCTGGGTATCTTCACCTGTAAGAAAGCCTATATGCACAAGATAGCCGGGCGGGTGGTGGGGACAACCCGCGACCAGGATGGCAACCCCGCCTATGTGCTGACCCTACGCGCCCGTGAGCAGGACATACGCCGAGATCGTGCTACCA
>CAZLKK010000085.1:0-2654 GCA_964559995.1 uncultured Chloroflexaceae bacterium
GATGGAAGTGATGATGTTGACGTAGCCGAAAATCTTTTCTATGTGCAACAGGTGGGAATGCGGCTCAAGCAGATCAAAATCCTGCTGTATGGGGGTGAGGTAATAATAGAAGCGGGCGCACTCCAGTTTATGAAAGGGAGCATTACCGCCGATTCTACGGTTGGGGGAGTTGGGGGCTTTGCCAAAAAGCTGGCATCCAATGTACTCACGCGAGAGTCGACCTTTCGCCCCCTCTATCGGGGGATTGGCGAGATGTACCTAGAGCCATCCTTTGGTCACTTTATCATCATCTACCTGAACGATGAAGAAATGGTTGTAGATAAAGGGATGTTCTATGCTGCCGAGTCTTCTATTGATGTGGGTATTGCTATGCAAAAGAACATCTCCTCGGCACTGTTTGGTGGCGAGGGGTTGTTTCAAACGAAGCTCACGGGTACCGGCTGGTGTGTGTTGTCTAGCCCTGTCCCCTCACACGAAATTGTACGCTACCAACTGAACAATGAGCATTTGCTGGTTGACGGCGATTTTACGCTGCTCCGCAAGGGCAATATTGAGTTTCGCGTGAGCCGCTCGACCAAATCGTTTATCGGGGCGTTGACTAGCGGTGAGGGGTTGTTACAGACCTTCTTTGGCACAGGGGAAGTATGGATTGCCCCGACATATGATGTCTACAAGCGCATCAAGCTCATGGGGTTTAGCGATCTTACCGGCGGCTCCAATGGCAAACGCCATCGCAAGCAGCAACGCCGGGAGCAGACCAACAATGGTTCGTGATCCCCACAACGTATTGTCAACGTGTTGTCAAAAGTATTCTTTGAGAGGGTTTCTGAGGGTTAGTGCAGACTCTAGGCTTGGGAATACTGGAGCGGGAGACGGGACTCGAACCCGCGACATTCTGCTTGGAAGGCAGATACTCTACCAACTGAGTTACTCCCGCATATCACCTATACAATACCACATAACCCCCGAAACTGCAACCGCCATAGGAGAATGGGGGGGGAGAACAAAGCCCCATTCCCCCTATCACCCTCACCCACGCAACATCACCTGCCACTGGCAAATAATCTGGCGCATGATCCCCCGTTCTGGCTCCATCACCTGCTCCAGGTGTTGCTCATCCAATGCCACAAGCAGCGCAGATGCCCGTTCAAGGGCAACATCCTGCTCCTTGCCGTCAGTATTGGGCTGATAGTGATAGTCCCCTATGGTTGTCGCCACCTCGCCAAACTGGGCTAATGCGGTTTGTACATCGGGACGTATCGCCTCACCCATACCGCCATCTGTAGTAACCCTAGCTAGATGCGCTTGCATGATTGGCGCAGCATGGGCAATATGCGATAGCTCGGTAGCGTCTAGCAGCATTGCCAATGTGCTATAGCTGCTGGCAAGCTCCTCACCGCCAGGATACTCACGCAAACCGTTGTAGACCTCTTCGTCGTGCAACAGGTGAAAAGCATCATCAGCATCACCAGTAGTAGTCGCAGGCGTGAGCAACTCTGCCAGCATACCAGCGTAGCGCGTCAAGGGAGTGCGAGTCGCAGTACGAAGCGGGCGGGTAAGCCACCAAACTAGTTGGTCAGCTTGGCGATCAACTTGCGTTATTGTGGTAATGGGCAAATACCTGTTGTCAAGCATAGCGAAAAGCAGTACACGCAATGGGGGAATGTGCTGCCATTCTGCTTCTGTATGGGGAACATAGACATATTCGTCTAGCGTTGGGTGGTGGAGCATACGGGTTAGCAAATGGAGCGGTTGTGGGTGTTGATGCAGATAGCGGTACAACGCCTGTTGTGCTCCCCAACGTTGCCACGGATTACGGGCTACATCCGCAGCAACAGCGATACCGTCCGCTTCATCCTGCGCGAGTCGCCGTTCGAGCACCGTCACCGTGTTGGGCAGTGGCAGCAAGGAGAGTTCGTCATGCATAACCGGGTGATCTTTCCCTTGCGACCCTTGTTGCCAGGCGGGGACAAGCTGAATCAACGAGAAGGGCAACCGAGTAGCACCGGCAAAGAGCAGCAACCCCGACAGTGCCATAACGCCTAGCCATCCATACCCCAGACTGATACCCCCAAAGATTACACCAACCACAAGCCCCAAAAAGATACCAAACAGGTTGGTTGCTATACCGCTAGTCCCATCACGTATCAAACTAAACATCACCCCCACAACAAAGCTACTTGCCAGAATAGCCGCCAATGGACCTGGTATACCAATAATGATCTCTAGGAAACCGACAACATTTATTTTATCCACCCCGCTAGTCACGCCAGTACCAATGCCCAAACTCGTGGAGAACAGCAGCATGAGCATGACCCCAAAAGCAAAGCTCTGCCTAGCGAGCATGAGGGACAAAAGTATCACTGTGCCCCCTAATACCACACCGAACAAAGCACTCTTAATGACAGGAGGAATGTCTTGTGGTTCAAATGGGACACCTTGAGCAACGTTGATGATGGCTGCCAAGACTGGGCTTGCTACCAAAGCAATAAGAAGAGCGAGAACGAACGCCATTATCAAAGCGTTACGGTAGGCGGGTAGCTTGCTACACGGTACGATACCTTTCGTTGTGTTGGTTGTACGGTAGCGTTCGGGGGCAGCAGCATAGAGGTAGCGTTTCAGTGCCAATGGGCGAAAGATAATCCACGAAAACA
>CAZLKK010000085.1:2739-13239 GCA_964559995.1 uncultured Chloroflexaceae bacterium
GAAGGTAGCCATAGATAGTTCCCCTTCATTTAGGTAAAGTTTCCCTTCCCTTCCCCTTGATGTACATTCCTCTTGAGGAACAAGGAAAGGGGTAATAGTTCTCTTAATGGATAAGACGCGAGTACATGGGGGATAGTTGCGGTTGCCCAGACCCACCTGCAAGGGAACCGAAAGGACAAAAAGTCCTTGCCTTTTTCTCTGCAACCCGATATAATGCCATAACATTATTGTTTTGGTTATTCTGAGCCAACGCAACCATCATCCCCCTACATCTACTGGCTCATCTGTTATTCTAGTTATTCTAGTTATTCCAAAGGAGAATATGGTTATGGCAACCTATCGTATGATCATTCTTGGATTCGTCACCTTCGGATTCCTACTAGGCATGGCGACCCTCTATGCCATCGCTCCGCATAGCCCTAGCGTCTATGCCAACACCGCACCACCCACATCCCCCGATGCCGAGCTCACTGCCGCTGGTATCACCATCAGCACCCCACAGGACACCCAAACAGACTACGCCGGCAAAACCGTTACGTACACCACCAACGTTACCAACACGGGCGACAACATCGACAGCTATACCGTCACTATTGCGGGCAATAGCTGGACAACAACCCCAGGAGCCTCTTCCCTGGACAACATCGAATCTGGCAGTAGCACAGAGTTAGCGGTAACAGTGGAGATACCGGCTGATGCTGCTACGAATTTGACAGATTCTTTTACCCTTACCCTCACCGCGAAGAGTGACTCTAATGTCACAGGAGAACAGGTCTTCACCACAAAATCAGCGGGAAAAATAGTGACAGTCTCGCCAATCAAGCGGTCAACAGCTGCCATGCCCGGCAGCACAACCACCTACACCATTGAAGTAACCAATAGAAGTGACCAAACCGACTCGTTTACCATTGACCTCATCGGGGCAACATGGGCAGTAACCAGCAGTGTGAAGAAGCTAGAATCGCTGGAAGCGGGCAAAACGGCTTCGTTTACCATTGATGTAACTATCCCAAAGGGTGCCTATGGGGGCAGTGAAAAGAGTATCACCGCCAAAATCACCCCAGAGCAAGCCCCCACCATATCGGCAGAATCGCTCCTCATTATCCAAGCCAAGACCACCCGCAATTTTTCTAACCTCATCAGCAGCTATGACAAGCTCTCAGACAAGCCTGGTACTGTCGTCACCTATACGGTGTATTTGACCAATACCGGCAACATTACCGAAAGTTTCATCGTAGACCTGAGCAGTAACCAGTGGGATACCCAACTTGCCCTGAGTCCATACCCTGGTGATGTGTATGATAGCCAAACGAACCTGACCCTCTCGCCAACGTATAGCGCAACCTTCCACATCAGCGTGGCGATCCCTGCTGATGCAAAACTCAATAGCAAAGATACTGCGACCTTGACGGTAACAAGTACCCGAACACCGGCTCTTCAAGACACGTTTACTATGGAAACGACAGCGGGGGCAACCTATGGGGTAGCACTTGGGGCGGCTGAACCCATGAAAATGGGATTGCCCAACACCTCTGTTACCTATGCCCTCTCTGTGACCAACACCGGCAATATTTCTGATACCTTCTATATATCCATTCCCCAAAGTACTTGGGACACAAACGTAAATCTACCGGGACGGAGCAGCGGGAATGATATAGGCCCATTGGAGGTAGGGGAAACAATGGAATTTGCCGTTACGGTAAAGATACCACGCATTGAAACCTCGCTAACCGCTACCTACAGCGACACCGGCACAACAATGATCATGGCAACATCAAATGGCAATATGCAGGTATCGAGTGCTGTCACGGTTAGCACCACGATTGAAAAGCCCGATGTCCCCTCACTTGAGGAAACCCTTGTCACAAGCCCCACAGAGGTCATCGAACTGCCTGTAGCAACCCAAAATGGGGTTGTTGGGGAGATAGTGACCTATCGGCTCAAGTTATCCAACAAGAGCCTAGATGACGAAACGGTAGTTATCGGGGGCTATGGCAATGCTTGGACAACAACAGCAGCACCAGCGGCTATCCTATCAGCAATGGAATCACAAGAAACCCTGATTGACTCTGGGGCAAGCAAGCAATTTGACCTTCAAGTGAGCATCCCGGAAACGGCGGCGATTGGGGATACAGACACCATAACAATCACGGTGGGGGTAAAGGATACGAGTGCAGACAAGCATGCACAAATACCTATCACGACAACGGTAGTCGAGCAAGATCAACAACAAGATCAAGAGAATTGGGTGTATCTCCCAACGGTGATGAAATAACCGGGTAGGCATACCCACAATAGGGGGAATACGCGGAACAAAGGCGGTAGCGATAGCGGCTTCGGCAGGGCGAGGCAAAACCAGGATAGCATCCTTCCTTCCTTGCCTTGCCAATGCCGCTAGGTTGCTAGGAGGTAGATTGGTAGGATAATCAATGCCACCAGAGCCAGCAGCAGCAAAATGAGTTTCATTTGTTCAGAAGTGCGGCGCGAAGCCAACTCCTCGCGTACTTCCGGGTCGTAGGGGACATCTGGTTGTTCGGCAAAGAGCACATGCCCAAGATTACCCGGATTGCTGGTAAGCGTTTGAAAAAATGCCGTGATAAGCTGGCGAAAGGTGATAAGGGGGGGAGCCCAGTAAGCCTCCTGTGCAGGGAGTTCTTTACCGGTTAGCGCACATTGCACCATACCCGTTGGTGTCTGTGACGTAGGGGCGTGATTTTCTGCCATAGTAATACTCTAGCTCCTCATATTCACGATTCAAGAAGGGGAGAGAAAGAACAGCCAGCCACGCTGCTGACTGCTTGCTTTTTGGTTGATTGAACTAGGCTTTTGTTGATTTGCCTGCTGTACTTAGGAAATACGACGGACAAACCGTTGAATCCGCTCTAATGCCTCTTCGATCTGGTCCATTGCTGTAGCATAGCACGCACGCATATACCCCGTACCGCTAGGACCAAACGGATCACCGGGAACCATAGCAACCTCTTCTTCAAGCAGCAGCCGTTCGGCAAACTTTTCGCTACTCAACCCTAAGTGGCTTACTTGGGGAAAGGCATAAAAAGCCCCCTTTGGCTCAACTGTTGGGAGACCTATTGCATTAAACCCGTCTACAATCACGCGGCGACGACGGTCATACTCTGCCAGCATTTCTAGGACACTCTCCTCACCATTGCGGAGGGCTTCCAAGCCAGCGTATTGGCTCATGGTCGGGGCTGACATGATGGCATATTGATGGACCTTTGTTACCGCTTCGGTAATTTCCTCTGGAGCAGCAACCCACGCCAACCGCCAACCAGTCATGGCGTAGGACTTGGAAAAGCCGCCCATAAGCACGGTCCGCTCACGCATCCCTGGCAACGCAGCAAAACAGACATGCTCAACCCCATAGACAAGGCGGTCATAGATTTCATCAGACAAGACTACCAAATCATAGCGTTCTGCAAGGGCTGCAATTTTCAGCATCCCTTCGCGGCTTACCACGGCACCTGTGGGGTTATTGGGATAGCCAATCAAGATACCACGAGTGTTTGGGGTAATGTACCGTTCTATATCCTCAGCGGTTACTTCAAACCCATTGCTGGCATACGTTGGTACGTAGACCGGGGTAGCTTCAGCCAAAATAACAGCCGCAGGATAGGCAACAAAGCATGGTTCTGGAATGATGACCTCATCACCAGCATTGAAAAGCGCAAGGGCAGCACTTTGCATCCCTTCGCTTACCCCTACTGTCATTAAGACTTCGGTCTTTGGCTCATAATGTACTTGGTAACGTTTTTCGAGATGATGGGCTACAGCTTCCCGTAATGCCATGATGCCGGAGTTTGAGGTATAGCCAGTGGTCACATCTATAGATCGCTGACCAGCAGCCCGAATTTGTTGGGGGGTAATGAAGTCTGGTTCTCCAACCCCAAGCGAGATAACATCTGGCATAGAAGCGAGAATGTCAAAGAAGCGGCGAATGCCTGATGATGGCAGGGAACGCACCCGATTTGAGATACGTTCGCGGACCACAGGATGGGTTCCATTGGTGTGAGCCGCAGATTCAACTCCGTTTCCACTGGTCGGGAATCCTTTGGTACTGATTCCTGTTGGGTAAACTTCGTTGTACGATACTCCACTTTGTGGTAGGGTCATGGTTTGTTGTTCTCCATAGGTCATGGAATACACTCCTTCCCGTTAGATAGGTTAGGAATATTTGCAACTCCCTCGTAACTATCCAACATTTGGTATTGTGAATTGGGGCTTATCTTACCACATCTAGTTACAAGTGACTAGGGGGATAAGGGGAACCAAAAGTCCTATCTTTAAGGTTGTCTTTGGTTTGTCCCCGGAGATAAGCTAGGAAAAAGCCTTCCCCTCTTTGGGAATATTGCTCCAGCGCGGGTCTTGCTACTCTGCACTAGGAAAACAGGACACTCAACGAAAGGTTTTTATGAATACGCATAATCGCCTCGGCAAAGAGCGGGGCAACACTAATGGCTTGAATACGAGCATCAGCTATGGACAATGGCTGAGCTATGGTGTTGGTAACAATGGTTTGAACCAATGATGTTTGCGAAATGATATTGATAGATTCCTGGGTCAATACGCCATGTGTGGCGCAGGCATAGATAGCATTTGCCCCACGTTCTTCTAGGATACGCACTGCTCCTAATAACGTTTTCCCGGTGGAGATCATATCATCAACGATAATCGCTGTTTTTCCTTCAACATCACCTACCATCTCTACGACACGGGTCATATCGGGTCCGATGCGTTGTTTGGCAATAATGGCTAACCGGGTATTTGGGATATGTTGACGAAAACTGTTTGCTCGCGGTACACCGCCTGCATCTGGAGAGACGACAACAACATCGGGCAAATGCAAACTCCGTATGTGTTCTGCTAAGAGCGGTGCTCCCTGAAGATGGTCTACCGGGATGTCAAAAAACCCTTCTATGGCGGGGGCGTGCAGGTCTATAGTCAAGATACGGTCTGCTCCTGCAGTGCGGATAAGATTTGCCACGAGTTTGGCAGAGATGGGTTCGCGTCCAGAGGTTTTCTTTTCCTGCTTGGCATAGCCATAGTAGGGGATGACGGCTGTGACGCGAAAGACGGATGCTCGACGTAGCGCATCAATAAGGATAAGCAGTTCCATGATGCTCTCATTGACAGGGGTACAAGTGGGTTGTACCACAAAGACATCACATCCCCGGACGTTATCTTCTAGGCGGACTCGGGTCTCGCCATTTTCAAACACCCCAACTTCAGCACGGCCCAAGTTGATGTTTAAGGTATCGGCTATTTCTTGAGCAAGCACCCGATGGGAGTTTCCACTGAAAATTTGCAATCTTCCTGCCATTGATCCTGCTTTCCAAAACTGTGGGGCTACAAGGTTTTGTTCTGCTTTGCTGAAACCACAAAAAAGCAGCGAAGCGGGCTGCTTCCCTGCACTATGAAACAGCGTGAAGCTGGTGGTTGCTGTGATGACTGTAGGGGGTTATCCCAACTCAACGCTGTTCTGTTGAAAGACGACCATAAAAGTGGTGCATGGCTGCCGGGTCAGGATTCGAACCTGAACAACCAAATCCAAAGTTTGGAGTGCTACCGTTACACTACCCGGCACCGGTTACTTTCGGGATAGGGGTATTATAGCATGCTCTACTAGCCCAACGCAAATACCAAAAAAAACCTACCTTAAATGGCAGGTACCCCGCTCCCATGCTTTGTGGTCGCAGGTACCTCGGAGTACCCAGAGGAACACGCCTACCGTTGCTGCCTCCCGGCCCTGGCGGGGTTTAGCATGTATCTGCCACTCTTTGGCACCTGTGTTGGATAGTATAGCGCATGTTGCCAAAAATTTCAACGGGCGCGAATAAAAGGCGGGTGTGGCAGATAGGTTTCCGGTCCTTATGCCCCCTTCGGGCAGCCCCCATCCCCTCGTGTAGTATAGGCAACTCCCCCTCACCCAAGACCAACGATTGCCCGCTCCACATGCTCACGGGTAATACGCCCTCGTTTTTGCTCCAACATTGCTGCCACAGCCCCCCGACATATCCGCTGAATCTGCTGCGGGTCTCGATGACTTTTCTCAATGATCATCTCGATGGACTCCCGCTCGTAGCGATAGTTTGGCACAGGGTCAGTAATCAAGTGCTTTGCCTCATCAACGGTCAGTGCCCCTAGCTTGTGCTCAATAGTAAACATCGCCTGCCAGGGTGGGCTTGGCTCCTGCCACACTCGCTGGTCAGGCTGCGTTCGGCAGAGGATACAGCGGGCATACTCGCCGCCGTAATCAGTAAAAAAAGCAGCAAAGTCAACAAGCGTTGTGGGGGCATAGCTATTGAGAAAATCGCCATCGTCAATCAATAGCACTAATCGCAAGGGACGACCCGGCCGGGTATCCAGCACCTCTCGCACTTGCTGCATATCCTCGGCAAACTGTTGGACAGCATACTGCTGTGGGGAAGATAACTTGTGGAGATGCAGATGCTCTGGTACCGAGCGATGCTTGTGTTTCAGCGTCTCCAAGCACTGCTCCATCAAAGTAGCAAAAAAGATGCGTTCTTCATTGCGTATCTCCTCACCCGCTTTCATGTCAAGCAGCACTGGCACAATATGGTAGTCTGCCCATATTTGCCGCCCAAGTTGGTAGGCTAGATGGAGCATAAGGGAACTTTTGCCCCGCTGTGGTTCCCCGTAAAGGGCAATATGCTGGGTATGAACCGTAGTCAATACCGTATTGCGTATCTCCTCGCGCCCAAAGAAAAGCGAGGGAGTCGTGATGGCACCCTCGGTAATGTAGGGGTTGAATTGATAGGCAAGATCTGCCTGTTTTGCCTGATATTGCCGCAAAAGAATAGGGACAAAAATACTGATCAGGATACCAACCATGAAGATTCCAAAGCCAGTAGCCAGTTGGGACACGGAGATAACCCCAAGTACTGGCACTTGGTAGCGCGTCTTGAGCAGCGTCATGAGGTAGGGCTCTGGGGTAGGGGCATGCAGAGGGGTTGGGGAAGTAACCATAGGGGTTTGGGTTTGGCTAGGGGTGGGAGACTGCACAGGGGTTATGGTAGTTGGATAGGAAGGGGAAGTCATGGTCTCGCGTTGTTGGGCTTGCTGTTGCTGGTGTAGCCCTCCATGAGGTGTCCCCATACCCATGCTGCCCACGAACACGAACAAAAGCAACACCAGCGTTTGCACAATGGGAAGTCGTCTCAGCATGTCTACCTCAACCTAATCTCTCGTATCTCTAGGCGTTCGCATATACCGCCCCATTGTACCATGCCGATGTGTCTTTGGTGTATGATGGGAGGTGATATTTTTCCCTCGTCATAAAAAATCCCTCATGACGTTTTGCATTTTGCCTAGAATATCTGCTATAATGTTTGTTGGTAATCCTATACTCTTGGTAAAACTCCTATGCGTATTTGTCTTGACCAACAAAATGGTTCCGGTTGCAGAGCTAGTAATACTGATACTGCAAAATTCTGTCGCCAATGTGGTATGGACTTGCACTATGCCATAACCCTACGCAATCCTGGTACACACATCACCAACTACCAGATAGGTGAGGTTATTGGGTACGGTGGCTTTGGGGCAGTCTATCAAGCAGAAGACACGCGCAATGGGCAAGCTGTCGCGCTGAAAGAGACGTTTGACCCTGCCAATACCCGTGCTTTTCAGAACGAGTTTGCAGTATTGCACCGGCTCCACCACGACCATCTCCCTGACTACTACGATATGTTCGAGGAACGGGGAACAGGGTTTCTGGTGATGGAGCTTATCCCTGGGCAGAGTTTGCTTGAAGTGTTGCAACGCCAACAAGGGAAACCGCTCACTGAAGCGCAAGTATTGGGCTACGCTATCCAAGTCTGTGATGCCCTTATCTACCTTCACAAACAGACCCCGCCACTTCTACACCGTGATATTAAACCGGCGAATATCCGCCTAACCCCGGATGGGTTGATTAAGCTAGTAGATTTTGGCTTGCTCAAGCAGGGAACGGATGATACCAAAAGCTCGCGTATGGGGCTCACCCCCACCTATGCCCCACTAGAACAATGGGGTGGTATAGGTGGGATACATACAACGACACAAAGCGACATCTATAGCTTGGGGGCATCACTCTACCACTTGCTCACCGGTCAACCCCCTGCTCTGGTGACAGACCGTATCGCTACAACAAACGACCCCTTACGTCCCCCAAACCTTCTCAACCCTCGGCTCTCTATACATATAGCTCATGCCTTGATGAAAGCCCTAGAAATTCAGCCAAAACATCGGTTTACCAATGTAGAGGCTTTTCGGCAAGCGTTGGTCTATGCTGCACAGCCAGCTATGCAAACGACTATTATAGAACCCCAACAACCACCACAGCAGCAACCATCATCATCCAACAAAACGGTGGTTTATCCTCAACCGCCTGCTAATGCAACCCAAATTGCCCCAACAGAACTAGCCCCAACCCAAATACCCCAACATCCATCACCATTGCAGCCTCTCCCCCCGCTTCCCCCTATCGCTTCATCAGGGCAATCACCATCGCCTAGCTCCAAGCAATCTCTGTGGTGGGGAATAGCAGCAGTAGTGCTGATGGTCGTGGGGGTGGTAGCGTGGATGGCGTTTTTTGCTGAAGATGCAACAGCATACTACGAGCAAGGCGAGGAACTCTTGGATGAGGGCAAGTTTAAGGAAGCTATCGCAGAATTTAGCGAAGCTATCAAGATAGACCCAGAGTATGAGGATGCATACCTCAAACGGGGGAGTGCTTATCGCAATACCGGCAATTATACGCATGCGATTACAGACTTTGACAAAGCGATTGCGCTGAATGACAAAGACCCTCATATCTACTACAACCGCGGAATGACCTATCAGCTAAAAGGGGAGTATGACCAAGCCATTGAGGACTACACCGAAGCAATAGACTTGGACGATACCTTTGCCCGGGCCTATACCGGGCGAGGGTACTCACACTACTGGAACCAAGACTTTGAAGATGCGCTTGAGGACCTTAACAAAGCGATTGATTTAGATGAACATGATCCGTATGCCTACAATGGTCGGGGGTTCGTCTACGATGCCATAGACGACCATGACCGGGCTGTCCAAGATTATGAGCAGGCGATTGTGCTTTTTACCCCGATCATAGAAGGTGAAAATTGTCGTGCAGAAGACTACTATGCGCGTGGTCTTGCCTACAAGTTCAAAGGGGATAGAGACAAGGCTATTAATGATTTTGAGATTTGCAAAGAGATTGCCATAAATAGTATGTGGAAAGACAGTGCAGAGGATCAGATGAAAGAGATAGAAGCAACGTCTAGTCCCTACCCCTAGCCCCACCACGGGCACGGGCAGAAGGGGAATGAACAACGCTCCCCTTGCCCTAGCAAGGGAGCGGGGCAAAGTCCACAATTTTATTCCCCTCTCCCCCCTGCCCCCGCTCCCAGAGGGCGAGGGGGAGCCGTACGGTCTCCCTTAAGAGGGCGGCAGAGGGGGGACTCTGCTAGGGGGATGGTGTTCCCTGCGATGTGGGCATAGCGGGGGTGTAGGAGGTTATCATGCTTTCAAAGCCCAACTGCCCCATCTCCCCACTAATCCGCAACCGTGGCAGGGCATACCCATCACCCTGATACCCACTCTGCATGGTCGTTACCGCATTGGTATAGCCCGCCTCTTGTACCAACGACTTGACCAAAGGGGTAAACTTGCCAATTGGATAACAAAAGCTATGCATTGGCACCTGCAAATTCCCCCCAATAATCTCTGCCGAATGGAGTATCTCATAGGATGCTTGATCCCGGCTCAATATCGTTAAGTTTGGATGCGTCAACGTGTGCGAGCCAATCTCCATACCCGCATCACGCAGCTGCTCGAGCTCATCCCACCCCATATAGCCATGTTCACCAATAAATGCTGCTACCACATAGAATGTCGCAACAAAGCCATGTTTCTGGAGCAACGGTAGGGCATCGGTATAGGCATCCATATAGCCATCATCAAAGGTCAGCACGATAGCCCGTGGCGGACACCCGCGCTTGCCCTGCAAACATGCTGCCGCCTCATCCATACGCAAGGTCACATACCCCTCCTGTGCCAACCACGCAAGCTGTGCAGCAAACTGTGTTGGGGAAACAGAAAGCCGATAACCCATCGGGTCTACCGTTTGGTCAACCTCACGGATGTAGTGATACATCAGGATAGGAATGTAGCGCATGTCTCCCGCCGGCAGGGTTGCCAACGGGTCTTGCCGACGGGCAGCAGGTTGGCTTGCCCTAGTGGTTGTAGTGGTGGGTTGTGCTGTCCCTGGAACATCATGCTTGCTCCAATCTGAATCTGTGTAGCCAACCCCCGGCAACTGAACAGGAGTAGCCGTGGGTACCCGTGCAGCAAACGTGGGCAGGGGGGTTGAGGAGGCAACCAAATGCCTAGCTGTGGCAGTCATCGCTACAGATGGTGTTTCTGTCTTTGTCAGCGGGTGAGTAGGCTGGATATTCCCCATCGTTGCAGAGGCAACCG
>CAZLKK010000086.1:0-13175 GCA_964559995.1 uncultured Chloroflexaceae bacterium
CTAACCAGTGTCGCAGAGCTTATCGCTATGACCATCGAGGAAGATGACGAGTCGCTACGGGATGAGATGACCAGCGAACTGCACAAGCTCTCTGAGGAAGTGGAGAAACAGGAATTTGCGCTCCTGTTGAGTGAACGCTACGATGATAGCGATGCCTTTCTGACCATTCAAGCTGGCACAGGGGGCACCGATGCCCAAGACTGGGCAGAGATGATGCTGCGTATGTACACCCGATGGGCTGAAAACCAAAACTTCACCACGACGATTATAGACCATAGCCCTGGTGACGAAGCGGGGCTAAAGAGCGTGACGATGGAGATACGTGGCACCTATGCCTATGGCTACACAAAAGCGGAAGCGGGAGTCCATCGGCTCATCCGGCTGTCCCCCTTCAACTCTGCCAACATCCGGCAAACATCTTTCGCACGGGTGGAGATTATCCCAGAGGTAGACGATGCGCCAGAAGTGGTCATCCAGCCAGATGACCTTCGCATAGATGTCTTTCGTGCCGCAGGGCATGGCGGACAGGGGGTGAACACCACCGACTCCGCGGTGCGCTTAACCCACCTTCCCACAGGGCTTGTCGTCACCTGCCAAAACGAACGCTCACAACTCCAGAACAAAGAGACCGCGTTACGGGTGTTGCGTGGGCGGCTCTTGGAACGCGAACTCCAACGACAACACGAGGAGCGACTACAATTACGTGGCGAATATCGGCAGGCAGACTTTGGCAACCAGATGCGAACCTACTACCTACATCCCTACACGCTCGTAAAAGACCATCGCACTGACCACGAAACTAGCGATGTGCGCTCCGTGCTGGATGGCAATTTAGACCCATTTATCGAGTCCTATCTACGATGGAATATGGGGCAAACAAAGGAGGCGAACGCATGCGAATAACCAAACTGGCTCTTGTAGGATGGCTCATCCTAATCATGCTCCTGGTTAGCACAGCCATACCTACCCTAGCCCAACAACAATCAGCGATACAGGTGCAGGCAAGCAATGCCATACCAGACTTCCCCACGAGTATCAACTTTACGCTTAGTGCGTCTAGCAATATGGCGGAGATCACCGAGGTGCAATTGCTCTATGGGCTACAGCGGGAAGATAGCCGAACGCTGGTAGATGCCCAGTTCATACCAGGGGAGCAGATAGCGGCACAGCACGTTCTTGATACCCAGGTCTTTCACATCCCACCGGGGGTTGAGGTGGCGTATAGCTGGATTATCCGCGATGAAGCGGGCAACGAGATTGCCAGCGAGGAGCAGACTCTCTTTTATGCAGATACCCGTTTTGACTGGCAACAACGCAGCTTGGGGATGGTGACAGTCTACTGGTATGAAGGGGGAGAATCGTTTGGTGATGCGCTGGTTGATACGGCAAAAACCGCACTTGACAACTTGCAAAGAGATATTAGCGCAGAGGTTGAAGAGCCTATCGCTATCTATATCTACGCCAATACCCGCGATATGCGAGCTGCCCTCCAGAGCAACGAGGTTGAGTGGGTGGGGGGGCAGGCACGTCCTAGCATTGGTCTCATCATTGGGGCTATTGCGCCGGGTGATACCAATGAGATAGTGCGAATTATCCCCCACGAACTCTCGCATCAGGTGCTCTATCAGGCGACAAACAATCCCTATGGTGGCGTGCCGTTGTGGTTTGAGGAGGGGTTAGCTGTCCACAGCCAGGAAATACAGCTTGACTATCACAAGATTTTGTTGGAAGAAGCTGCCCGTAATGATGATCTCATCCCGGTTGAAGCCCTAGCTGCCAGCTTCCCCACCGACTCCGAGCGAGCTTCGCTTTCCTATGCAGAGAGCCATAGTCTCGTGGAGTTTATCCTTGAAGAATATGGCACAGAGGCAATGCACAACTTGGTCATGGCGTTTCAGGCAGCAATGCCATTGGATGAAGCCTTGCTTGAAACGCTAGGTATGACGGTAGACGAGCTAGACGCGGCGTGGCGAGAGACGTTGCCTGCCGCTGTGGGGACGATAGCAGCAACCCCTACCCCACAAACGACTGCACCTGACAGCCGGTTTGCCAACGAGCCTGTCTTACCAGAAATGGTAGATGTAGATACCATACCTACAGATACCCCACAAGCGGGGGTAGATGTCCCTGATGCTCCTGGGGATGATGATAGCTCGCTTATCCCCGGCTCAACTTTACCGCTTTGGGCAGAGCTTGCGCTAGGCGCAGGCTTCTGTATCGTCATGGTAACGATGTTAGCCGTTGGCTTAATCGTTTTGCTACGGGTTGTGGGAGTAGATAAACGCCAGTAGGGAAGCAAGGGGATGCTGACCTACCCTTGAGAAGCAGGGGAGAGGGGAATACCATAGTACACTCCCTTGTAAGGGGGGGAGGAAACCACCTGTACGGTTCCCTTTCTCCCTCTGGGGACGCGGGTTAGGGATAGCCGTTGCAAGCAACAGCTCTACAACCTACCCGAAAAAGGGCGGGGGGGGCGGGTAACAAACGCTCCCCTGCCCCTACGCACGCTAACGGGCAGTATGTGCCGAAACTGCTCCGTTTACCTCTATCTGGTACATATGCGCGTTGAATTGGCTCCGCGCCCGTGCAAAGTGGGTGTTGGCATCCTGAAAGCGCACCGCTGCCAGATTGGCATACTCTGTCTTGTAGCTACTGTAAAACTCCGACAGCGCATCGAGGGCTTCTAGCTCAATTTCCAACCCCTGCACATAGGCATCATGCGCTTCTTGCAACGCCACTGGCGGCTTGGTCGCAGTGAGTTGCTTGTGGGCATCTTCCACGCTGGTAGAGAGCTTTTGGGCAGCAGAAGCGTGGGCTATCGCTGCCCCGCCTGGATTACCCATCACATTCTGGTAGGTCTCCACCGACTCCTGCAAATCTTCACGGATGGGTTGGAGCATGTTCAGGTAGGCAACCGCTTCGCTCTCGCGTATCTCCGTGGACGTGCTGTTGAGCATAGGGGCAGGATGATCGCGGTTAGGTTTGGGGAGAGGAGCTATCGGTTGCTCTGCTGGTGGCACGATAGGAGGCTCCGCTGGAGCAGCCGGTTGATTCAGCGCAGCTATATCTGGCGCAGGGGGGGTCTGTTGCAGCGTCATCACCAGGGCTTGGTTGATGATCAGCGCAAAGGCGAGCAGGGTCAACGGTACGCTCAAGAGCAGGATATTCACATGGCGATTTGCTGTCCAAGACTGCCGCCAACTAAACCACCACGTATCATGATGTTGCTGCTGTGTAGCCTGTGCTACAGGTGCTTCGCCAACTTGCACCTGCATAATTGGGGCAGGCTTAGGTTCCCCCTTGAGCAGTTGTCGCTCCTCAAGCCAGCGTAGCCCTTTACGCGCCCGTTCACTACCGGGGTTGAGCTTGAGCACCGAGTTGAGGCAGAAGGCTATCTGGTGGGGGTCGTCTATCACCCCACTGAGCCAAAGCCATGCTGCCTCGTTGTTGGGGTCGTGCTGCACCGAACGGGTTAGCAAACCGGCGGCGATGCGCTTTTGCCCACCACGGGCTGCCGCTACCCCACGCTGGTAGAGCCGCATTGCCTCGGTCTTGTTTGCCCGTACCCCTACATCTTCTTGTTTGTCTGCGTCTTGCGTGGTAGATTGTCCTATTCTTGGGAGCCGTGTAGCTGTCATAATTTAGTGCTCCGGCAACAATGGATTGATGGAACGCTGAATGTGTACTGGGTCTTGTACCAGTTTATCACGAATCACGTTCCAATACTCCGGCTTTTCATACCCGATTTGCCAAATGGCAATACCTGCTAGGTCCATACTCTGTACGAGGTCGAGTTTGGACTCCAGGGCTTGGTCGGTCATAAACCAGACCTCTCGCATACCCTGGTCGGACTGGTAACGAAACCAGCTTTCATCTACGCGCCCCTCGTTGTTGCGCTGCATCAGGTTGACGGTCAACCCCTGCTCGGCGATGAGGTCCTCTATATCCCCCCACGGTAGCCCACGGGCTGTCCCCTGGGGGGGCCAATCGTAGCCATAGAAGGGGATGCCAATAAACACTTTTGACGGGTCTACCACAGAGACGGCATACTCTGCTACCGACTCTACCCAGTAGAGCGGGGCTACGGGACCAGGACCACTCCCTCGCCAGTGGTAGTCGTAGGTCATAATGCGTAACCTATCGGCATACTGTCCAATGACCTTCCAATCTTGAAAGCCCCCTAGCCCCCCATATTCACGGTCTTTGCCATGCACCGCTACGGACAACAGTTTGCCGTGCGCGTGGAGTTCCTCTCCCAATTCTATAATGAACGCTGAATAAGGTTCGCGCATCGAGGCTTCTAGGCTTTCGTAATCTATATCTATACCGTCATAGTTGCGTGCCAAGACCTCATCCACAATGTTTTGGATGTGGCGGCTTCGCATTTGGGGGTCTTGCAATATTTCAATCACAATGTCATAATTGCTAATGTTGTGGATGCTTGGCAGTACCAAAATGTTGTTTTCATGGGCAAGCACGACGAGCTCATCATTGCGGTTGCCATAGAGTTGCCCGTTGGCATCGGTAGAGTACCAGAAGGGGCTAATCTCATCAAACATATCTTTGTTGACATCAAAGGATGCCCGCGCCCCGCCGCTAAATGAGGGGGGCAACCACGCGGCAATATGCCGCCCGCTCTTGGGGTGGTAGCCGGTGAGTTGGGGCGTTGGTTCACTCACTGTCGGCGTGGGGACGATAGGCGTAGCCGTGGGAAACGCCATGAGTGACACGGCAGCTTGGGTTGGGGTAGGAGTCGGGGTAGTTGAAGCGACAGGCTGAGGGGTCTCGCCTATCACCACAATCAGCCAATCGGGGCGTTGCTGCGCTATCTGCACCGTCTGATAGACCAACACCGCGGTGATGGCAAGGGCGGTGATATAGAGCACGCCCATAAACAGATTGCGAACTTGTGCTACTACCCGTTGCGCCATAGGTTAATACGCTCCCAGTTCTTCTAGCCGTTCATCGCTGATGCCGAGATGGTGTGCCAGTTCATGCAAAACAGTCCGGCGGATTTCTTCCCGCAGATCTGCTTCATCAGGAAAATCTTGTACCAATGGTTGTTGAAAAAGCGTTATCGTATCTGGCATATACATCTCTTGTGAGCTACGCTCTGGTATGGGGACACCTTCATACAACCCGTAGACCACTTCCCCTGGGGCTATTCCGTAGGTCTGGCGAACCGTGCGATTGAAGCGTGGCTCAATGATGACTTCTATATTCTGAAAGAAGCGGGTAAATTTTTCTGGTAGGTTGTCTAGCGTCTCAATGACGACTTGCTCAAATTGATCTGGGTTCATGGTAGTCAGTCATGGTAGGGAAAGCATCTTGGCTTTTAGGTATGATATTACCAGATATTATACGATTGTATTTATTGACCTGTCAAGGATAATCAAGGGTGATCAGGGTAATTTTAAGGACAAGAACTATTGCATCGTCGTTTTTTGCCTAAAGTTGTTGGGCTAGTCGGGCTACTCATTTCGCTTGCTGCGCTGTCTGGTGGGGCTACCACTATGCTTCCCTACTACCTTTGTCGTGTGGTAGCGATAGGATATTATTATCCATTGTCAGCAGCATGGTGCAACCCGCACGACAAGGATAAGGGAATAGCCCAATCCCATCTTATCCCCCGTCTGCCACAGCTCTTTCTTGACCCATACGTGCGCCCAGAGGTTGCGCTGTTTATGGAAGACCACCGTATGGTCATACAGGAGGCAGCAGCCCGGCACAATGTCCCTGTCCTCTCTGGTATGACCGACAGCGAGTTTGCCACGGTGATTGCTGTGGTGCTCTACAATGAGCACAATGGTTGGGTTGAAGACGCGATAGAGCCGCTGCGGGTCTTTACCCCCTTCTATCAGCAGGCGCAGGTGGTGTCGAATGGAAGCGGTGTGGGCAGCAATTTTAGCGTGTGGCCCTCTAACCTGCGCCCATCGGTGGCGTTGGAGATACTCCATCAGCAGGTGCCTGTCCCCCCACCCACCAACATTATTACCGTACCGCTCACCGTAGCGGGTAGCCAGATAGCCCCCGCCGACTACCCCGCACAGGGTAAGCTCTACGCGGCTATCACCCAAGAGATAACCCAGGATGATCTGGCGATAGAATATCTCGCCGCGAACCTAGAGCGGGGACTCTATCGGGCGTGGTATGAAGGGGTACCGGTGAGTTGGCAAGTGTTGGCTGCGTGGCACAACCAGGGGATTGTACGCCCGGAGCAGATACGCGCCAATACATGCGCGAGCGACTATATCTACCGCTCGGCAGTCTATCTGGATATAGCCCAAGAACTCATTGGCGAGGAGCCGAGCAATTAGGGCTATAGCCTTCGGTTTCTCCCCGCGGGGGAAGGGGGACCGGTCGGCTCCCCCGCCCCCTCTTTGCCCCCTGTCCTACACACGCTGTTGGCTCAGTTTGTAGCGTTCTTCGCCACTCTCTTGGATACACTTGGTAATCATCCCTTCAAGTTGGAGAGATTCAAGTTCGCGGGACAGCGTATCGGTAGATAAGCCCGTTAAACGGGTCAATTCTTCTAGGGAAGATTCGCCCATTTGCTGGAGGGATTCGATAAGGTACCGCGCCCGCAAGGGCAGCTCTAGGTAACGGTTGGGGTATATTTGTGAAGGTGTGCCCGTCAGGATACCAGACCATCCTTTGAGCATCTCGCCAATACGAATACCATTACCGGTAATCTCAAACTTGCGTATTTCCTTACTATGCAGGGAGCCACGAACCTTGAGAATGTTAATTGCATGATCCATCCGTCCCATAAGTTCAACATAGCGCAGCAGAATAACATTATCAGCGATAAATGACACCCCATATTCACTCAATTGAAATCCACCAAACAACTCGGCTATCTCGTTGGTCAAGATAAGCGAAATCCCTTTCGCCTTAAATTCATTGACAATAGAGTAAATATAGTCTTTAAACCGTACTTTGTCCGGTGTGGCTATTTCAATATCTTTGATAGAATCTATGAGAATACGCTTTGCCCCAATACGGTCTACCGCTTCCCGAATAAGGGAAGCATGTATATCTGGCTGTATCTCTACCGGTGAACTGTAGAGATGCACCAGCATACCTTGTTCCTCTAGGTCTTCCAGATTCCATCCAAATGAACGCACAATCTCGCGCAACTGGGCGGGGTTTTCTTGAAAGGTGACAATGACCCCTGGCTCATTGGCTTTCGTGCCAGCGGTGATAAAGTGGAGTCCAATCAGCGTTTTCCCCGTGCCTGCTCCCCCCGCAACCATCGTTGCCGTGCCACGCGGTAGCCCTCCGTTGAGCATAGCATCTAGGTCTTCTAAGCCTGTGGAGATATGTTCAAGGGTAGCGGTATAGTTGGGAAAAGAGGTCGGGGTCTTGATGCGAGGAAAGACTTTCAAGCCCTTGTTGTCTATGGTAAAGGGATGCATCCCATTGAAGTAATCCTCGCCGCGCATCTTGAGCACATCAATAAACCGTTGGTAGGTCAAGCCCTGCTGCTGGTAGTGCATCCGCACGATCCCATCGGCAATGGCAAAGATAGGCTCTTCTTCTATCTCCTGCTGCGTATACTCTCCCACAAAAAAGGCTGTCACTGCCCACGTTGTCAACCGCACGGAGAGATCAAACCCAAACTTACGAACTTCTACAAAATCTTTTGCCATATCGTGTATGGCTTTGAAACTATCTATGCCAACGATAGAAGGTTTGTACTCTTGTACATGGTTGACAATAACGGCTATAGCATTTCGCAACCCCTTTTCGCGTATCACCTCGCCTATATCCAAATAGATAACATCCCTACCCACTTTGGATGGGTCAAAGAAGGTGAATTTTTGCAGATAGTGCAGCATTTTGAGCGATGGCTCAGAAAGGGTCGTGAGATAGAGTGCTCGGCGATTTGGAGCAGCATTGGTATAAATCACCTGCTGGACAAAGATAGTCTTACCGCTACCCGGAGGTCCAGACACAATGTTGATAGAAAGTTCGGGAAAACCTCCTGAGAGTACGTTGTCTAATCCTGGTATACCCGTAGGAAGTTTTGCTAATTGTCGTAGTTCCGGGCGTTTGGTCATGATTTTCTCCCTTCAATCTCTTGGAGCAATTGCTTTACCAGTATGTCACCCGTCAACATAGCCAGTATATCTATCAGATTGGCGATGAGTTCTTTGAGACCCTCTCGAATAATCTGATTGTCTTCGTCTTTGACATTCTGGCTCAAAGTCCGAAAAGAGACCCCTTCTGAAGTTACTTTGAGATACCCGATAATAGCGTAGGATTCTTCTGTTAGGACTAATGCCCGCTCCATAATTGCCATAACCGTCACCCGCCCAAGCGTTGGTAAGATACGATTCCAGATCGTCTTGAGTAAGTCGTTGTATATATCGAGGACCTCTTCTTTCCGTGCCTGTGCTATGCGTTCTTGTACTGCAAGTTCTATGACTTCATGCCCAGAACCGCGATCCTGTGCTTTCTCTCGATCATCCATAGAAACCTGTTCTTTCCTATTTCAAAAGCTGTTAGAGGCTCACATGTTATTGTGTATGGTTTCATTCTACTACATTCTTGGTTGTATGCTCCACTGAATTTATTGCGCTGGCTCACCAAGAGTATCCGGTACTTCTTGCTGTCACTGTTCATGGTAGCACACTACCCTCTACTATACCAAGCATACTGCGCTTTTTTCTACGAATTGACCACAATCACGGGGCAATGGGCTTGGTTGAGGATGCGTTCCACCCGCGATCCCATATAGAGCCGCTCCGTTCCCGCTCGAATATTTGTCCCTAAGATGATCAGGTCCATATACGCACTCTTGGCAGAATCTAAGATAACATCCTCCGGGTTTGTACCGGGGTGTACGGCGGTATATGTCCGTATCCCAAGCGACTGCCCCATTGTGCCAAGTTCATCTACAATCTGGTGGGCAATCGCATACTGGCGTTCAAGCACCTGCTCGCGGGTCTCCAAGTTGCACGTTGCCATCTCCATATTCACCACTTTGAGCACCAACACTTCGCCACTAACCCCCTGGGCTAGGGAAAACGCTGCTTGTACCGAGCGGCGAGCGGCGATAGAGCCGTTGGTGGGGGCGAGAATACGGTTGGGTATCCAATCGTGTGGGACGTGTTCGGCATGGACAACGAGCGAGGGGCAGGGAGACATGCGTACCAGGGAATCTACCAATGGATTGAACAGTTCTTCGGTTCTGTCCTTGCTCACTGTCGCTCCCATGATGAGTAAGTCATACCCCTTCTTTGCCTCATCCAATATTGCCTGGGTGGGGTTATCACTCACCACGACCTTTTTGGATACGTCAAGATGCAAAAAGACCCGACTCAGTTTGTCCAAGAAGATCATGCTCCGTTGTCGGTTGCCATCGCTTGCTATATTCAACAACGTGACTTGGAGCTCTTTTCTGGCAGCGATGTTTTGGAGCAACACGGACTCAAGCATCTGCTCAGGTCCTTCGCGGTCATCATCACGCCGCCGCACCGGCACGAGCACCCGCCGGACGTGGGCAAATGGATTATCCTTTACCAACTCTTCATGCTTGAGCCGCTGGATTTCCTCATCCTCCGCCTGGACAAATTTCAGCACATAGCGCAAGGCTGTTGGGGTGATAAGCGATGTTACCAACGACATCAGCACAATGACCGAGAACATCTCTTGGGTAAAGATGCCTTTGGAGAGCGCAATACTGGCAATGATAATCTCGATTGCCCCATGCGTATTGAGACCAACTCCAAGACTAAGGGCAGTCCAGTGGTCCCGTTTTGCGACCAGACGAACCCCAAGATACGCCCCGGTGATTTTGGTGATGGAAGCTACTCCAATCACGGCTACGGCTATCAAGGCATATTGTGGGTTGAGGAAATCCCAAAGATTGACTTTTAAGCCAGCAACGGCAAAGAAGATGGGGGCAAAGATACCGAGGGCAATGCTTTCCAATTGGCGAATGATCCTATCGGGCAAATAGCGCATTTGGCTGAGGATAATCCCCACGACAAATGCCCCAAGCACCGCCTCAAGGTGGAGGGCTTGGCTGACCGCCCCCCAACCAAACATCAGGATGACCACAAGCGACAGAAAGGAGTCGTGGATGCGGACGTGCTCTTGGACAACGTTCAATGCCCAACGCACAAACCATCGCCCAAGCGTAAAACTCAAGCCGATAAACCCAAGCACCTTGCCGACAGACAGCATCAAGCCGCCTGCGGTAATAGTTGTTCCTTCTGCCATACCGATGAATACCGACAGCATCATCCAGACAATCGCATCTTCTATCATCGCAGCAGAGATGAGAATTTGGCTCACATCACGCCGCATCAGGTTCATTTCTATGAGCACTTTGGCGATAACCGGTATGGCGGAGACGGCTAATGCTGTAGCGATAAACAGGCTAAAGATGAGCCGCTGGTCTGGACTGGTAAGGATAGAATCAGGAAGCAGATAGTAGGCAAGCGCAAACCCGGCGATAAAGGGCAGAATCATCCCACCTAACCCGGTGCCTATGGAGGAGCGGGCATGCCGGCGGATGAGGGCAAGGTCTATCTCTAGCCCGGCTATGAGCATCATAAAGAGTGCCCCTAGCAGGCTAAAAGTATCGAGCAAGTGGACTTGCACCTGCGTTTGCGGCATGATGCTAACAGGAACTTGCGTTTCTGGCAGAATAGTTGTGCCTATCATTGGCACTAATCCACTGAGGAAGGAGGGGCCAAGTAATACCCCGGCAAAAATCTCCCCCACAATAGATGGTTGTCCAATACGCTGCGCTAACTCACCGAGCAATCGTGCTGTGAATAGCAGTACTGTTACCTGAATGAGCAGCGCGAGTACATCTTGATGGAGTGCAGCAGTAAATTGTTGCATAGGAGTCGTTATCCATACCGAGCTTTTGCAAAGGCAGAAAGAATAACCGATGATCGGGCTTGTGCCGTATAGCGGTTGGGTATGTTCAAGGGTTTTTCTCCCGGCTGAAAGACATCTTCCGGCGGGGAGTTGGCGGTATCTATAAGCAAGTACCACCGGTTGTCGTCTGGCAGGTGGGGTAGATCAAATTCTAGGGTACCAGTGTGAGCATTCAGGATAACGTAGAGATGCTCTTGATCTGCGGGATTTTTCAATTCAAAGGCGAGACTGTGCGAATGATGTCCCAAGTCGGGTTCGTGTAGCCGCACTCCATGCCACACAATCTCTGGTCCACCTGGTTCTGTCCAGAACTGTTTGTCGTGAAAGACCTGGGTGTTTTGGCGAAAGTGGATGAGGTAGCGGACAAACCGGACGAGTTCATGGTGATTGTGGATGTGCTCCCAATTGAGCCAGTTTATCTCGTTGTCCTGGCAGTAGGCATTGTTGTTGCCATACTGGGTGCGGCGAACTTCGTCTCCCATGAGCAACATAGGTTTGCCTTGCGATACCAGCAGGATAGTCAGGAGATTCTTAATTTGCTGTTCGCGTAGCGTGTCAATAGCGTGGTCCTTGGTTGGACCTTCCACCCCATAATTATAGCTCACATTATCGTTGTGTCCATCTCGGTTGTTCTCGTTGTTTGCCTCATTGTGCTTGACGTTGTAGGAAACCAGATCATTGAGCGTAAAGCCATCGTGGGCGGTGATAAAGTTAATGCTGCGGTTGGGGTCGTGTTGGGGTTGGTTGTAGATATGGGGGCTGCCACTGATGTAGCTGGCTAGGTGCTCTATGATACCATTATCGCCGCGTACAAAGCGGCGCACATCGTCACGGTAGCGACCATTCCACTCTGCCCAACGGTTGCCGATAAATGAGCCTACTTGGTATAACCCGGCGGCATCCCACGCCTCAGCGATGATCTTGGAGCTAACGAGTACCGGGTCGGTATCTATAGACCAGAGCACCGGTGGGTTTTCTAGCGGGTGGCCATCTTCGCCACGGGAGAGGATAGAGGCGAGGTCAAAGCGAAAGCCATCTACATGCAGCTCTTGCACCCAGTAGCGTAAGCAGTCCATAATCATCCGGCGCACGACAGAGTGATTGCCATTGATGGTATTGCCGGTGCCGCTGTAGTTGTAGTATTCGGCTTGGTTGTGGGGGTTGAGGATGTAGTAAGCACGGTTTTCTAGCCCCTTGAAGGAGAAAACTGGTCCATGCTCATGTCCCTCTGCGGTATGGTTGAAAACTACATCGAGGATAACTTCAATACCCGCTTGGTGAAGGGCTTTAACCATATCTCGAAATTCATCAACGGGACCCACGGGGTCTTGGCGTGAGCTATAGCCCCGGTGGGGGGCAAAAAAGGCAATGGGGCTATACCCCCAATAGTTGGTTAAGCCGGGGGGGGCATCTTGCGTATCAAACTGCTGCACAGGCATCAGTTCAACAGCGGTAATGCCGAGGTCTTGCAGGTAGGGTATCTTTTCTATCAAGCCGGCGTAGGTACCCCGCTTTTCAGGAGATACATTGGATGAGGGGTGTTTGGTAAATCCCCCCACATGCATCTCATAGATGATCGTCTCAGAGAAGGGACGTTCTAGCGGTATATCCCCTTCCCAGTCGTAGGAGAGGGTATCTATCACGACGTTTTTCATGGCATGCACACTGTTGTCGCCAGCAGACCGAGCTGCTTCACGCTGGTAGTGCTCGCCATACATCACGGCTCGCGCATAGGGGTCTATCAGCAATTTGGAACCATCAAAGCGCATCCCGCGCTCTGGTTCATAGGGACCATAGACCCGATAGCCGTAGAGTTGTCCTGCGCCTATCCCTTGTACAAAGACATGCCAGTAATAGAAGGTCCGTTGGTGCTCTGGGTCAAGTTGGATGACATGGGATGGGGTTTCTGCGTCTACATGCTCAAAGAGCAAGAGTTCAACGCCAGTAGCGTTATGAGAAAAAATACTAAAATTGACCCCATCGGGGTAGACGGTTGCGCCGAGCGGATAGGATGTCCCACTATGGATGCGTAAAGCCATGGTTGTTTCTACCTCATAAACGTTGCCTATTCTCGTTAATTGCTCCAGTATAGCACAAGAGTGAGCAAACGCCACATGGTATGGCAAGGAGAGGGGGCAGATAGTGTTCTCTCGTCCCCCTGCCCCCGCTCCCCCTTGCCCTCGCTCCCCCTGCCCCCGCTCCCATCCCAGGGCGAGGGGGAGCCGAACATTGGGCGCACCGCCGTGCGCCCCTACACCCGCATACAACCACAGGGG
>CAZLKK010000087.1:0-1808 GCA_964559995.1 uncultured Chloroflexaceae bacterium
AGGGGATGGGGGGCTGCCCGGCGAAACATTGCTTGCAACGGCTCCCCACGTTTTGCGCTTTGCGCTTTGCGCTTCAACGACCCTCTCCCCCTGCCCCCTTGCCCTGGAAGGGGAAAAATCACCCCCCTATAAATCAAAGCAACGACATCGATACTATAATTCAGCTGGGTTCACTCTCTTGAGTTCGTATCAGTAGCAGTCCCACTTGGTTTTGCCCCAGGAGCAGCATCTGCACCCGGTACCGTCTCTGGCATGCGCTTGGCAATAAGCCTCCCCACTATCCCATAGGTAAAAGGTTTCCCATTCCACGCTGCCCATGCACCGAGGATACCATAGCCAATCCAGGTAAGGATGCCCAATATGAGCAAGATACCACACAGCAGCGCAAGCCAGAAAGAGAGCGGATATTCAGCACGATAGAGCGATGGACGCATCACCATAGGGAGCAGCGAGACCATCAGACACCCCCCCCACGCCAACCCCATCAGCATAATGAGCAATAGCCCTACCCCCTGAAAGACCAACGCATGGAGCGCGTGATGGGCAACATACGCCGAACGTTGGCGTTGGGTGATCCAGATAAGCGCAGCGGCTATCAAGCCTAGCAGATTGGCAGGATTGGCAATAATACTGGCATGGGCAAGGGCAGCCAGAATACGTTCTTCATCAGAAGGATTTTTGGTAAGCATACATCACCTTGTCACCAGGAACTAAAACCAGTACAATAGAGAAAATAGCAAGAGAGTAGGGGTAATGATAAACTATAACCTGTTGGTTGCCATCTTGGAATCTTCGTGGGATGAGGTCGGTTTCCATGAGCATGAACTTATCGAAAGCGTCCAACCCGATTCGCTTGATCGGGTATATAAAGCTGATTTATTCCCGGGACATCCTGAGCCAATGCAAGAAGAAACTATCCCGCCCTGGGTAGAAGTTAGTTTTGCTTGGAGTGCCAAGCACGAGTTGATTTCCGAAGGGCATAGCATAGACGGCAAAAAAGATGTCCCTCTTGGACTCACATGGATGTATAATGTGCTAGTTCGTGGCTCCATGACCGAATATAGCAACCAAGAGTTGGTACGAACCTTCCAACGATGTGTGCAAAAGGCTTTGAGTGATTTCTACATGTCTGATGTTATGGAATCTGTGCCGATTGTCGTTGATCTTCGCCACATCTATCATTGTTACGAGCAAGAACAAAATTTGGCTTATGTGCAAATAGTTAGTCCAAACTACACCGATCTGAGTGAACAATGGCAAGAGACCAACCCCCACAACTTTCGTGATTTCATTGTCAGTGAGTTTGAACTAGCCTATGCTGTGGTACAGTCTTTATCAGAGCTGTTTACTCCCGAACCCTCTGCATCTGCTGCATCACCGGTTTCTTCTGGAGGACTCTACCGTTCCGTAGATACGGCATAACATAGGGGAACTATCGTCGTCCTTCTACTGCCAATTCTTGTTGGCTATAGCGGCAGTTGTCGCAATATGCCACCCGATAGCCAGCTACCGTTGAACGGCGGAGAGCGTGTCCACAGTAGGGACACTTGAGCGGCAGATTGCTGATAGGTTTGACATGATCTGGTTGGTCTGCGGACGAAGGATGGCTACTAGCATTGGATAGGGGGCTAGTAGCTTGTGCCGCAGAGGTCGTATGCGCTAGGTACCTTGATGGTGTTGCAGGTTGGGGTTGGGGTACTGGTTGGGGGGGATTCTGTCCCCCATTGGTAGGTATGTGATCTGCTGTTGCAGGTTGGGGGGTGGGGGCTCGCTTTTGCCGGTGGCTGAAACTCCCACTGTCCACTTAG
>CAZLKK010000087.1:1829-3702 GCA_964559995.1 uncultured Chloroflexaceae bacterium
TTCACGAGGCGGGCATAGTCTACTGCCCCACGGGAATGGGGATCATATTCAAAGATCGTTTTGCCATGCCACGAGGCTTCCGATAGCCGCACATTGACCCGTACCGGCTCGCCAACAACTGAGCCGTACGTTTGCTGGATATGTTTCAGCATGGTGCGTGACTGGTTGAGCCGTGGGTCAAACATTGTGGGGACAATCATACGAATAATGCTACTGCCTACGGTAATACGGGCGATTTGCTTGAAGAGCAAAGCCAGTCCCTTGATAGACAGGTGTTCTACTGTGGTGGGTACAAGCACTTCGTTTGCTGCCATCAATGCGTTGACATTAAGCACCGAGAGGGAGCCTGGCGAGTCTATGAAGATGAAATCGTAGTTTCGTTTGAGAGGAGCGAGGGCTTGCTCCAACACACGCGCCCAGTCTGCACGGCGCGAGATGGTCGGTTGTGCCCCTAGCAACGTATCATTGGATGCGAGGAGGTCAAGATTTGCGCGGGCATTGATGATACACTTTTCTGGGGAAATACCATCGACGATGACATCATAAATCGTGCGTTTGGGTGTTACCCCAAGCGCAATAGCGAGATTGCCCTGGGCATCTATATCTACCAACAGGACACGAGCACCCATCAAAGCCATACCAGCACCGACATTGACAACGGTTGTTGTCTTGCCAATGCCACCTTTTATATTGGTGACAGCGACTACGCGCCCCATATTTTGCTACTCATCGTTTCTCAGCAATAATCCTACCATTAAGTGTAGCGGATAGGAGAGCGGGTGTCAAGGTTTTTTTCCCTATTACCTTGCCCTCTTGCGTTCTTTCTGCTACACTATACTGTAACAATTCCCAATCCTCAAGGATTGGGCTTCGGACCCTCCCCAACGGGAAGGTTCGCATCTGAAGGCGGTGCTCCCGCCTACGAGATTCTTTTAGATGAAGCAGATGAAGCAGTAGATGAAGCAGATGAAGCGTACGTACGCAATTTCATCTAAAGCGGCTGAAGCGAGGGAAGCCCTTTTAGCCCACCGCTCAAACTGGTGGGTTTTACGGGCTACCTTTACTAAATACCTCATCGTTCTTTTAGGTGTTATTCATGGCGAGATATGCCTATTCAGATACCATCCTTCCAAGATTTTGAAGACCAGTGGTACAGGGTGAAAATTTGGCTCCGACCACTTGTTCAAGTACCAAGTCTATTTCTGCTGTACCGTTGGATTGCTTGGGGTATTGCTGGTATAGCCCTGTTTGTCAGTAGCCACCACGTATCATCTCTCCCTATCGGGTTATTCGCCGTCACAGGTGGGATCAACGTCCTGCTATCCCTGACCATACATAAGTATGTATCTATGGTCATTCGCCAAACCCTCATGATGATCCCAGATATACTCTTCTGTGTGGCACTCCTTTGGCTTACCAATGGGGCTTTTTTGCCCTTTCTGCCCTATGCCCTGAGCAGCCTTGTTATGCCAGCATTGCTTACGGGTTGGCGTGGGGGATTTGTCGCCGCTGCCTTTTTCATTGTCCTGAGCCAAGCCCAACTTGGCTTCTCTCCCGAAACCGTTTTTCAATCTCCCTGGCTCGTCATCGCCACGATGATTACCCCTATCATCTTTGTGACGATATGGGGGTATGTCTCCCTGATTATGGATCGTTGGGAAGAGCAGCGTATGATGATAAACGAGGGCAATTTGGCAGCATTCCTAGCTGAACATTCCTTTGACACGCCCTATACGGAACCGTCCTCTGAGCCGTTTTCGTTTATCAAAGAACAGCACGAAGATGAACCTATCCTAGACCCGCCCCACCCCCGCCCATCCCCAGACAAATCTACGTGGCGGGTAATGCCGGGCGAAGCCCACATGGTCGCTCA
>CAZLKK010000087.1:3712-12906 GCA_964559995.1 uncultured Chloroflexaceae bacterium
GATGAGCAAAATTTGCGGCGGGTGCTGTATGAACTTACCCCGGAATCCAATGTAGCTCTATCTACCGCCTTAGATCGCTTGGTCAAAGACTTTAGCATCCATAGTGGAATTGCCATCAGTATGCGGTCTATTGGCAAAAAACAACCGCTTCAACCAGTACAGTACATTACCCTCTTTCGTCTAGCCCAAGAAGCCCTGATCAACATTCAGCAGCATGCCCATGCTCACAGCGGTTTTGTAACCCTCTCCTATGCTACCGACAGTGTGCGTTTGACGATTGGCGATGATGGTATTGGGCTACTTGATGGGACATATGAGCGGTCAGGGATACACGCGCTCCGTTTGATGCACTATCGTTTTGCTGAAATAGACGGCGAATTAGAAGTAGTAGACCAACAACAAGGTGTAACCGTTTGCGGGACGATCCCGCTCCCATAGCGAAAAGTACCCTATGCGTTCAGGAATACAAACAACGGTTTTGCTCGTCTCTATTGCCATACTTGGGTATGGCATCATTCAGCCAGTAGATCAAGATGCCCGCTGGATTGCCTGTCTCTGGATTGCCGCCCCCCTGCTTGGACTATCGGCGTGGTTTAGTCGTTCTCCCCTGCCTCGTGGCTTTCATCGGAGTGTCCATAATCTCGGCTTGATTGTCGCCATTGGTTTTGGGTTGCTTGGGTTGCAGCTATTGCGCCAGCAGATGGTACAGGCTGAGGCTATCGCTAATCGGGTCAATATTGATTCGGAAACGGGACAGATTACTAGCAATGTTCGCCCGGTGCTCTCCTCGCAGCGGGTGATGCGGGGCAAAATTTTTGCCCAAGACAACGTGCTTCTCGTTGCCAGCGAGGTGGTGCAAGATGGCTTTGTCCGCCGGGTCTACCCCTTTGTAGATATGTTCTATGATGCGGGGGCTTTTAGCAATATCGTTGGCTTCTTTAGTACGCGGTTTGGGCAAGCCGGGCTAGAAGCTACCTATAGCGAATTTCTCAGCGGCGAGCGGGGCAGCGAACTTGTCCGTTTGCAAAGCGAACTGCTCGGTGAGACGCAGGTGGGGAATGACCTCTACCTTACCCTCAATGCCCATCTTCAGGCACGCGCCAAAAACCTGCTTGGAGGACGGACAGGCTCCATTGTGGTACTCGATCCATCCAGTGGCGCGGTGCTGGCAATGGTTAGCAATCCAGGCTTTGATCCTCGCGGGTTGAGCTTTGATTACGCTACCCAAGATTGGGAAGCGGAAAACCAGCGGATAAGCGACTATTGGCGATACCTCAATAGCGATTCCGCAGGGCAACCGTTGATCAACCGCCCAACGCAGGGGATGTATCCGCCCGGCTCAACCTTCAAGACGGTTACTGCTGTGGGGGTGCTAGAATATCCCAATGAGGGCAAGCCAGATGACATCCGCTGCTATAACCAGTACCAAACGGAGCCGGGTGCGCCCCCCGTTGTCAATGCGGTGCATGATCTTGACTCACTGACTGGTGACCCAACAAACCTAGAGAAAGTCTATGCCTACTCGTGCAACGTTGCTTTTGCCCAGTACGCGCTTCGGCTTGGCAAAGATCGTATGATAGACCAAGCAAAAGTCTTTGACTTCTATCGTCCGCAAGATGCCCCCGATATGTACCCCCATTTTCGGGAACTCCCTACCGCTTCCAGTTTGCTCTATGTTGACCCTGGTTTCCTAGACCGTCGTGCTGCCCTAGCAGACACCGGCTATGGTCAGGGGCAGTTGCTTGTTACCCCCTTACAAATGGCTCTTGTGACTGCGGCTATTGCCAATGAAGGGGTGATGATGAAGCCCTATCTGGTTGAACGCATTGAACGCCCAAACAATGGTGGCATCATTTTTCAGGAAGTCCCACGGGCTATACGCCGCACGATGAGCGAAGAGACGGCAAGGAAAATGCGTGAGTATATGCGAGCAGTGGGGGAGTATGGGTTTGGGAGTGTGGTTAGCTCACAGGTGACGGGTGTATCTGTTGGGGGCAAATCTGGTACAGGAGAGCATGTGCCGGGTGCGCCCCCCCATGCGTGGTTCATTGCCATAGCCCCGGTGGAGCAGCCACGGTATGCCGTAGCTGTGATGATTGAGCGCGGCGGCGAGGGGAGTTCGGTAGCGGCTACCCTTGCTGGTCAAGTACTCCAAGCCGCCTTTGAACTGGAGTAACTGGTGCATTGGTTTTGGCTCATACCAGCATATCTGCTGCTCTGCTCATTGCTGCTGTTGGGCGGGTGTAGCCCCCCCCCACAAACGCCAACTGAAGTCCCTACCACCACGGCTTTGTCCACGGCTGCGTCTGCCGAGCATGGGGAGGCAACACAGACCACAACCAGTACAGTGATTGCTGCGGTATCGTCTGCCGTCTCTACGCCAACGTTATCGCCTACGCCAACATTTTCACCAACCCCCACACCTACCCCGACCCCAACGGTTTCTCCCACGCCATCACCATCTCCCACGCCATCACCATCTCCCACGCTCATCCCCGCCACGGAGCGCAAGCAGATATTTGAAGAGGTGTGGGATACGGTGAATACCTACTACTTGTATCCAGACTTTCACGGGCTAGATTGGCAGGAAATACGGACACAATATGCCCCGTGGGTTGCCGCTGCTCCAAACAATGATGAATTTTACGCACTGCTTACGGATATGGTAGAACAGCTTGGCGATCACCATTCCCGTTTCTTGGCTCCAACTGATGCCAATAGAGAGAATAGCCTGAGCCGAAATGGGCAACGGCATGTGGGTATTGGGGTAAAAACGGTGATGACCCATGATGGGGTGCTGATTGAACATGTTATCCCCGATAGCCCCGCCGACCAAGCTGGCTTGCGCCCTTAAGACCGGATTATTGCGGGGGATGGGGTGCCGTGTACCCTTACGCCGTGTCACGACATCCACGGTCCAGTAGATGCAGAGGTGCGGCTCACGGTGTTGAGTCCTGGCGAGAAGTCGCGGGATGTGCTGTTGAAGCGGGATGAGCAGGTAGTGGAGATAACCCTGCCCTCAAGACGCATTGCTGAAGACATTGGCTATTTGCAGATTCCCTCGTTGTGGGTTAGCGACATGCATGTACAGGTGAGCGGTAGCCTAACTGACCTTGTGGTTGAGAAACCTTTGCGCGGGTTGATCCTTGACCTTCGCGGCAACCCTGGCGGCTGGCGGGATGTGCTGATTAGCGTGTTGAGCCACTTTGTGCGCGGCGAGGTGGGGACGTTCTTTGATAGGCAGCATATGATGCCGCTGGTTGTACGCGAGGGGACAGGCCCCGACCTGCGCTATGTGCCGCTGGTTGTATTGATTGACAGCGAGACAGCATCCTACGCCGAGGTGATGGCGGGTATCTTGCAGACGGAAGCCGGGGCATACCTTATCGGGGAGCCATCTTCTGGCAACACGGAGACGATCTATGCCTACGAACTTGCGGGGGGAGCGCGGTTGTGGCTGGCGCAGGAGGGGTTTCGGTTGACCAATGGGGTCAACCTTGAGGGGGTGGGTATTCAGCCAGATGTGGTGATAGAGGGTAGTACAGACAATGGGAGTGACAACAATACCGGCACTGAAGACCCCTATATCACAGAAGCCTTGCGCTACTTTGGCGAGAGTTAGGGGGGGTAGACGGGCAAATCCACGTTATTACCCCATCTCCCCATCCCTCTTTCCCAGAGAGTTGTTGCGGCTCCCCATCCCCTTACCCCCGCTCCCCATTTTTGTTTGGCACTCCTAATGAGTATATGGTATACTTAGGAAACGCTTAGCAAAGAACCAACACACCATAAACCATTGGAGAAACAGAACGCCCTACCGCCGCAAGAGCATCAAGAGAAAAAACGTAGGAAAGGTATATGCTACCAAAAAACCTCTCACCATTTCGCCGCAAACAAGCCCCACTGGGAATCATAGAAGAAGACTATGAAGCGCGAGCAAGAACCATCATCCATAGCTACGCTACTGCCGCAAGCATTTGGGAAAGTAAAGTATCCAAAATTCCCCTTGTCGGCAATTTTGGTGTGATGTTTGGCTCAGACCTCCAACCAGTTTCTATCATTACTGCCGCCATGATCGTAGACTTGGGCAAAATGTTTGACCACGGATCTGCCCGTGAGATTGTGTTGGCAACCACAACCCACTTTGTTGGCACCTATCTTGGTATTGCGTTTGCCCGCTCGCTCGTGAGCTTCGTTCCCTTTGTGGGGAATGTGGTAAATGCCGGTCTTGTGCTGCACGTCACCGAGGCAGTAGGATGGGCATGTTACCTGATGTACCGGGATGATACTGACATTGCCGATATAGAAGATGAAAAGAGCTTCAAACCCTACATTATGCGGGGGCTAGAACGCGCCGAACGGGAAATAGGCATCCGCAAAGAAACGATGGAACGGTTGACCCAAGAACAGCGTGATGAGCATGATGCCCTCGTGAAGAAACTCTACAAGAACATTGCCGGCAGCAGTCGCCGCAATATCATTGATGAAATTGAGCGGGTGGTGGGGTACTGGGGCAAGAGCAAGGAGACCCCTCCTGACAACCCTGCCGAGTCTAACAATAACCAATAATCCCTCACCGCCAGTATCGCCCTGCGAGATCATCTGGTGGTATGCCCATCAAATATTGCACAATTAGCCACACATTGGACAGGTGATTTTCCAACACCCCATCGCGCTCATATTTGCGGGCAGAAGATGTGACCACCGCGGGGAAGGAGTGAACCTTTGTGCGAAAGCGGGCTTCTTCCAACAACCGGACATCTTCAAACAATCGCCAATTAGGAAACCCACCGAGTCGATCAAAAAACCACCGCCGCACCGCAATACCCTGGTCGCCAAAGCGGGTAAAGACGGTATCTGCCTGTGTCACAAGCGGCGCAGGGTCAAGCAACCAATGGCGTTTGTCAAACTGGAGCCGAAAGGTGCCAATCCACACATACGGGTCAGCAAAGCACCGTTCCAACACCTCGTGGGCATTGGTTGGTAGCAACGTGTCGGCATACAGGAAAAGCAACACCTCACCCGTCGCCGCTGCTGCCCCCGCGTTGCACTGGATACCCCGCCCCCGCTGCGATGTACACACCCTCGCCCCATACTGTCGCGCTATCTCCAGGGTCGCATCTTCGCTGCCGCCATCGGCAACAATAAGCTCATCCTTATGCTCATCCTGCCCAGGTTGCTCAACAGCAAAAAGCTGCCGAACGCGCTCTAGGCACGTTGGCAGCTTTGCCGCTTCGTTGAGCGTGGGAATAATGACCGAAAAGCGCGTTGGCGATGTGGGCGGCATTGACGATAACGGTTGAGAACGCTGCGTCATTATTCCTCAGCGATAGCCCCTCCACAGCTTGAGCCTGCCCCGGCAGTACAGCCAAAGCAATGCTCACCTATCATAATCGCCCGCTCATTGAGCTTGGCGAGATCAGCCTCAAAGATCGTTTGTGGCAGTGCCATATCCAGCATCTGGTTGAAATCGCAATCGTACAATTTGCCATCCCAACCTACCGACAACGTATATCGACACATCACACAGCCTACCGCCATCGGGTTGAAGGCGTTGACGAGTTTCTCCATATAGGACTCAAGATTGCCCGTCTCAACCAGGAAATCGAGAAAGCGGCTAATCGGCATATTGGTGATGGTAAACAGGTTATTGAAGGTGACATCATAGCGGCGTTTGAGTTCCCGCTTCCACTCCTGCTCCAGCGATTTTTGGCTGGCAGGCAAAAACGCCCCAACCGGGTTTGTCACCAGGTTGATCTCCAAACCGCTGCCCTCTTGTCCATACCCTAGCGCATTAAACTCGCGCAAGGCGGCGATAGATTCCTCAAATACTCCCTCACCCCGTTGGGCATCGGTTCGTTTGGGGGCAAAGGCTGGCAGGGATGCTATCACCTCTGCCTGGTGATCTGCCAAGAATTTGGGAACATCGCTATAGTTGGGTAAGCGGGTGATGGTCAGGTTGCAGCGGTGCATCACATGCCGCCCTAGCCCCCGCGCCCGCTGGATGAGCTCACGCCATTGGGGGTGCATCTCTGGCGCACCGCCAGTAATGTCTACGGTGGGGATGTCGCTCTTTTCCAAGAGCTGCATACAGGCGGTCATCACCTCTGCGGACATCACCTCCGGGCGGTCTGGACCGGCATCTACGTGGCAATGCTTGCACGTTAGGTTACATCGTTTGCCAACGTTCATTTGCAGCACCGTCACACCCGTTGCCCGTAGCGGCTCATGCCCCGCTGAAGTGGTCGCTTCAGCAAAGGTGAGGCGCAGGGGCAGATCAGCCAAGAGCTTGCGCTGGCTCTCTGATGCAGAGAGGGTGTGGTCACGCTTCTGCAAGGTGGGGATAATTCGGTTTGACATACTGCCCCTTTCTACATTGAGACTTTCTCTACGTGTGTTCGCATCTGTACGCCGTGAACGAGGGTAGAAGCAGCTCGCACTGCCGCCGCCACATTGACGGCTTCAGTCATCTGCTCAAGGTCTGCCCCCTTCTCCAAGCACTTACTGGAATATTCCTCTATGCAGTAGGGACACTGGGTGGTGTGGGCAACGGCTAGGGCAATAAGGGCTTTTTCCCGTTCGGTGAGTGCGCCATCTTCATACACTGCGCCATACCACGCCATAAACTTGTTCCAGAGTTCCGGTGCGTCATTGCCCATTTCGCCAAAACGGGCAAGGTCTTTGGGGTCGTAATACGTTTCCACGGATGAAACTCCTCTCGTGAATTATGAATGATGAATCGTAAAGACTACCTACCAGGGCTATTATACCAGGAAGTGGAAAGGAGCGGGGGTTATTGTCCTAACAAAAAAGCTGGTGTCAACCACTCTTGTTGCATTTGCTCTTCCCGTGGTAGGTAGATCGCCACAGGTATAGGGAGTTGGGAGAGATACCGGACCATCAACGGTCCTACGTCACGCCACGAGAGGTTGCCTAGCCCACAACCAAGCGCAGGCAGGGCTAAGGAGGTAATAGTTAGGGATTGGTAGTGTGTTTGTATCCAGCGTAGCCCCTGTTCAATGCCGTTGATGTCTGAGTTTTCTCGCCAATGCCGTTTGGTGGGGAAGAGCAGAAACCATTTGTTTTCCATTGGGTCGGGGAACGTTGCGGTATCATTGAATACATCCTCAAAAGATTCTCGTTGGTAGAGATACGGCTTGCCCATTTGCAATGTTTTGCTGCGGCAGACATCTTGATAGACGACATACACATCTGGGAATTGGTATTTGGTACGTGAAGCAAGCCCCTTACCCATAACCCCCACGGTGTTGACGCTAATTGTTACCGTTTGCATTTCAGAGAAGAACATATCCCCATCAATGATGGAGAGATTCTGCGTGATACGTGATTTGTAATGTGGTTGGAAAAACATTCGCGGTTCTGGCACAACAGCAACACGGGATGATGACGGAAGATTTAGCGTCTTTGCAACATCATTATCTGGAACATATACCGAGGAGATGTACTCTGGGGGAATGGAGTCTGGTATCAAACACTCTGCCATAATTTTTCTTTTGGAGCCGTCTTCTTCTTTCCACCATTCATTATTGATAATATTGTGCATCTGTTTGATAACTTTAAGTCCCTCTTGGGCAGGAAAAAAATCTGAAAGGTGACTTGCAGCATTACCTGTGGAGATAAACACCCCTGGAAGGTCAAGAATTTGTGGTCGTATCCCCAATATAACAAGCGATTTCTTCTTTTTCTCACGGATTACCCGATAAAGCATAGGATTACGGGCTTGAAAATAGAGATTGGCAAAATCCCAAAGACTTTTGCCATTAGGAGCAGTTTTTTCACGCCGATTGGTGACAATCTGTTGATCATAGATGGGGGTATAAGAAATTTGCTGATCTTCCACAAGTTTATGCGATAAAATCCCCTTTGCCAAGATAGACGGGATATTCTCAATATGGGTGATGTAATAGAGTTCTTGAATAAAATGTTGTATCATAATCCTGCGAGTATACCCTGACTTTCCAAACGAGAACGAACTGAATAACTGGTTGGTGAGTCCATACCACAATAGCTCCCCCTATTATACCAGGAGTGTGACGGATAGTTTTCCTGACCCCATTTGTCTTAATTACCTGCCGCTTCCGTCGACCTGCTCCCCCCCTTGCCCTCGCTCCCATCCCAGGGCGAGGGGGAGCCGTCCGGTCTCCCTTCTCCCGCGGTGGGAAAAGGGCAGGGGATGGGGGTTGACCGGTGAAACGTTGCTTGCAACGGCTCTACAACCGAACAAGGGCGAGGGATAGGCAGTTACGACCAGAGATTTTTTCTCTCCAACAACCGTGCATGATCGTTCAAACGAAGGAGATATACGGTGACGCGACCTTCGGCAGTACGGGGTACAATTCGTAAACCTTCAACCATAAAATGTTCATTCCACAGTTGATTACGAGGATGAAATAACGGGGTAAGTAATCCAGTTTCAGGGTCTAGTGAGCCTATATCGCTCCCCTTATATCGGTTGCAAAAGAAACAAGCCAAAGCAAGATTTTCAGCGGTGGTTGCCCCCCCATGTTTTTCTGCAATAATATGTTCAATCTCAAAGGTGAAAAGAGCCAATGCTTGTGGAAAATGACAGTATTCACATATCCCAGCAGCACGACTAATGACTAACTGTCGAAGTCCTACAGGAATATACGTGCTCATGGATGTTCTAATAGTTGCCTAGATGCATGTATCTTTGCCAAGCGGACTAAATGCTCCAACAGCATATACCGATCCAATTCTGCCGTTTGTTCTCCAGTCAATACCCCTTGTTGATTGCTGATAAGCAGATCACGGACTCGCTTTTGGAGGGTGGGGGATGGCTGAAGAGCAAGGATTTGCTGTGGAGTAGGTTGACTCGCAAGCAGAGCGATAATGTGTTCCTCGTCCTGATAACTGGTAAATGGTTCTTCTTGCAAATCAACCAATCCCCGCTCTAGGATTTCTGGGATACGATCTGGCATTTTCTGCAATGTTTGTCCGAGTTTATCGGGTACTTCTATGGTCAATGAGATGGTCACTGCTGCCCCCTTTTCCTCCATTCGTTCTTGTCACATCTTCTGTATTATAGATACTTTTGGCATACTCTGCTTGATGTACTGAACATGTCCCCGCTCCATCCGCTCGTTGACGCTCATGGCGTACCCCCCCGCTCCCATCCCAGGGCGAGGGGCAACGGACCTCTCCCCCTGCCCTCT
>CAZLKK010000088.1:0-12774 GCA_964559995.1 uncultured Chloroflexaceae bacterium
TCATAACCCCAGATTACTATGTAGATATGCTCTTTGCTGCCTACAATGCTATCAAAGCTGAAGACCCTGCCGCTATTGTCGTGAGTGGTTCTACCGCGTCTAGCGAGATGAACGACCTTGACTATGCAATAAGCGATAGGGTGTTTTTGTGGCAAATGTTGAACCACCCCAAGTTTCGCGCTGACGTTGTGGGGGTGCATCCGGGAGATCGCAACAACCCCCCCGACACGCTATGGCCCTATGAACCGGGACCGGGTCCCGGCTGGCAGCAGAGCCGTGAGTTTTATTTTCGGCGGGTAGAAGACCTCCGCTTTCTCATGGTTGAGGCGGGTAAGGGGGATATGCAGATGTGGATTACCGAGTTTGGGTGGGCAACCCCCAACGTCACCAACGGCTTTGAATATGGCAATGTCAACAGCTTTGAAGACCAAGCTCGCTGGATTGTACGGGCGTTTGATAAGGGACGCTATGAATACTCGCCCTGGGTAGGGGCTATGTTCGTGTGGAACCTCAATTTTGCCATAACCTGGAAGGGCGCACACAACGATGACCTGCACGAGCAGGCATCGTATGGTGTGCTCAATAGCGATTGGAGTCCGCGTCCGGCGTGGTATGCTATTCAGCAAATCCCAAAATAAGCCCCTAGACCTCCCGTTTGTGCTCGTTGTGCTGCTTGCGCTGCTACCACGAGTCACAGGGCTAGATGATTTCCTCACCTTTGACGAAGTTTACCACTGGATAGGACGCACCGAGCGATTTGCGGCGGGGGTGGCAGCGGGGGATTGGACGGCAACCTACCAGACGGGACACCCCGGCGTGTCGCTAATGTGGCTAGGCAGCATGGGGATACTGCTAGAGCAGATGTTGCAAGCGCAGGGTTGGATAGCCCATCCCACACTGCTAGAACACCTCGCGTTGATGCGCTTGCCAGTGGCGTTGGCACATACAGCGGCGGTAGGGGCAGGCTTGCTCCTGTTGCGCCGCCTTGTCCCCGCACGGGTAGCCTTCTTTGCGGCAGTGTTGTGGGCGTGTAGCCCCTTCCTCATTGCCCACGCTCGGCTGCTGCATATGGATGGGCTACTAACCGACTTGGTGATGCTCTGTCTGCTCTCCATCTTGGTAGCCTGTGCATATGCCCGCTGCACATTCGGGCAGGAGATTCCCGACAGCAACGCAGAGACGCAGAGACGCAGAGACGCAGAGGTTTCAGAGAGAAACTCAACCCCCATACTTCCATATCTCCATAATAAGAACTTGCGGGTTGTCGCTTGGCTATTGGTCGCAGCACTCTTCGCGGGACTCGCCCTGCTGACAAAGGGACCTGCCCTCATCCTGCTGCCCTCGGTAGGGTTGTTGCTCTTTTGGCTGCTGCCTGCGGCAAGTCTCTGGCAACGGTTGTCCAGATCGCTGGTGAGCTATGCGCTGTGGCTTAGCGGGGCATTGCTGGTTGTAGTGGTGTTGTGGTTTGCGCTGTGGGTTGAGCCACAGCAGACCATTATGCGCTACCTAGCCAAGATATATGGCGAGGGGGGGTATCCGTATGTCAAAGCGCAGTTTTTCTTTGGGCAGACCGTCAGCGACCCCGGTGTATTCTTTTACCCGGCGGTGTTGGTCTTTCGCTTGTCGCCTATCGTGCTTGGCGGTCTCGCGTTGGCACCATTAGCCCTGCGCTCAAAAAGCGGCGGTCAGACGGATAAGAAATCTACCACAGAGACCCAGAGATGCCGAAAATGTGATAAGGGAACATATACAGTATCCCTGAAAAGGACTAATTCCCAATGGGTACTGCCGGCACTGGCAGCTTTTGTGTTGTTCTGGCTGCTCGTGATGACGCTAGGGGCAAAGAAGTTTGACCGCTACATCTTGCCAGTGCTGCCGCCGATGCTCGTATTGGCAGCAGCCGGTTGGGATGCGTTGTTGTTGCGGGTGCGCGAGCGGGTGGTCAGTATTGCCCTCATTGCCGGCGTGGGCATCATGGTGCTCGCGCCAGTGGTGCGCTACTTCCCCCACTACCTGAGCTACTACAACCCCGCTGCAGGCGGGGGAGCAGCAGCCCATCGGGTATTGCTCACTGGGTGGGGCGAGGGCTACGATAGGGTCGGGGCATACCTGCGCTCCCGCCCTGATGCAGACTATGCGCCAGTGTTGGCAACAGATACACGACTGTTGGAGCCGTTTGTGGATGTGCCAGTGTTGCCCATAACCGAGGTGGGGGAATATGTCGCCAATTACGCGGTGATTGACATCCCCTCATACCAACGCAACCTCTATCCTACATCCTTTGCGACCATTCAACAGCAGCCAGCGTTGCACTATGTGATGCTGCATGGGATACCCTATGCGGCTATCTACCAACTCCCCCGTCCCTACGAGCAGGTTATCGGGGCGCAGTTTGGCGATTGGCTACGTCTGCATGGGGTGACGATAACGCAACAACCGGGCGTTGTGACAGTTACGCCATCGTGGGGAGTTATAGCCCCCCCCCCAACAGCACCCTATCGGGTATTTGTGCATATGGTAGACGCTACGGGGCAAAAGGTCTCGCAAGCGGATGTTGCGCCGGGTGGCACAGATCTGCCCCCCACGAGCGCGTGGCAGGTGGGGCAGCAGGTCGCTGTCCCCTTGCCCCTGCCGCTACCAACGGACATCGCCGAGGGGGAATATACGTTGATTATGGGGTTGTATGCTGAGGATGGATCGCGGCTAGAGCTACAGCGGGGCAACCTAGCTCCCCCCGCTCTCGCCGGTCCCAATGCGTTGCTGCTGGGTCCGGTGATGGTGCGGTAGCAGGGGAGGGGGGCAATGAGCGCGTTGGTATCTATCAAGGGATTTCCGCTTTGCTTGTGGTATAATACGGGGCATATCAACACTAGCCTTTGCCAAGATTATGCTCATTATGAGGCGTTGAAGTTCCAATTAGGTTTCAGCCATAAGAGAAAGCCCTATGCCGTATACCCATAATACCTATGATCGTCGTATTCTCCTCGGAGCTTCACGCCAAAGGCTTGAAGATGCCAAAACTCTTGTGTCTGCACAAAGGTGGGCAGGGGCAATGTATCTAGGGGGGTATGCCATTGAATGTTCGCTCAAATCCCTGCTTTGTCATTTGGAAAACACAGACAACTTGGAAAATACCCCCACATGTCAAAATAATCGCCGGTGGATCATTACCCATAATCTAGCGAACCTTTACCAAATACCAGGCATAAGAAGGATAATACAACAATTTATAGCAATGGATCGCAGTAAGAGCAATAAGAACATATCTGCATGGCATTACATTGTCAACAATTGGCAGACCAATGAGCTACGCTATTGGGATGATCCAGGCGACCAGCATACCAGTGAGCAATTTCTGGATAATGTTGTTCGCCTTTACAAATTCATTCTTGAGCAGCAAGGAGAAGAACTGTAGATGACACAGAAAGCAATACCCCAATACCTAACGGAAACGTTGCTGCCGTCATTACCCCAATACCTAACGGAAACGTTGCTGCCATCATTGCAGCGAGATGACCCAGAAGCTAAGATCGAAGTGCAACGCACATCGATTGGATGGATTATCCTACGGGTCATTACCACGCTTTTTCAGGGCAAAGACCCTTTAGAACGGGAAGAGTTCGTAGAATCTCTCTTTGAATCTCTCTTTCCCGAACCGCTTTCGCTTTTCAGTTATCCTATTTCCCACTACGATCTCTGGACCCCAGAAGAAGCTAAAGCACCAAGTCGCCCCCCCACCCAACTCCCCCTTTGGTCAGAACTGCTTATGGCACCAGAACCATACCAACGGGCTTCTTCAGATACCAGTGAGTTGCCGCTTACCCGTCCGCTTATCGTCACGTTTTACTCCTTCAAAGGTGGGGTCGGACGCACAACAGCATTAGGCATTGTTGCTCGGATGCTTGCCGCAGCGAACCATCGCGTTGTGATGCTTGATTTTGACCTAGAAGCCCCAGGGTTATCCTTCATGTTCTCTTCTGGTGGCTCAGATAGTCCCCCATATGGGGTGATTGACTATCTCCACCAACGGTATCTTACCCCAGACAAGGATATTCCATCTATCGAGGAGTGCATTCGTTCCCTTGAAATACCGAATCGTGGCGAACTGTTCCTCATTTCCGCAGGGGAATACACCGAAAACTATGTGCATCGCCTTGCCGATCTTGATATGCGGCTCTTTTATCGACGGGAAAAGAACCCGTTAAACCAACTCATAGACGATATTACCAACTACCTCAATATGCCAGATATACTACTCATAGATGCCCGTACAGGTTTTAACGAAATAGGGGCAGTGGCATTGCTTGACCTTGCCGATATAGGGATTATCTGTTTTTCTCCAACAGAGCAGAGTTTTGCGGGACTTGATTGGGTACTCCAAGCTGCGAAAAAACAGTATGATTATCAAGGCAAGCCAGACCTACGCTTTCTGCTTACCCCTATTCCTCCAGTAGAACCAAGTCAACAAGACCGTTGGATACGTCAAGCCGAAGACTATATTACCGACAAATGGGGCATACCAGAAACGCTCTCTGTTGCAGAACTCCATACGGATATACCCTATAATCCAGCAATTGCTACGCTTGGTAATCTTGATACAGAGATTCCAGACAGTATCTTTGCTCCCTATACACCATTGCTTGAAGTTATCAGCAGCAGCCTTCCTGAAAAACCCTATATACCGGGAGCCAGCGAAGGTTCCACAAGCGAAACACGAGAAACGCTCTTGAAAGAACTGACGTTTAGTTCGGCAACTGCTCAAGAAATACCTCCTGCTGACCTTCCAGCTATCTTCCAAAAAACTGATGATTTCCCCAAATTCCTGCAACGAAATACTTGGCTAGTTCGGGGTGCCAAAGGCACAGGCAAGAGCTTGCTATTTCGGCTCTTTGTGGAACAATTAGACTATGCGCGTACATTGGCACCCCCCGAAAGTCATCTCCAGCATGTTACAGTTATCCCTGGGCATGGACGTGAGGAAGTACGCCCAACTATTCTGAGTAATGACGATATGCAGGGATACCACAACCAATCTGAAGAACTATCTTGGCGATCTTTTTGGCGATATTACGCGCTGATTCAGCTTATTACTGCTATACCAGAATGTCGCAGCTGTGTTCAGACAGATCAAGAACTGGAAGTATTCAGCAAAACTATCGCTCCAACCCACAAAGAGATCGTTTCCTGGATTATTCAACGGATACAAGACCCCTTCGCTGCTTCTCAGGTAGGAGATGCATTACGTGCGATAGACCAGTGGCTCAAGAGCCAAGATAGAACCGTTTGGCTTATCTATGATGAGTTGGATAGGATATTGCCAGAGGAAACCACACGAAATGATGCATTGCAAGAACTGTTCTCGTGGTGGATTGATTCTGCAACAAGTTTTCAGCAGATTGTTCCCAAGATGTTGATCCGTGAGGACATATGGCAAACCTTGCACTTTCCCAACAAGGCGCATTTTGCTGGACGTAACGTACAATTACGTTGGGAAGAATCCGACATTTGGCGGTTGGTGTTGCGCCAAGCCCTTGCATCCCCTACCTATGCAAAACTGGTCTACGACAAGTATGCTGTTACCAGAGAGACGTTAGATCGAATTGAGTTGCCCCGGCTCCGAGAGTGTCTCTTTCCCCTTTGGGGCGAACGGATGGGTCGAGGCAAAAAAGCCTATACCTACAACTGGGTGCGTAACCGAATGACTGACGGCAACAAAAATTGGTTTCCTCGCATTATCATGGTCCTGTTACAAAAGGCAATTGAGCGGGAGCAGAGCTACGTAGAAAGCCATTCGTATGAGGGTATCTTACGTCCGAAAGCACTCATTGAAGCCTTACCGTCAGCTTCTGAGATTCGAGTCAATGAAGTCCGCGAAGAATATCCTGAGATTGCTCCTTACCTAGATAGCTTTAAACAACAGTATTCCCCGTTAGACCTATTAGACCTTCAGAAACTCTGGGGATTAGAGAAAACAGTGTTGACTGATACCACGAATATTATAGATAAGATGATCAAAGCAGGGATTTTACGCGAGTATACGCTTGGCAACCCAACAGATACCCCGCGCTACGCGGTCACAGACTTGTATCTTTATGGATTACAGATGAAACGCAAAGGGCAGCAGTGATTTGCGTAGGCTATGCTTTAACTAAGGCTATGCCCAGGGGATCAAAGCCCCCACCCCCCACACTATCCCCTACCCCACCCCATGCCCTCTCCCCCACCGCGGGGAACAAACGAGCCGCGAGGGTCAACGAGCGGTTGTCTGGTAGCGGGGGCAGGGGTGGAGAGGGTTGTTCCATGCAACCCTGCCCCCCATTCTCTATCCCTTGACAATGCTTTTTCGCAATGCTACCATTATACCCATTCTCAACCACAACCGGTTGGGGATGTATACCCTAATCAGTAACGCAAGCGAGTAGAGAGTTTTTCTAAATCTATGCGACAACCCCAACGGGGAAACCCCCGTACCAAACAACAACAGCGTCGATCATGCCTTGTGCCCATTATCGTAGGTATGGTGGGGTTGCTTCTGGTGTGTGGCGCATACGTCCTCTTCATGCGCCCATTTGTCAGTGGGTATGTTGCCCAAGAGTACCTAGAAGGGCAGGTTGATGCGCTCCTCCCCCCCGCCATTGCCGCCATGCCAGCGGGAGAACATACCCTAGATGAACAGCAAATCAACGCTTACCTCGCCGCTGAGCAACCATCGCTTGAACCACTAGAATCTGCCACGATTCACTTTGTGCCGGGGCAGGTGCAGGCAGATATAACCGCCTATGGGGTACCAAACCACATCACGCTAGGGTTGGCGGTAGTTGATGGTCAGATAGTTGTGGTAGACCCCCACCTATCTGGTCCACTGGAAATGATGATCTCGTTTGACGATATGGTGCGCGTGCTGGAAAGCCAACTCAATGAGCAAATGCAACAAGCCGGACGTACCATGCATGATATACGTATAGAACCGGGAAGAATGGTTGTCGTAGTCGAATAACGAGTAAGACTGCTCCCAACGCTTCTCACTTGAACGATAGCTAGAATGAGGTAAAGGTTATGTCCACAGATGCAAACGATGCAAGCAAGGCAAACGATGCAAACGATGCAAACGATGCAAATGATGCAAGCAAGGCAAACAATGATGGTTACTATCGGCTGCGCCATTCCACCGCCCATGTGATGGCGCAGGCGGTGCTTGAACTGTTCCCAGAGGGCAAAGTCGCCATTGGCCCCCCCATAGAAGATGGCTTCTACTATGACTTTGACCTACCCCGTCCGCTCTCTACCGATGACTTACAAGAGATAGAGCAGCGTATGCGGCGCATTATCAAGGGCAAGCACCCATTTACCTATGCGGTTATTGAGCCAGACGAAGCCCGAGAACGCTTCAAAGATCAGCCCTACAAACTGGAGCTTATCGAGGGGCTTATCAAGGGGATGGATGAGTACGGCGAGCAGGAGAGCGGGTCAACAACTATCTCAACCTACACTCACGACAGTTTCTGCGACCTCTGCCGGGGTCCCCACCTAGAACACAGTGGACAGATACATGCTAAAGGCTTCAAGCTCTTGAGTGTAGCGGGGGCATATTGGCGTGGCAACGAGCACAACCCCATGCTCCAGCGCATCTATGGCACGGCTTGGAATAGCAAAGAGGAACTGGATAGCTACCTTTGGAAGATCGAAGAGGCAAAGAAGCGCGATCACCGCCGTCTTGGTAAAGAGCTAGACCTTTTTAGCGTCTCCGAGGACGTTGGACCGGGGCTTATCCTGTGGCATCCCAAAGGGGCAATGGTGCGCGTCATTGCTGAGGATTTCGTCCGTCAAGCCCACCTAGAACACGGCTATGAGTGGGTCTTCTCGCCCCACATTGGGCGCAGCCGGCTGTGGGAGACCTCTGGACACCTGGATTTCTACCAAGAAAACATGTATGCGCCAATGGATGTAGACGGCGAAAACTACTATATCAAGCCTATGAACTGCCCGTTTCACATCCACATCTACAAGAGCCATCTCCGTTCTTACCGCGACCTCCCGATACGCTACGCGGAGTTTGGGACGGTGTATCGCTATGAGCGCAGCGGGGTGTTGCATGGGCTGCCACGGGTGCGTGGCTTCACCCAAGATGATGCCCATATCTTCTGCCGCCCCGACCAGATAGAAGAGGAGATTAGCCGGGCGTTAGACTTCTCGCTCTACATCCTGCGTTCGTTTGGGCTACGCGACATTACCGTTTACCTGTCAACCCGCCCAGAAGACAAGTATGTGGGTGAGCCAGAACGCTGGGAACGGGCTACCGAAGCCTTGCGGCGAGCGGTGGAATCGCAAAATCTGCCTTACGAGGTAGACGAAGGCGGCGGCGCATTCTATGGCCCCAAGATTGACCTCAAAGCCTTAGATGCCCTAGATCGACAATGGCAATTGAGTACTATTCAGTTTGACTTCAACCTTTCCGAACGGTTTGGGCTAGAGTATATCGGTGAGGACAACGCAGCCCATCAACCCTACATGGTGCATCGCGCCCTCATGGGCAGCATTGAGCGGTTCTTGGGGGTCTTGATAGAACACTACGCTGGCGCATTTCCGTTGTGGATAGCCCCGGTGCAAGCCATGATCATCCCCATCACCGATAGACACTTGGATTTTGCCCATACGATAGCAGATCGGCTCCGCAAGGCAAAGCTCCGCGTGGAAATCAACCAGAGTCGAGATCGGATGCAAGCTAAGATACGCACGGCTCAGTTGCAAAAGATACCCTATATGCTTATAATCGGGGATAAAGAACAGGCAGCAGATGCAGTGGCAGTACGGATGCGTTCCGGTGAAGACTTGGGCGCAATCGCTGTGGATGATTTCATTGCACGGGCTTCTCACGAGGTAGAAGCGAAAGCATAGCGAGGAACAGCATACTATGGTACGGTTTATTTTTGGCTTTGCCTTTGGTTCTGCCGTTGGTGCAGCTATTGTGGTATTGGTCACTCCCCACTCTGGCAAGGAATTGGTAGCCACGATCCGCTCTGAGTTACACAGCGCAATAGCTGAGGCGAACACGGTAGCAGAGCGGCACGAGCAGGAACTCTGGGGCGAATTTTATGATCGTTTGAAGAAACGCGCCCAAGCAGCAGAACAACCAGTTTAGCTCATCTTTTTCCCACATTCCCCTACCCCCTCGCCCTGGAATGGGAGCGGGGGCAGGGGGTGAGGGTCGTAGGGGCGCATGGCGGTGCGCCACATACACCCGCACATACACCACACGCGGGGGAAGGGGGAAAGGGATGGGATGGGGGATGAGAATTGTTGTCAGCATGATGAGCTAGACTTGGATGAGGGGTGGGGATTGACAAAAGCCACGTAATTCTAGTAAGATACACAAAGTAGAAAAAAGGAGCTACCCAATGTATGTTCGTGACGAATATCAATCTTCAGAACCTCTCAAGAGATTTTCACGTTCATGTTATATTTTTGTTGCCCAGGAATGGCAGCATATCCCTCGTGACACCATAAAAGATCAAGGTTTTGAAAGACAATTTCGTGAGTACTGTGTGCGGGAGCTCTATGGGTGGACTATTTCACAAGAACGGGAGATGACTCTTGGCTCAGGTGTATCTACCAGTTCTGGTGTGCTCCATGAAATTGATCTTGTTGCACAAATAGACGATTTTTGTGCAATAGCAGAATTAAAGAACCGACAGGGACAACACCCACATAAAAATGATGTGATTGTTTTTTTTGCCAAATTGCTTGATTATGTCGTTTGTAATCCAGACTTACTCTTGAAAGACATTTGTCCAGTATTCATGTCAAGTATAACATTTGAGCGAAGTGGACTTGCTGCGTGTCTTGGGTTAGGAATCCATCCTGTTTCGCCAATGCTACGACCATTACCAATACTTATTCATAATGCAAAAATCCTAGAAAGAGCTATACGTGATGGATTAGCGATAGAGCATACATATCTGGAACGTTATTATGATTTCTGTGCAAAGATAAACCGGCTTTCTTTTGCCTTACGTGATACGTGGTTTTCTAGCCGGTATAGTCGTCTATCAGAAAATAAACTGTTTATTCAATCGGTATGTGAATTAGATACCCTAGCATTAACAGAAGATTTTAGAGAAATTAATTCTGAATATGCACAATTGAGTGTTATATTCGATAGAGCAAGGAAATGAGGGTACATATGAGAATAACCAGTTATAATATTACGGATGTAAATTATCACTATATTGGACTTCGTGTTATAGATGGTTTGCCTGAAACTGCTCGAAGAGAAGAACAGATTACTACTATTTCTCGTAACATCCTCAAATATGTACAAGACAAGTCACTTCGTCTAATGCTGCCTGAACCACGCGGAACATTTGAGACGGTTGGCGAAAAAGTGTGTCAAGAACTTGTTCACTTTCAGTTCGCACAATCTATAAAAGGAGCCTATGTCTTAACCGATGACGGGAAACAAGCCCTTTTCTTACTCAACCAAAAGTATTATAGTGAACTACGTCATCTTATGATACGTATCCACCTTCAGACATACGACAATTTACGCGCAGTATTCCAAAGACATATGGAAGTAGATTGTATCTATCGTCCCATTGTTGAAAGTGCTTTTCTGAATCAAGATAGCTATATTCCAACATTACTTAATCCGATATTTGGTAACGAAGCCCAAAGGGTAAGCGAGGATGTTCTGGCAAAACTTGCTCGTAAAAGCCCAAAAAAGATCGAAGATGCCTTACAAGAACGCATTATCCAGTTTTTCTTCCCTGAAGAACATATTAGTGTTGCTTTATTTCGGTCACTATGTGATCGACTTGCCAGTCTTCGTCTCTTGAACATGAGGAAAGTCACCCATCAGGGGGGCGAATTTATAAAGAACTATTCGCCGTGTACTCTTACAACCGCCGTATATCCATGGCATATCATTCTTTCTATTCCAATTATTGATAACGAAACCTTTAGCTTCTACTTGAGTGAACCAGATTTTCAAGATAAAGAAACATTGAATGTGTTTTTACAATCAATCAATGAAGCATTTAGTGATTTAGTTCCTCAAGGTGGCTATTACGATGTACCGGAGATACGTGATTTTGTGTGTGAAAAACTGAAAATCCCTGAATCATCTTTTGATGAAGGTATGAGTCAATTGTTACAAAGGCAATCTTCGCCCTTTACTACCGGTTTGCGTTATGATGGTATCTCGGCACGGCGCAGACCGCTTGTTAGACCAGGCGAAAACACCCAAATTTATAATTTGATAAGGAGGATATAATGGTTCATTTACCGGTAAAAGCAAAAAAACCTGCACAGTCACCATATCAGATAATTGGTATGACAGATTTGCCATTCCCAACCGATCCTGTTGTAAATCCATATAGCAATGATCCACGTCGCAATGGAACAATCTATGCTACTGCGCCTGTTCAAGATAAAATAAATCTCTTTGAACAGTTACTTATTCGTCCAGATGATTTTTACAATCGTGTACGATTAGCCTATTTATGGTCACAGGGAGACCATCAAAGTGGACGAGGTATGGGGAAAACAGCCTTGTTACGCTATTTTCGTCAGCGTATCAATAAAGATTGGGGCGAGACAGAATTTCATGGTGAACTTTCTGCTGTTGTGGTATATGTCTCATTCCCTTCACAAGTAGACCGCCGATATATAGAGCAATTAGCTCTATCTGCACTGGTTGATATTTGCAAAAGTGGTGTCCTTGATGCTTCACGCGCTGCCCTACGATACGATCAACTTTCAGAACAGCAGGTATTGCAAGTCTTATCTTATGATGGGAGTAATAAGGCTGATAATCTTCTCAACAATGACATCTTGAAATCTTGTGGCATAGCAGTTGATGTTCTTGATGCAAATATAACTGAACAACTCACAACAGCAGGAGTAAAACCACTTGTAGCTCAAGCTCTGGCACGAGGTGAATTTGAAACCTATCTTCGTAGCCTGCGTAGAGATGGAAATTTGGAACCCTTCTATATACCAAGAGATACAAAAATTCTTGACTACTCAAGCACATTGTTGTTTGACGATATAGTATATTATTTGCGAACAGCAAGGTTTAGTGGAGGGTATTTATTCATTGATGATATTGAGAATCTCATTGACCAAATGACACGAAGACATCGTATTGAGTTTGCAAAAGAATTTGCTTTATGCACCGTTCGACCTGGCTATGCTAACACTGCGTACAACTTTTTTTCAAGTGTCTTAATCACCCATCAACAGGCTTCCGTTAATCTTTCGCAGGCTTGGACAGAAGCGGGATTATCTGCAATTGCAAAACTTGATCCAAAGTCAACACATTCAATTGAATTACCACTTCCTCAAAGAGATCAGTCTCAACAAATTGTTGTTGCTCATTTAGATTATTACCGGGTCAATAAAGCAGATAATGGGTCGATTAAACCATTTACCCAAGATGGCATAGATGAATTATTGCGTGATAGACAACTTCCTCGTCTACTGCTTTCTAGTGTAGCAACAGTGGTTATGTATGCAGTTGAACAAGGGGTTACATCCATTGATGCAACAGTGGTTAAAAAAGCAATAGAACAAGTCAGTTCATTACCCACAAAACCTGATTTTACCGCAGGAATTGATGAACTTGTCTAATACCATACAATAATTGTGTTGCTATAGCCCCCCTCATCAGTTTGGAACGATTCGGGAGCAAACTCCTATTCGTACTATAGGCAAAGGGTACCCCATAGCCACCCACACCCGCTAGGGCGTACCCCCCGCCCCGTCTTTGCGATTACT
>CAZLKK010000089.1:0-642 GCA_964559995.1 uncultured Chloroflexaceae bacterium
AGGTGTTCATGGGCTTGGGTAAGCCAGTCCGGGCGTTGATTGTAGAGGTGAGTAAGGGTACGTTTTTGCCGATCACTTGCCGACAGATTAGGAGCATTGAGCCATGCATCCCGCTGCTCCACAAGCACCTGTGCCGCATGAGCTATTGCCTGCACATGCATAGATGGGTACCGCTTGACTACTAGCTTTTTGGCAAGGCTGCGTTGCAGATGGCATGATGGTCGTTTGTGCTGTGAGCGTACATCCCGTCGTGCTTTGCTGCCAAGATGATGGGTGCGCTGCTGTATAACCTTGCGAAAGGTGCGGGTATGCCAGCGTTTCGCCCGGTGTATGACCGTCTTGTTGAGTGCTGTTGTATGGGTGGGTTCTTTGCCAATTGTCCAGGGAAAGGGAAAGGTCTCAAAAGTCGTTGTGGGGGTATAGCGTAATCCGCTTTCTGCCTCACGTAACTGTGTACCCATCCTACGTGCCCATAGCTCATGTACCCTGGAATGAAGCACCCCAAAGAAGTAATCATCCTCACGCGCAAAAACCGTAAGTTGTTGGTCAGGTAGTATAGGATGTTCAAGCCAAACAAAGATTCGGTGTTTGGAAACAGCAGGGGTAGCAATATATCGTACCAGTGAAGCTAGGGCTTGGCGC
>CAZLKK010000089.1:652-8788 GCA_964559995.1 uncultured Chloroflexaceae bacterium
TAGGCAAAGGGGAGTTTATACTGTTTTGCCTCTGCTTCTGCCATATCTAGCCCAAAGTCTATAATCCACCGTCCGCGTGGTTGGCGGGTAATGTCCATCCCATTGACCCAGGGAAATAGTACATCACTATTTGGTCTGCCGTTAGGATTATTGGTTGCTTTAAGTATCTGTTGGGCTGTGGTATCATCAATATCAAACGAACCTTGTTTCGTGATGCCCTTAAACGAGAGGTTCGCATTTTCTGTTAGGACGCGGGCTGTTGTCAGGTCTACTCCCGTTGTTAGGTCGGCGTTGATATTGGTGACAGGTATGCCATTCAGGGTACACTGTTTCTCTGTACCATCATCAAAGCCAACAACAGAGATATGCACCGTAGCCCCTTCAAGAATCCAATTGCGGTCACTCCACGCCATAAAGATGTTGCCAGTATTGTTGATACGTTCTAGCACCTTGCGGGTTGCTCCCCCACGTATGCCCTGGGTTGCCAGCAAGCCTGCCCGTTTGACCTTCCCCTGGGCGATGTATTCCCTTGCCCGTTCAAACCAGTAGGCTACCAGGTCTGCCTCTGAAGGGACACGTCCACGATAGAGATGTTGCAACGATTCTACCATCGTATCGCCTAGCTTCAATCGCATTTTCTTTGTGCCAAGAAAGGGCGGGTTGCCTATAATGAAATCTGCTGATACCCACGATGGCTCGATACTGTTCCCCTGTTCATCATGATCTAGCAGGGCATCTTTGCATTGTACTGTCTGGAGTGCCTGAAGCACTGGCTCGTGTATCTCCCAAAAACCATTGGTACGCCGCCATTGCAAATAACCAATCCAAATAACCACCTGGGCTAACTCAGCAGCAAAGGGGTTTTTCTCAATGCCAAAGAACTGGTCAGGAGCGACACCAAGTTCTGGCTCATTTAGCCCTAGCCCCTTTGCATAGGTAACTACCTCTTTCTCCAAGTCTTTGAGTTGGTGGAGCGCGACATACAAAAAGTTTCCTGAACCGCAGGCAGGGTCAAGCACCCGTATCTCAGTCAACCTTCCCATAAAGCGAAAGAGGATACCTTCCAATTCGTTTTTGAGCAATTGGTACTCGCGCTTGAGTGTTACACTGTTGAGCTTCAGCTCATCGGCTATATGCAGAAAGCTGTCTGCGGTATTATACTGGTTTTGCACCTGCTGAGACTCGTGGTCCATCTGGTACAAGAGCGACTCCCACTTTGGCAACCGTTCGGCTATCTGTTGCTGCACAACATCCCACTCCTGACGGATTGGTGCCATCACGATTGGCTCGACAATGAGCAAAATATCCTCCTTGCCGGTGTAGTGTAGCCCAAGTTGCGAGCGTTTGTCGGGGTCTATGCATCGTTCAAAGAGTGTCCCAAAGATACTTGGTTCTATATCTTTCCAATCAAGGTTTGCTGCTTCGCTCAAGATACGCAGTTCTTCCTCATTGAGCGCAATTACCGAATCATCAGTATACAGCCAGCCATTGATTTGGGGGACAGGTTCAGGTGCGCCAAAGTACCCCCCTTCGCGCATGACCCGAAAGACCGTCTCCAGTTTTTTGGTGAAGGTCTCTGGTTTTGCTATAGAACTAGTGATGTAATTGGTAACAACCTCGCCTGGCAAAATACGGATGTCTTCGGCAAAGAGAGCAAATAGCAGCTTCATAAAGAATGGGGCAACCGTTTGGGGGAAATAGCCTCGTGCTTCAAGCAACTGGGAAAGACGGGCAAACTGTTCTGCTGCCTGTTCGGTGACAGTCTCGACGGTTTCATGTGGACGAAGCTGCAAGGGGTCGGTAAAGACCAGACGCAGCAGATCACGGGTTGCAGCATTTTCTAGGTCAGCATTGGTGAAAGACTCGATCCGTGTTTTATAGCCCGTGTAGACAATATGCACCTCGTACCGCTTGATGTCACACACGACCAACACAGGTGGGGTATCAAGGTCTTCTTTGTAGAGTAGCAGTTGTTGGTAGGCATCAGCTAAACTTTTGCCAGGCGATTTATACTCCCAAACAAACCGTCCCCGGTACCAAACATCAGCAAAGCCAAGTTTACCGCTGGTTTTGGTCAAGGGCTTTTCAAAGCGGTAGTCATCTTCAGGGATAGCTGCATTTTCATAGGGGGCAGGCACGCCCAAAAGGACACACAGTTCTTTGAAGTGCGACTGGGCAATGGCTTGTTCATTCAGCTGGGTGCGTTTCCAACGTTGAATGAACGCTTGTACTTGTTCTGGTGTGGTCATAATAGGCTACCAATTGTTCGTAGGACAACACTATACTGTTGCCCATTATACACCGGATGCCAAGTAGTCAAGTAGCAAGATGCGGCATAATACTTTGCATAAAATACGACAATATATCGTTATTATGTATGGTATAATAAGAATTGAGAGAGAGAGAGAGAGATGTACGTGAACCACTAAGTACAGAATAAGGAAGGAGAAATACACACATATGCAAAAGCGACAGCTTGCTGGTGGAAGTATCGTGCTTATACTCTACCCACTGTTCCTGTTCGCATTGTCCCTCTTTACCACACCGTCCACAACGACCAACGCAGCAACATCCTGTGCCAACGTAACAGAGATTACGCAGGCAGAATGTGAAGCACTCGTAGCCCTCTATACCAACACTGGTGGCAACAACTGGTTTTCCAACAATGGATGGAATACCACCAACACCCCCTGTAGTTGGCAACGAGTCGTTTGCTCCAATGGACACGTCACCGAATTGAACTTGTATTCCAACAACCTACAAGGCACCATCCCATCAGCAATTGGCAATTTGGAATATCTCTACAAGCTGGACTTCTACGGCAATCAGCTTTCTGGCAGTTTGCCAACAGAAATGGGCAATCTTCGTAACCTACGTCAACTCGACATCGTAGATAACCAACTCAGCGGTACTATCCCTGCTGAGATGGGCAATCTAGGCAACCTGCTAGAACTTCGCCTAGACTCCAACCAACTCAGTGGCAGTATCCCGCCGGAGTTTGGCAACCTAAAGCGGCTCCAAACTTTGCGGCTTCCCTGGAACAATCTTAGCGGCAGTATCCCACCGGAACTTGGCAGCCTCAATGAGTTAATAGAACTGAGTCTCTTTGAAAACGACCTCAGTGGGAGCATACCGCCAGAACTGAGCGGCTTGTACAAACTCAATGAACTGATCTTGTCTAATAACCAATTGAGCGGTAGTATCCCGTCCGAATTGGGCAATCTGACTCAACTGCAATCGCTGAACCTTGCAACCAACACCCTTAGCGGAACACTCCCATCTACACTCAACAACCTAACAAATATACAGACGTTGCGGTTGGAAGAGAACAGCTTGCAAGGAGCGGTACCAAAGTTTACCAAACTTACCAAACTAACCCATCTCTCTCTGCATAACAACCAATTGAGCGAAACGCTCGCATTCAAGTTTGAAAACCTTGCCAGTATCCAAACATTACATCTACACAACAACCAATTCCGGGGACGTATCCCCTATGGTCTTGGTGACTTCACCACCCTGACTGAACTACGCCTAGACCATAACAACTTCAATGGAGAAATCCCATCGGAGATTGGCAATCTGACAAACCTACAAACGCTTCTGTTAAACCATAACACCCTGACTACAGTACCAGGGGAAATGACCAATCTCAGCAATCTCACCACGCTAGATATTGGGTACAACGTCTTTAATCCAGCGGAAATGGAGAGTGAACTCATCACCTTTTTAACCGCCAAAGACCCTGACTGGGCAGACACTCAGTACAAACAGGTCTTTCTCCCAATGGTACAACGTTAGCAGGAAGAGGTCACGATACGATAATCGGTTCTTGTCTTTCTTAATGACATGAGGAGGAACGCACATGATGAAAACGAACATTGTTCGATGGCTACCAATCGCTACGGTTTTTATTGTCCTTTTGGCTACCTTGCCCATGCTGTTTGGGCAATATACGAACCATTCTGTTGCTGCTACTGCTGCACAGACAGATAACGAGAGCGATGGGGCATACTATAACCTAGCTTTGTCCCCTTCTGCCCTACCAGCACCAACAGCGACAAACGAAGAACAAGGGGCAACGCTCAATGGGGTGCAAGGGGTCGTACAACTCAAGGTCAAAATGCCGACCTACATCAAAGCTGGCGAGGATATACGCTACACCTACACCTATACCAACACGGGTACATCTGATGTTAGCGACATGGAAATTGAGGTGAAGTGGGTCAACTTTGCGCTAAAACCAACCACAGAAACGTCAATCTACCAGTTTTGCCAAGATGACTGCGGTATTGTTACCGGCAGCGTCTCTGGACCTGCCGTTACGATGAAGACTGCGGTCAATGAGCGGGGGGTTGGGCGGGTCTCGGTTGGGACACTAGCAGCAGGCAAGTCGGGGCAGTTTAGTATTCTGCTGACCAGCAACAAGGCAGTCTTCCCGCGCACCAACGAGAGCATCATTCGCCCGTCTGGGTCGGGGAGACTCTTCCTGGGTAGCTCCAAGCAACCCACCAGTGAGGATACCAATAACACCATGGTTGTTGGACCGGTGCTCTCGGTCATCAAAAAAGCTACCAGCACCGGCAAGATATATCCCATGCGTGAGGCGAATTTTACCCTGTCCGTTGGGAATGCCACAGGCTCAGGCGACATTGTAGATGGACATATTCGCGGTGATGCGCGTAAAGCCACCGGTATACAGGTGGTAGACAGCTTCCCGGTGGGGAGCGAATTTGTCAAAGCCACCGGCGACTACAAAGTCAACACGACAGACCGCACCGTCACCTGGTCTATAGCTGGTCCGTTGGAACCGGGCGAATCGCAAGAGGTCAGCGTTACCTACAAAAAGCAGGATGTGGCAGAGTCCTGCGATGCCGTTCGCAATGATTCCTACACCATTACCAGCAGCGAGATGCCCTACCAAGAGGATGATAAACGCTATACCGTAGCGGGTACCTCGGTAGCCACTATTGGCTTGATACAGCCGTTGGTCATCAAATCTGTAGCCGCATCGCCAAGCAGTTTGCCGGTAGGAGACGCAGCAGCGATAACCATTGTGGTACAAAACTTTTACGACACGGCAATCAATGGAGCAGAACTTGAGTATAGCCTACCAACGGATGTCCTCTACACCTCGTCAAGCCCGGCTGCTGGCACAGTGCCAACCGGCAGTACGCCCGGTGGGACGATTATGTGGAAATTTGACATGTCTGCGGGCAGCATCAGCACCCCTAGCGAAAAGAGCTTTACTATCACTATCAAGGGGACGTTTACCGATAATGGTAGCAATGGCACGGCAACCATTCGCGCCCCACACCCGGTCCCATCAGCATGTCTAGCATCGGTAAATGGGGGAGCGGTTACGCTTACCCCGCGGTTGTCGGTGCGAAAATCTACTAATGGAGAATTTCTCGTGATGCGTGGTGATAAGTACCCCTACAACGTGGAGATTACCAACAAGGCATCACAGCCAGTCAGTGGGGTGTCCCTCACCGATGTATTGCCGGGTGAACCAAGCAAAAACGCCTGCTTTAGCTATGTACAAGGCTCTGCGACTATCAATGGGGTAGCCGCAGCCCCAACAAAGGGGGGGACAGGTTGTGGTACGCTGACATGGAACAACTTGACCATACCGGCAAATAGCACGGTAACACTTGCCTATGAACTAGAAGTAAATGGGCATTATTTTGCCACCTATTGCAATAAGATAGTAGCAAGCCGGGGAGATGAGACCATCACGCATCAAGAAGATAGCGTTTGTACAAGAATCAACCCAAATCTCAAGATAGAAAAGAGCGTCAACAACAACAGTGTCAGTCCTGGTGATGAGGTTATCTATACCATACGGCTCACGAACTATGAAGAGGAAAGCTACTCCGTTGGTCTCTATGACCTCTTGGATGAGTCCGTAAACTTTGTGCGCCATGTGAGCGGCTATGCCCAACCCACAGTCAATGGACAAGAAATCCTATGGAAACGACAGTCGTTGGCACCGGGGCAGAGCATCGAAGTCTCCTTTGCGGCAAAGATGCCAGATGGATGTTATAACACGCGGACGTTTCAAAATTCCGCTCTCTTCCAAATCGAGTCTCTGGGTGAGGTCATCATTGTCAAGCGTGACCCGGAGCTCATCGTAAAGGTGACAGTCAATCAACCGCCCGGCTGTGTGCCAATTCCCCCATCACCAACGCCAACGCCAACGTGGGACCCAAACCAACCAACCCCTACACCGGCACCAAAGCTGATACGCTATTCGTTCGATACTGACCGTACCGATGTTAGTCTAAAAGACCGGTTATTCTATACTATCTCACTACAGAATGTCAGTAACCAAGATGCGGTAAAGCAGGTGAAGGCAGAAGTGGTGTTGCCAGAAGGGTTTATCTTTGCTGAGACCAGCCCGGAAAGCACCATAGAGAGTCGCCCACGTATTGAGAAAACACAGAATAATGAAACCAAGCTGACGTGGTACATCAGCAGCATTGATGCCAGCGAAACGGCAATAATCCGGTTTAAGACATTGAGTAGTGATGTGGTGGGACAGTATGACAGTTCGCTAGTGGTGGAGATACCCGAAGACTGGAAGAGTGAGACGAGCAGTGCTACGTCAGTGACGACTATGGTTAAGCCTTTGATGACGATTGCCCCGTCTATCATGGGGGGGAGCCAGGAGTGTCGCCAGAGCGGGGCTGCCGCTACCTATCAGGTGGTGCTGCTGAATACCAACACCCATAGCTACCTGACCACAACGGTTGCCATGAGCATGCCAATTGGTCTGTCGTTTATCGGGGTGTCTGACACGACCCCCTATCCAGACGATATACGATCCTCAATAGACGGGGCTACAACCTTGATATGGAATAATGTCGCCGTCCCCGCACGCCCTAGCGGACAGGCGTTTACGCAGGTGGTATTTGAGGTCAATTTGCAAGTAGGCAAGGTGTGGGATACGCTCCAGGTGCATGCCGAGGCGACCAGTCCTGATGGGTTGATACCGCGCAAGGAAGATGTGGTAGATGCCGAAGTACAGGTATGCCCACCAGAAATACCAAGTTTTGGCAAAACGGCAAACACGGAAACGGTTTGGCGAAATACGGAGCACATTGTCTACAAACTCACGTTGGTCAACCCAACCAGCGCACCCATTGCAGGCGTGACGGTGCAAGATACGTTGCCAGAAGGGTTAGCCTATGTACAAATGGTCTCTGGTCCAGAGCCAACGTTGATAACCGCAACCAACCAACTTGAATGGTCAAACCTGACGGTACCAGCCGGGAGCGGTACCCCTTTAGGGGAAATGGAATTGAAATATGAGGTAAAAGTGCTTTCTTGGCAGGAAGGGCAACAGTTGAGGAATATAGCCCAGATTGTTGTGCCGTCGGGTGTATTTGAGTCAGAACAAGTAGGTGATCCGATTAAGGTTCAGCGACCAGTCTACCTTGAGCAAAATACGGTCTATCTACCGATTATTCAACGATCCGCTGGGAAGTAATCCGGGGTATTGCAGCATCGCAGCGGGGGAAAATCTCTGCTGCGATGTTGCGCTAGTACAGTGTCATAGTCTCGTTCTTTCATGCGGGAGAAACCAAAGACTTGTGGGCAGGTATTGATTAGCTAGAGATAAGATGTGTTGCGTATATTACGTGCTACTCAAAACAACCGTCAAGATAAATAGGGCTATCAGCACAAAGTCGAAAACCGTTACTTTGTCTTGCATGGCGGAACCTCCAATCCTTATCACGTCTCAGCATTGAGCGTTACATAGTGCCTCCTGTAAAAACTTGCAGAAAAACCTTGCGCTCCTATAGAGATAAACGATAGGACAGGAAATTTGTTACAAAAAATAGCCCATAAAGCCCACCAGTTTGCGCGGTGGTGTATAAGAGGTTTGCCACGACCCTGCCTACTCCACCACCGCGATCATCAGCCAAAACGCTATCGCCAAATCTGGCACAAAGTACCAGTTGTCTACCATGCCGTGGACTATGCTTGCCAACATAGCCGCCCCCGCCCCCGCATACAGCAGTCGTACCCGACTATCCCTACCCAACGCTAACTCCGCCGCCCCCTCACCAAGAAACAATACCCCCCCTATGCGGCGAAAGAAGCGCACAAGCAACCAAGCAAACGCAACTATCC
>CAZLKK010000089.1:8856-11847 GCA_964559995.1 uncultured Chloroflexaceae bacterium
GTAGCCAGAGGTCAAAGAGCAGGTTGTGGGGGTGGGAAATATATTGCTCTGTGGTGCCGACCAGCGATGGATGCATCACCTGCTGATACACCCGGTTGAACTGGTCTAATCCTAGCCCAAGCAGCGGGTGTGCCTGGATTATCTCCCATGCCGATGCCCACGTCATCAAGCGCACATGGCTACTTGCCCCCATCAATTGCAGCCGTTCAACGCGCATCCCCGAAGCCATCACGAAAAGCACAATGACTAGCAGTACTACCAACGGCACCACACGCTGTCGTGCGCTGGCATCCCCGCCGCGTAGGATTAGCCCCACCTGTGCTGCCAGTAAGAAGAGTACCCCCGCTAATACTCCCAGGTTTGCCCCTTTGGAAAAGGCAACGTACAATCCCCCAAGCGCAAACAGACAGAGCACCCCCGCCAACACCGCTACCCATTTGCGCTGCCCCTCAACATAGGCTAGAGCAAGCACCCCGGCTAATGCCCATACGCGCCCCATCGTCAAGGCGAGGTTATTTGCGTGTCCATACACGCTATTGACGCGCTTAACCCCCTCGACAACCAGGACATCTTGACCAAAACCCACCTCATCGCCAATGTGTGGAGCTAGGTTTATGCCCCAATATTGCAAGATACCTACCAAGCCAACGAGACCACCGCCAATCACCAAGCCCCAAACAAGCGCAAACCGTAACCTATCACGCCGCTGGTTTTGCTGGTCTTGCTGCTGGTGCCAGAGATTCCAGCGCACCAAGCTATAGAAGATCAGCGGTTCAACAATAAGCCAACGCCACTCGCGCAGCGCATTGCCCCGCTCTGCCGCTGGTACTATCCATACCCCGATGCTGCCTGCCACAAACAGCAATAGCATAGGCAACCAGTGTAGCAGGTGGGGACGGAGAGGGAAGATATGCTCGCGCAGGGATGATGCCACGCTTGCCAAGCCACTGCGTAGCCACACCCGCACAGCACCCACGGCGATATGCAGCAACGTAGTTGCCAACGTCACTAGCAGCACTACTTCGTGGAGGGGAAAGCGTATCCCACTAGCGCGAATCCCATACCGTTCATCCCATATGCCCTTTGGCATAAAGAAGAGCGGGACGGTCATGGGGACATAGACCAGCGCAAGGTCTGGGCGAATCAGTGCCGCTAGGCCAAAGAGCGACAACCCTGCTGCGCTTATGGGCAATTGGTAGGAGCCACGGTAGAAGATCACAAGTCCCACAAGCAAGCCAATATGAAACAGCCAATCTTGCCGCCGCAGCCATGTTCCCCATGCCCATAGCCTATGTGGTAGCTTCATCCGGTTTCGTTCCCATTCCCAGTGTCGCTTCTCTCTCTGCTACTATTGCCATTCCCATTCCCGTTCTCTCCCCCAACGATATGCCAAAATACCTGTAATGCGCCATGCGTACCGGGTGGCGGACCGCCTTTTGCCCATGTCCAGCCTTGCGTATGGATAAGTCTACTCAACCAATCGTTGCCATCTTTACCGCTGTTTGGTGCTGGTCCACTCATCATCAGGTAATCACGCGCACGGGTGAGAGCCACATACAACAACCGCTCATGCTCTGCCCGCTCCATACGCGCTTCTTCATATTCGGCTAGGTGAAACGCCAACGGTTTCTCCCAATCTCCCGTCTCTCCCCGCAGTCGCAGGGCAATACCGCTGCCACGATGGGCTAACCACTTCTCGCGCCGTGGGGGGCTTTTGCGTGCCATATCTGGCAATACGACAATGGGAAACTCTAGCCCCTTGCTGCGATGTACTGTCATTAAGCGAACGACCCCTTCTGCCTCTAGCGGGGCTTCCCCTTCGCGGGGCTCTGCCTTGAGCAACTGTTCAAGGTAGGTACTGTAGTCGCTCAAGCCAGCATGCACCGAACGCCGCGCCGCTTCCAGCAGTTTTTCTACATTGACGCGGCGGCGGCTACCATCGGGTAAGCCGCTAATTGTCGCCATATAGCCGGTTTTGTCTAGGATAGCTCGCAACAATTCTACCACAGAGACCTGCCCCCGTATGCGGTGCAGTTCTTGCAACGTAGCACGGGCAAACCCTATGGAGTCATGTTCATGAAGATCAGCAGGGCTTGTATCGGTAGTAGTATCAACAGGGCTTGTATCGGTAGCAGTGGATGCATCGGTAGCGGTATTAGTACCAGGACCATCAGGATCATTGTGCATCAGGGCATCCCAAATGCTATGGGGGTTAGACATACGCAGCCGCATAATTGTTGCATCGTCAAGCGCAAAGAGCGGCGAACGCAGCACCCCGACCAGCGCGAGATCATCCATCGGGTCATTGAGCACATACAGCATGTTAATCAGGTCTTGGACTTCTTTGCGCCCATAGTAGCCCCGCCCGGCGGTGGTGAGGTAGGGGATACCAGCAGCACGGAACGCCTGCTCAAAGAAATCAAAGCCGCTTGAAGCCCGGAAGAGCAGCGCAAAGTCGCCATAGTTGGGGATGCGCCATTGTTGGCTTTCGTTGTCATAGACAATAGCCCCCGCTTTGCCGTCTACAAGCTCTTGGATACGGGCTGCCATTATCACCGCTTCGTGCTCCCGTTGCACCTCTACGCTTGATCGTGCTTGTTGCCCATTGCCGTCATCCTGCGAGGACACCGCCACAATGTGAAGCTCGGCGCACTCCGTATGGCTGGGGGCATCCCGATGGGCTACCAGCGACTCAAATGGCGTTTCGTAGGGGAGCAAATCACGGTTACGGGAGAGCAAGGCATCACTCACCTGGTTGATCCAGGCGAGCAGCAGCGGGTGGGTGCGAAAGGATGTGACCATACTGACCGCTTGCCCCCCCTGCGCGACTATATCTTGCTCAACGCCACGAAAGACGCTCACATCTGCCCCACGAAACCGGTAGATAGACTGTTTGCCATCCCCCACGATAAAGAGCGAGGGCAGCGGGGGAACAGGAGCAGTAAGGGGAGTGGGCGTTTGATTGGCTTGATTGGCTTGATTGGCTTGATT
>CAZLKK010000089.1:11857-12715 GCA_964559995.1 uncultured Chloroflexaceae bacterium
CGTGAGGGCGTAGATAATCGCTCGCTGGTGATTGTCGGTGTCCTGAAATTCATCTACCAAGATGGTTTGCAATTCTGCCTGCCAACGGGCGCACACCGCCGGGTGATTCTCCAGCAGGGTGCGGGTCTGTTGGATGAGGTCATCAAAGTCGAGCGCATCTTGTGCCGTTTTGCGCTCGGCATAGTGGGCTACCGCCTGCTGGTAGAGGGTTGCTAGGTCAAGTATGGCAATGGCAGCACGCTGTTCTAGTGCATCATCTGGTTGTAGCTCCAGAATAGTACTGGCATCTTGGTACAGACTTCGCAGCGTTTTGAGGGTTGCTTTTGCCGAGGCGAGCAGCTCGGCATTGCCCCATGCCCGTTTGCTCCCCACGCGCAAGTTGATTGTTGTGATGGGGGTAAAGTTGGTTGGGGGGGAGTCGGGGGGGATAGCGCGTAGCCAATCAACCACCGCGATAACTTGGCTGCCAAGTTTATCTGTTGGCGGCGCACTGTCTGCAATGGTTTGTAGGGTATTGGTAGCTTGTACCCACACAGGGTCGCTGCATAGGTCGGCGGCGCATGCTGTTTGCGTCAATGCCAGTTGGTGTTGCCAGTGGGTACGCAGTTCGTCTGCGGTGGTGGGGAGAGTCGCTAGTGCCGCTTGCACCTCGCCGCCACTGCGGATAAGCTCTGCCAAGATACCGCGCATCTCTTGGGGGCTATACTCCTCAAAGATGGGATGAGGCGATTTCACCGCTTGCGCTAGTGCGCCCTCAACGCTTTCTTCAAGCAAAATAGCCGCTTCTACTTCGTCTAGTGTGGTGAAGCGTGGGTCTAGCTTTGCCTCGGCGGGGTGGCTCCGCAACAGCATATTGCA
>CAZLKK010000090.1:0-12603 GCA_964559995.1 uncultured Chloroflexaceae bacterium
TGTTTACCGGAATCGCCCTCTCCTATGCCATCGTGCATTGGATACGCTATCCAACAAGAAAAACCAGCCAGATAAAAGAATAGCAATGCTTTTTCCTCTGGATGCTATTTTCCATGTGTTTTTGGGTAGCCAGGACAAAAGTTCGCTAAGAACCATTTTTTGAGATATGCCTACCTTATTGATAAACAATGAAGTGTTGCCTATTGAGATTGGGGAAACCGTACTTGATGCTGCACGTAGAAATGCTGTGCATATTGGCTTTGTCTGTGACGGTAATGGACTTTGCCAAATGTGCCAGTGTCGTATCCTTCAAGGGGCAGAACATCTTAGTTCTCCTAATGATGCTGAACGTGTCTGGCTTACAGAAAAACAACTCAAAGAGGGACATCGGTTAAGTTGTCAAACAACAGTGTGTGGCTCTGGAACAATAGAGGTAGTTACTCGTGCAGAAACATTACGCAGCCAAGTTGATGCTATGTTTACCCCCTCTCAAGAAACAACCTTCTTGGAGAACATTGGGCAATTGATGGGATACATCATCAGTGCCAACACACAGCACATCAGGAAATTTCCCCAAAATGCGGTATATGCTACCCGTCAAATGCTTTCAGTACGAGCTAATATGGGATCAGGGTTACGTATGCTGCAAGACTCGCGGAATGTTATCAACCGCATGGTGCCTGGCAACACAGTTTCCCATCCCCTACTAGAGCAACAACAATCAATAGAACCACCACCATCGCTTTCTTCCCAAAAAGTCTTACCAGAACTTGAGCAACATACAACAGAAAGCGTAGTGGTAGCCCCGGCAGCAGTACCGGCATCGGCAACACCACCGGCTCCAGCCATACCTACCGTAGCTAAAGCCTCCCCCGCTAAAAAGCGTTCAATCGCTGAGATTCTCTTTGGAAACCTATCGAATCGTATGCAATTGCTGGTCACAGGACTTGTCCTCATCACCCTGCTGCTCTCCCTCGTAACACCATTCACAACGTGGCAAAAATACGGTTGGTTATCATCTCATATTCCTATTGACCTCTATAATATTTTTCCTAAGCTAACCTCTGATGTTATCAATCCAAATGTTATGGCAGGGCAAATTGTTATCCTGGTTCCATTTAGTATTGCCGTTTTTCTAACGGGGTGGTATTCTTTTGGTGTTATTCGCTGGCTAGTCGCTGCATTTACTACGCTTTCAGCAATAAGTATGCTGCTATTCAATCAATCGAGCGGGTCTATTCTCGCACTCATTGCGACAATAGTTGTTGCTATATTACTATACATTGTTAGGAAAAAGTGGCATCTCTTTTTGGTGTTATTCGTAGGGGTAGTCATTACCTATACATTTATTAAAAATATTCCCCTTATTATCGAACAGCCAGCTATTTACAAGTTTATTTCCAGTAGTAGCAATAGAGGGCGGGTAGAACTCTGGACTCACGCGCTTTTCTTGATACGAGACTTTCCTTTCACCGGCATAGGCATGGGGACATATCAACAAGTAGCACACGCCCTCTATCCATTTGAGGTCATTCGCCCATCTGCTGCCTTTCACGCACACAATATCCTGCTGCAAGTGGGGGTAGACCTGGGTATCCCTGGCTTGATTGCATGGCTAACGCTCTTCTTTATCGTGTTAAAGCAAGGTTGGACTATGTTGCAAGACGGGCGGAGAACCCATAAGCGATGGTTAAGCAACATCGGTATTGCGATAATATGCTCACAAACCGCGCTGATAACACATGGTATGGTTGATGCTGTGACGTGGGGGATGATCCGCCCCGCCCCCATCGTGTGGGTGGTATGGGGGCTTGCTTTAGCCTATACAAAACCAATGAGCCAAGAACAGAGCGAGGACAACCAACAAGCAAGCCAAAGGAATCCCCCATCCCCTCAAGCGTAGGTCTGGCAACCGTGTTGATGACCCTGCCAGTAACGTTCCTGTAATGCACCCGTCCCCTGAAATCATGTACAATGACCAAACAAGAACTTAAGGGAGGACTCACATATGCTCTTAATTATCACCCCAAACCCCGCACTTGACCGTACAATGGTTGTACCCAACCTCACACTTGGACACAGACACCGTGCTGAACGGGTACTTGTGGCTGCTGGCGGCAAGGGACTCAATGTTGCGCGTGCGGTCCATACGTTGCATTATCCCCACATGGTCTGTGCGCCACTCGGCGGATTGGCAGGGCAACTTCTTGCACACCTAGCGCGAGAAGAGGGGATAACCTGTCGCTGGTCCTGGCATAGTGCAGGGGAAACCCGCACCTGTATCCTAGTCGTAGACCCCCATGCGGAAGATGCCACCCCGCTTGACGAACATGGTCCCCTATTGAACCATGAAGATTGGCTCTCCTTCATTGACACGATCATGGAGCAGGCTTCCAATGCAGGGCTTGCTGCCATTTGCGGCAGCCTCCCGCCTGGTATTCCCTCAGAAAACCTCACCCAGCTTATTCACAAGCTGCATACGCTTGGTTGCCCTGCCATTGTAGATACCAGCGGTAAGGCATTGGTAGCCGCTATAGAAGCCCGCCCCTATGCTATCAAAGTGAATCAAGAGGAGCTTGCTTTTATTTTGGATCGCCCACTGGAAACGCTAGAGGATGTACAAGCTGCCATAACTGCTCTGCATGCTCAGGGTATCCCTCTCGTAATCGTCTCGCTTGGGGAAGATGGCGTAATAGCCGTGAATGAGCAAGGGGTCTTTCACGTTCGCCCTCCAGATATTGCAAGTGTTAGTACGGTAGGGAGTGGCGACTCGCTCTTGGCTGGCATAGCTACCGGGTTGCTTCAAGGCTTTACCCTGGAACAAGCACTCCAACGTGGTGTTGCGTGTGGAGCCGCCGATGCCCTGACGATTGGCGGGGGGTTGATAGATGTTGACCAAGTAGAGACGCTCCAGCAGCAAACGATGGTCGAACAGCGAGCATAGCGAATAAAGCTCAAGTATGGGGGAAATGATGATGCGATTACCATTGCTCTTTTTGAGTATCAGCATACTGATAATAACCGCATGTACGCAGCATGCCCTATCTGCTACTCCTACCCACCAAGCATTGCTATCTACTGCTCCTGGTGAAGTTCCTCACACTCCAACCATTTCACCCGTTTCATCTAGCAGTGAGCGATCTGTAGTCATGCAGGAGCATTACCCTGCTCGCTGGTTTCGTATACCCCAACATGTCCATCACCTATACCCACCAGATGTCCCCCCTACTCCAACAACAACCATCACGACCACACCATCTTCTCCACCTACGCCACATCAACCAACCCGCGAACACCTTGTGCCACTCAAGCGCAAGGGTCATGTGCCGTCTGACTATACAGAAACACCAGAACCTACCCCCCCAAATCAACCAGCAGTACCTACCCAATTACCTAGCAACACGCCACAACCGACCATAACCCCGACTATCTCACCCCCAACCCCCCCCCAACCGTCACCTTCTACGCACACTACCCCTACAGAGCCAGTACGGGTAGTTATTGAAGCCATTGGGCTAAACCGCCCGGTCTTTGCTGTGGGGCTAGATGCAGACAACCTACCGGTGGTGCTTAGGCATGATATTGGATGGTATCGTTATAGTGCCCTACCGGGAACAGGCGACAATGTGGTGTTGTGGGGGCATGTCCTGCGGTTCAAGGATAGCCCCAATATCCCTGCTCCCTTTGCCAACCTCCACCAAGTCACCGTTGGTACGCCCATTGTGCTCTATACAGCCAGTGGCACCGCCCATACCTACGTTGTCACCGAGCACATCTATGCCACGCCAGATCAAGTGAACTATATCCTGCCACAAGGCAGTGAAATGCTCACGCTCGTTTCATGTATTGGCGATCAGGTCATCACCGATACAAGCGTTGAGATGAGCCATCGCTTGATTACGCGAGCACTCCCTTTGCGATAAGCACGAGGCTTTGTCAACGTCCCATTTGCCCCGCGTCTCGCCCAACGAACCGCGAGGGTCAACGAGCGGACCGCGCCTCTTCGTGTACCCTGATGATGCTCACTCCTCCGCATCCTCCTCCGGCGATGTCATCTGCTCTGGTAGCCAAATGGTGAAGGTAGACCCCTGCCCCGGCGTACTCTGGACCATGATGTCCCCGCCTAGCATGGTGCAGAACTTGCGCGTAATCGCCAAGCCTAGCCCCGTACCGCCATACTTGCGTGTACTCGACTCATCCCCCTGCGAAAAGGCATCAAAAATGTTTCGCATCTGTTCAGGCGACATCCCAATACCCGTATCACTCACCCGAAAGACGATATAGGCAGTCTGCTGAATTGCCGAGTCATCCTTGCTCGTTTGGTAAATAGAACGGATAGCCTGTGGGGTGTCTTCAAAAAGCAATCGCTCAACCGTGAGCGTCACCTTCCCATAATCGGTAAATTTGTTGGCATTGTTCAACAAATTGGCAAGCGATTGGCGCACTTTCCCCAAATCGGAGTACATCACCCCCACATCCTCTGCTATCTCTATCTCAAAGATGTTGCCCTTCTTGGTCATAGCCGGTTCAATCGTTCTTGCCACATAGTCTACTAGGGTAGTGATAGCGAAGGGTTCATTATACACATCCATCTTGCCCGCTTCAATCTTGGAGATGTCCAAGATGTCATTGATGATGGAAAGCAGATGACTACCAGAAGAGCGTATTTTTTGCAAGTCTGCCAGCAGGTCTTCCAACCCTAGCTCTTGTATATCCTCTGCCAACAGTTCACTATAGCCAATGATAGCATTGAGGGGAGTACGCAGTTCGTGGCTCATATTGGAGAGAAAGATGCTGCGAGCGCGACTAGCTTCCTCGGCAGCCGCCCGTTCACGCTGTGCCGTATTGGTTGCTTCGTAGAGCCAGAGAATTTGCAAAATAGTTGCGGCTTGGCTGGCGAACAACTCAAACAACACCCGGTCTTCATCATCAAAAGGCTTACCCCCGCGCTTGTTGAGGGCTTGCGCTCCCCCAATAATCGTCTCCTTTGGTTTGTTGTCCACGCCAGAACCCCGTGGCTCAATACGCGGTGCTTGGAGGGGGACACACAGAATAGTCCGGGTCTTGAAGTGAAGTTGACGGTCTACCTGTTCATAGAAGTGGGTATCTTGCGAAACATCATTGACCACCACCGACACGCCAGTACCGATTACATGCCCAATGATGCCCTGCCCCGCTGGTACCCAGATGTCTTCGCCCGTAGACGAACCAGTCGCAATATGGAGTTTCATATCGCCTGTGGTATCATCTTTGAGCCAGATAGAGGTGGTTTCTACATCCAACAGGTTTTTGGCATAGGTCATAATATCATCGAGCAGTTGGGTGCTTTCTAGCGTGGTCGCCATACAGGACATAATTTCCACCAAGTTGAGCAAGCGGTCTGCCCGTCGATGGGTGTCGTGCAATCGTTGGGCTTGGGCTATCTGTGCTGCCAGCAAAGGGCAAAGCATAGGCAACAGTTCACCCAGACAGCTATCGGGGGGAGGGGCTGTGGTGGTGATTATCTGGACTATCCCCAAAGAACACTCACTACTGGGGCTGACCAATGGCAAAAACCACACACCCGCAGGCTTGCCATTGCCGTTCTGCTGCATATGCGTTGCTAGGTGGGATAAGCTAGGCTCCTCGCCTATGTCTGCCACAAAAACCGGCTGCAAAAGCTGCTGGCTATAGGTAGCTAATTCCTGTTGCAAAAGAGCATATACTTCAGGATTGAGGATGGGATAGTAGGTGGTGCCATAGGTGGTTTGGGTTATCAGGTGGTTATTGGGGGGTTCGTAGAGAGAGAGGGTACCATCCGTTGCTTGAGTTGTATCAAGCAACAGTTGAAGGGTTAAATCAAGGAGTTTGCCAAACTCATCGCAAGCAGCAATGTGGCTCACCCGTTGCATAAGCTGAAAAAATAGCTGTTGTTGTCTCATAGAAAAAGCATACTATGGTTTTTTGTCCAAGTTATCAGCAAGGGGCTAGGGGGTCATTCCTATAGTTTGTCATCTCCTTTGGCTGATGCTTGTATACCAACCCAATCTGCGGGAACACCATGCACCATATAATGGGCTGCTCGCTCTAGGTAGATACGTGCGGCTTTATCAGATGGGTTTTGCTCCAGAACCGTGTTAAAGCGCACACTAGCCTGGGTAAAGTTCTTGCTCTGGTAGAGATACAAGCCCTCTTCAAACAAGTCTTTGGTTTGCAATTTGAGCGAGACCATCCTATCGGTATCACCATCAAATATTTCAAACACCGACACCGGCTCTTGCTTGCCGCGTATCTGCACTGTGTCTACAAAGCGCACATGGTAGTGCGAGAGGTCGTTGAGTAAGCGCAAGGTTTGCTCACTCATGATGATACTCGCTCCATACATCTTGGTCAACTCTTCCAGGCGAGAGGCAACATTGACGGCATCAGCTATGACCGTCCCCTGCTTGCGCTGCTCCTCGCCAATGATGCCAAGCATCAGCAACCCCGTATGCAGCGCAATGCCAATGGTGATAGGCGGCTCACCCTGGCTCTCCCTATATCTATTATACTCGCTTACTTCACGTTGCATAGCAATAGCGGCTTGAATGGCATCATCTGCCTGGTAGGGAAACAGTGCCATGATCGCATCACCGATGTACTTATCAATGAAACCCTGGTGCTTTCTGATAGCTGGGCTAACCCGACTGAGGTAGGTATTGATAAAGTGGAAATTCTCCTGGGGGGTCAGGGATTCAGAGAGGGTGGTAAAGGAGCGTATATCGGCAAACAAGACGGTCATCTCTTGTTGTACCTGATCACCAAGCTGTACATCAACAATGCGCTCCTTGTTGAGTAGGCTCAAAAACTCGTGGGGGACAAAACATTCATAGGCAGCATTGAGTTCAACCAGTTCTGCCGTGCGCTCGGCGACCCGCTGTTCGAGCTCTTGGTTGACCTGTTGGAGATTGGCGTTTGCCTGTTGCAGCTGCTGTTGCAGGCTGTGTAGCATAATGTGGGTTTCTACCCGTGCCAACACCTCCTCCACTTGAAAGGGTTTGGTAATGTAGTCTACTCCCCCCACAGAAAAGGCTTTCACCTTGTCCAATACCTCACCAAGCGCACTAATGAACACAACGGGAATATGGTGCGTGGCTTCATGTGCCTTGAGTTGAAGACACACCTCGTAGCCGTCCATGTCTGGCATATTGATGTCCAGCATAATGAGGTCTGGCGGCGCGAGCAAGGCAGCTTGCATCGCCATTGGACTATGGATGACGGGACGAACTTTGTACCCTTGTGCCGTCAAGATACTGGTAAGGAGCCGCAAGTTGTGGGGGGTATCATCAACGATTAAGATATTCCCTTTGCCCTCATCGTTGGTAGCTACACGCTTCATAAGTTCCTTCCCGAAGTCCAAGATACTATTTGGTCAAGCCGAAAATTGTGGGTCAGGTCGGTCAATACATCTGCCAGTAGGGTATTGTGCTGGCGTATCTGGTCAATGAGTTCTCCAATACGGTCTATGTCTGCCACCGATGCTGCAAAGTGGAGGTCTTGGACTAACGGTTCAGGCAGGGTAGCAAGAGCATCGAGCGAGACAGCATCACCCATATGACCCAACTCATGTTCTTCTGCTGCTTCTGCTACTTCGTCTTCATACACAAAGCGAACATTGAGGTGTTCTTTCATCTTATCAAAGATCAGCGATTGTGAGAAGGGCTTTCGCACAAAATCGTTGCATCCAGCGGCGAGCGCAACCGAACGCTGCTCCTCAAAAGCACTGGCAGTCAGGGCAATGATGACCGTATCCCCCCCGGCGGTATGCGCTTTTATCTGGCGGGTGGCTTCATAGCCATCCAAGATCGGCATCCGCATGTCCATCCATATCAGGTGGGGATTCCAATGCCCCCAAAGATCAATGGCTTCTTGCCCATTGATTGCCTCACGCACATCAAAGCCGATAGCTTGCAGCAGACGGGTAAGCAACTTGCGGTTGGTCCAGTCGTCTTCCACCACGAGTATGCGATAGACCGGCTGGTCTGGGGCTAGGCTGACCACCCGACGGGAGGAAGGTTGGCTGGTCGCAAACTCACCGGCTTCTGGCAGTTTGAAGGGTATATCAAAGAAAAAGACCGTCCCCCGCCCGACTTTGCTATGCACCGTGATGTCGCCGCCCAGTAAGCGCACGAAGTGGCGACTAATCGGCAACCCAAGACCAGTCCCTTCTTGCGCTTGCTGCCCGCTGCGGGTCTGCACAAACTCTTCAAACAGGTTTGCCAATTCATCTTCGCCAATGCCTACGCCAGTATCTTCAACCGAGAAGTGCAATCGGTAGGTTTCCCCTTCTATTGGTTTCTGTGGAGCAGCAGCAGGGTTTGGGGTGTTCTTGGGGGGGGCAGGGAGATCAAAGTCAAAGGACAACCCATCGTCATCTGCTGCTGCTGCTGTATGCGCTACCCTATGTGTTCCTGGTGGTTCATCTGTGGTGTGGGATGATTGCATCCGCACCGTCAGCTTGATACTGCCTTGTGGGGTAAACTTGACGGCATTACTCAGCAGGTTGATCAACACTTGGCGCAGCTTGCCCTCATCCATACGGATAACCTGGGGGACATTGGCATCCCGCACAAAAGTCAGCAGTAATCCCCGTTCTACTGCCCGTAGGTGAAACATATTTTCCAAGTCGTCAAGCATACGGGAGAGGTCAACATTCTGCTCCGTTACTGTCACCCGCCCGGCTTCTATCTTGGACATCTCCAACACATCGTTAATCAAGTTGAGCAGGTGCTCTCCGCTGCGGCTAATGATGTGTAGGTTTTCCAATTGTTCTGAGGTTAGCCCGGTTTCCCGTATCATGAGCTGCGTAAAGCCTAAGATGGCGTTGAGGGGGGTACGCAGTTCATGGCTAACATTCGCTAGAAAGATACTCTTGGCACGGTTGGCAGTCTCGGCGGCTTCCTTAGCTTTTTGGGCTTCTTTTGTGGTGCGAATGAGCTTGACGGTACGCTGCTCTATTTCGGTGAGGGCTTGGCGGAGTTGCTGATTGGCAGCAGTCAGGATGTTCTGTTGCTTTTGGTTTTTCTCCCAGGCAATGGTAATTTCTAGTGTGGTGGCTATCTGGCTTGCCAGTACGTTGTAGAGCGAGACCTCGTTTTTGCTATAGGTGTGCGGTTGGACGCGAGCGGCGTATATCCAGCCAAGCAAGCCATTTTCCCCCTGAACTGGTAGCCCAATAGCCGCTTTGACGGGGTACATACCCATCAGCGGGTTTTTGGGGAAGGGGTAATCCTCTGGGTCTGTCCAAGTGTGGAGGGACTCCATACAACTTTCCCAGGAGTGGTCTAGCAAAAATTCGCTGCGTATGCGGTCTAGGCGCACCCCACGGGTAGCGCGAGCTTGCAACCGTCGATCTTGTGGGTGGTAGAGGTAAAACAAGACGACCTCGGCACCGAGCAAGTGAAAGACTTTATCTAGGGCAAGATCAACTATCGCCTCGACATTTTGCAATCGCCGTGAGAGGGTGGCGATCTCATACAGAATGGCAAGTTCTGTTTCTTGGTTGAGAAACGTGGTATCTGGTTGTGGTTCATGATATTCCATACGATTACTTGCCTTTATCGTTCTGTAATACACCCTGGGTTATGGCAAAATTCAATTTGCGCCCCTTCCCCCACTACGCGGGAGAAGGGGAACGAACACCGGGCGGCTCCCCCTCGCCATCTGGGAGAAGGGGCAGGGGGCAGCGGGGTTGCCTGGATGTTGCTATTGCCCTGGTTTCTTGCCATAGTGATCTCAAATGAGCAAGAGTTGCTTGGGTGGCATATTTGCCTGTTTGATAGGTACCGGGGTGATCGCTGAAACCTGAATCTGTAAGCAACGGCACCACGTTGCTCCTCCCCAGGTACTCCCGTTTGTAGTACGAAAGTCTGGATAATGCCTATATGCATGAACGATACTCTGTGGCAAAGTAGGAGCTTTTGCCCGTCATCGTTTCGTAATTTACCCTGGGTTAAAACCAACTTCAATTTGCCTCCATTCTCCCTATCCTCGTCCCATAGGGTGTGGCGAGGATAGGGGATGGGGGGCAACAACCTGCTCCCCCTTGCCCCCTTTCAGAGGTAGGTCATGCCAATTCCCCGGCTCTTTTTGCTACTCTTTGGTATAATACCATAGAGAGTCTATCACACATTGGATGATGGACAGAGAGAAGAAAGAGAGCACATATACCTATGAATCATAATGCAGACCTCGGTCTAGGGGCAACCTACCTCGGCGATAACCGCTGTGCCTTTCGTGTGTGGGCACCCCGTGCCACCCGCGTTGACCTGCACATCACCGCCCCCGAAGATTGCACCATCCCCATGACCGCAGATACCCACGGCTACTTTGCTACGCTTGCCGAAGGGGTAGCCCCTGGTACGCGCTACCTCTTTCGGCTAGACGATGAAAAAGAACGCCCCGACCCAGCATCACGCGCCCAACCCGATGGGGTCCATACAGCATCTCAGGTCCTTGACCCTACGTTTGCATGGAGCGATGCCCACTGGCGCGGCTTACCACTCCAACACTACATCATCTACGAAATGCATGTTGGTACCTTCACCAGCGAAGGCACCTTTGATGCTGCCATAGCTCACCTCGATATGCTCACCGACCTGGGCATTACCGCCGTTGAATTGCTCCCGGTTGCCCACTTCCCCGGTAGTCGCAACTGGGGCTATGATGGGGTCTATCTGTATGCTACCCACACTGCCTATGGCGGCGCAGCGGGACTCAAGCGGTTTGTAGACGCTTGCCATCAGCGTGGACTCGCCGTCATTATGGATGTGGTGTATAACCATCTGGGACCAGAGGGCAACTACTTGTGGGACTATGGCTACTACTTCACCGAACGCTACCAAACCCCGTGGGGGGCAGCCGTCAACTTTGACGGTCCCCACAGCGATGAAGTGCGCCGCTTTTTCCTGGAAAATGCGCTGATGTGGGTTGATGACTTTCACATAGATGCGCTACGAATTGATGCCGTCCATGCGATGCGGGACTTCTCGGCAAAGACGTTTATGCAGGAATTGGCAGAGGTGGTAGAACAGCGAGCGCAACGGCTTGGCAGGCAGATATGCACCATAGCCGAAAGCGACCAGAATGACCGCCGGTTGGTCAACCCGCCTGCGCTTGGGGGCTATGGCTTTGATGCCCAGTGGAGTGATGACTTCCATCACACGCTGCACACGCTTTTGACCGGCGAGCGCGATGGCTACTATGCAGACTTTGGTACCTTTGACCAACTGATGCGGGTCTACCACGAGGGATGGGTCTATGCCGGCGATTACTCGGCGTTTCGGCAGCGGCGACATGGCAGCAGCGCACGAGACATCCCCCCCTACCGGCTGGTTGTCTGTACCCAAAACCATGATCAGGTGGGCAACCGTATGCTAGGCGAGCGTTTGAGTACGCTTATTTCCTATGAAGCGTATAAACTTGCCGCTGGGCTCTTGCTCTTCTCGCCCTTTATTCCCATGCTCTTTATGGGTGAGGAATATGGCGAGCCAGCTCCCTTCCTCTACTTTGTCAGCCACAACGACCCTGATCTGGTTGAAGCCGTCCGCAAGGGGCGCAAAGCAGAGTTTTCTGCTTTTGCCTGGAAGGGCGAAGCCCCCGACCCGCAAGCTGAAACGACCTTTGCTGACTCGCGGCTTGACCACACGCTACGAGAGCAAAAAGGCGTACACGAGATACTCTATCGCTTTTACCGCGAGTGTATTCGGTTACGCAAGAGTCTGCCTGCCCTCGCCCTACTCGACAAAACAACTATGCATGTACAAGGTTTTGAGCAGGAGCAGGTGTTGCTGGTGCGCCGCTGGATAGACCCCACCGAAGCGGGACTATGGCAGCCATCTGTCCCCCCCGACAAGGTAGAGGGGCGCGAGGTGATGCTGCTGTTCAATCTGAATACCAGTCAGGTGACAATGGACGTGCCATTCCCGCAGGGGACATGGCGGTGTCTGCTCGACTCTACCGACAACACATGGCAGCTTGACCAAGTGCGCTTGCAACTTGACGAGCAGGCGACCTTCACGAGCAGCGAGACCGGCACTACCTTGACCATCAACCCGCATGCATGTATGGTCTTTACCCGTCAGGAGGTTCTATGACGAGATATATTTGTATTCACGGACATTTTTACCAACCCCCCCGTGATAACCCGTGGCTAGAGGCGGTAGAGCTTGAAGACTCTGCCTACCCCTACCACGATTGGAACGAGCGCATATCTACTGAATGTTATGCCCCCAACACCGTTGCCCGTATTATGGACAACGATGACCGTATTGCCCAAATTGTCAATAACTACACCCGGATGAGTTTCAACTTTGGGCCCACGTTATTGGGCTGGATGGAGCACAACCAAAACGAGGTATACCAGAAGATCATCGCCGCCGACAAAGAAAGCCAGGATCGCTTCTCTGGGCATGGCTCTGCCATAGCCCAGGTCTACAACCACATCATTATGCCGCTGGCAAACCAACGAGACCGGCGCACCCAGGTCATCTGGGGTATCCGCGATTTTGTCTACCACTTTGGGCGACAGCCGGATGGTATGTGGTTGGCAGAGACGGCAGTAGATATAGATACCCTAGAAATCCT
>CAZLKK010000091.1:0-12576 GCA_964559995.1 uncultured Chloroflexaceae bacterium
ATAGCAGGTACAGAAGGTAGCAGGTACCCTGATTGCCAGCACCTCTCCCACCAGCAGACCTGTTGCGACAACAAGCCGATTGGCTTGCCCCTATGCGAGCGCGGTTGTTGCGGCGCATTGGGATAGCCCATCGCAGATGTGTGCTTGATCTTGGGGCTGGCTATGGTGCCGTCACAGCCGAGCTTGTCCGCCGGTCTAGTTCTAGCGGACGGGTGGTAGCTCTTGACTTAGCCTTATCCCCATTGCGCTTGCTCACGCAGCCGGGTGAGCAGGAGCAGGGTGTCCCGCAAGCCGTCTGTGCCAATGGGGTGTCGTTGCCCTTTGCCGATGCGACCTTTGATATGGTCTATTGCCAATTGGTCTTGTTGTGGGCTAGGCCGGTAGAGTCGGTGATTCGTGAGGTGTGGCGGGTATTGCAGCCGGGCGGCGTGGTTATCGCGGTTGAGCCAGACTATGGTGGGATGATAGAATACCCTCCTGCGCTTGCGACCCGTGATCTCTGGATAGCGGCACTCAAGCGAGCGGGGGCAACCCCGACCATCGGACGCATGCTGCCGGGTATGTTTGCGCGGCAGGGGTTTCGGGTGCGGGTTGATCTGCTGCCAGAACTGGTGCCGCCATCACCCACCCGCTTTGCGCTGCTGCGGGGGCTGCCCCTTACCAGCAGGGAACATGCCAAGCTGCGCCATATTGAGCAGCAGGATGCGGCAATGGGTGATGGTGATGATGGGCAGCAATGGGCGCGGGTAATTCATTTGCCATTTGTGTTGATTACCGCAGAGCGGGTGGCGCAATAGGGGGATGGGGAGCCGATTCCAGGCAAATGGAACTATAGATGCACATAGATACCCATAGATGCCGGGCAAGAGATTCCCGACAGAACCGCAGAGACGCAGAGACGCAGAGGAATAGGGCAAAATGGGGCTATGCAGATCATTTTGACCGGAAATCATGTCCGGTATCTGTGTTCATCTGTGTTTATCTATGGTTTATTCCTGCCCGGAATGTCCCGGTATATCGTCTACCCTTGTAAGGCAGAGGATGGGGGCAGTCCAAACGACCCTCTCCCCCTGCCCCCGCTCCCATTCCAGGGCGAGGGGGAAACTACCTGCCCGGTTCCCTTTCTCCCCCAGGGGGACGCGGGGCGAGGGGATGGGGGGGTGAAATGGATCGGGTTGGTATTGGGGTTTGATTGGTTAAAGATTTTAGAGGAGGTTTAAGAGAGATGACGACAAAAGCAGACTATACTGCTGAAGAATGGGGGATTATCTCCCGTTCCGTGGCTAATGCGGTGTTTGTAGCGTTGATGGCTGATGTTTCTACCGTGGATGAACTCTACCATGAGGGAAATGTCGTATACGAAGGGCTGGATGCAAAGATAGATGCCAACAAAGACAATGAACTGCTGATGGCAATGGATAAAGAAGGGGATGATTTCCCCGATCCTGATGACCCTGCCCAATCGCTTGAAGAGTTGCGACAATTGGCAACGATACTTGATGCCAAAGCCCCAACAGAAGAGGCACATGGCTTCAAGCAGTTTTTGTATGATCTGACTCAGGATGTCGCAGGTGCATATGCCGAACAAGAGGGAGTAACCATTAGCGAAAAAGAAGCCGAGATGTTGGCAAAGGTGAAAGCTGCCCTTAGTTTGTAACGTTATAGGGTTGTTGGGTTGAGGTTTTATGGCGTTTGTCCAAGCATGTATGGCGAATGATTCGCTGGATACCCGTTGGCGACAGCACCTTGTCGGCGGCGGGTATCTGCACCGGGGCGAGTCTACCCTGCGCCTCGTTATGCCCCCTACTTCCCCGCGCCACTACAGCGATGCCCAACTAGACGACTACCAGACTATCCCCAACACGCCTTTACCCTGGTCTGCCCCCCTACGCTTGACTATCCGAGCTCGCTTCTCGCACCCGTCTGGGGTGCTTGCGGGGACGGCAGGCTTTGGCTTTTGGAACTACCCGTTTGTGCTCGCGCAAGGGCGGTTGTTGCCCCGGCTTCCACGGGCAACGTGGTTTTTCTACGCCTCCCCCCCTTCGGATATGCAGCTGGATGTCCATACTGCTGGTGCGGGTTGGAAAGTGGCGACTATAGATACCCTTACCCCCGCCGCCCCGCTGCTGCTGACGATGGCTCCTGTAGTCGTGCCGCTGATGAACATTCCCCCGCTTTTCCCCGTTATTTGGCAGCCTATCCAGCGGGTGTTGCGTATCCGCGAGACTCCTGTTCCACCGACAGTTGCTATGACTGATTGGCATATCTACACGCTGGAGTGGGGCGTAACGACAACCCGCTTTCTGGTAGATGGCAAGCCCATATTGGAGCATGCCCCATCGCCGCGTGGTCAGTTGTGCTTTGTGCTCTGGATAGACAACCAGTACCTCGTTGTGCAGCCGTGGGGCAGGCTGCGTTGGGGGCTGCTGGAGACTGGCGAGCACCAGTGGGTTGAGGTAGATTGGCTGAGCATAGCGTAGCTACTCGTAGCTACTCCAAAATGCCCCTATTTGGAAAAAATCCCCAAAATTTTTCGTGTGAGTCAATCAAACTGCTATGATTTTGTGACAGGCGTACTCTAGGACTCGCCCTAGTTTTGGGGTGAGAAGCAGGGTTTTGGGGCAGATCGGCTGTAGGTTGTTTTGGTGTCATACAAACAAAAAGCCTTTCCTAAGCCTTTAGAAAGAAAGGTACTATTTATATAAAATATAGTAAATAATGCGAAACTCATACTTGCAAAGCATACTTATGTAGGTTTGACAAACTTTCCGGTATTGATTACAATGACAGGTGCTTGAACTCCATACATATTCGCTAGGTTTTCTTAGATATGTTGGTCATGGTTTCATCACAAGAGAGGGTAACGATTTCTAATGGCTCAGTTATTTAGCCCTCGTGCTAATGTCATAGCGAAAGTGAGTGCCCTCGGCCTCGTTTACCTTTTGATACTCGTATTGTTAAGTTTGGTGGTCTTTGATCGCTCTAATTACATACGGCGTATCAACGTTGCGCGTGCTCAACCCGCTGCTGTTCCATTCACGCATCAGATACACGCAGGGGTACTTGGGATGGATTGTCTCTACTGCCACACTGCAGCAGAGCGGTCTTCGTTCGCTGGTATACCGTCACTAGACAGTTGTTTGGCGTGCCATAGCGAAATTCAAGGGAGCCTGTGGTTGCAGAAGTTGTCAGAAATGCATCGAGATAATAAGCCCCTAGAATGGGTGCGCGTTACCGACTTACCGGAATTTGTCTACTTCAACCACAGTATTCATGTGCGAGGACGGGGTATTGACTGCGAGACCTGTCACGGCGATGTAGCAAACATGCCGTTGATGTGGAAGTCAGAAACATTGTACATGGGATTCTGCCTGGATTGTCATCGTACCTGGAAGATTGAGCAGATTACGAACTGCTCTGTATGCCACAGATAATGACAAAGCAAACACACACACAAATTGACCTGGCTACCATTCGAGCGCGACTCGCCAATAAAGAGGGTCAGCGCTTTTGGCAGAGCCTTGATGAACTCGCTGAAACCGAGGAGTTTCAGCAGTTTCTACGGACGGAGTATCCGCATGGTGCGGTTGCTGACCTGAACGACCCGGTTAGCCGCCGAACCTTCCTCAAGTTGATGGGGGCTTCGTTGGCATTGGCAGGACTTACCTCCTGCTCCATTGGTCCTCTCCAACCAGAGGAAAGAATTGTCCCCTATGTCGTCCCCCCACCAGAATATACCCCTGGAATACCATTGTTCTTTGCTTCTGCATTGTCGTTTGGTGGTTTTGCTAGAGGGATTGTGGTTGAAAGTCACGAGGGGCGACCAACCAAGATAGAGGGGAATTTCCGCCATCCAGCGAGTCTTGGGTCTACCGATATTTTCACCCAAGCAACTATTTTGACGATGTATGACCCGGACCGTTCCCAACGCATCATTGACGGCAACGGAAATGCTGCCTCTTGGGATGATTTCATCGCTGCTGTTGCTCCCTCTGGAAGCGGAAATGGACTGCGGATTCTCACAGAAACGGTTACATCTCCCACGCTAGGACAGCAAATACAAAACCTGCTCGACACGTTCTCCGGGGCGAAGTGGTATCAGTATGAACCAGTCAACCGGGATAATGTTGTTGAAGGGACGCGCCTAGCCTTTGGGGAACCTTTAGGCGTTGTCTACCATTTTGACAAGGCTGATGTGGTCTTTTCGCTAGAGGCGGATTTCATGAGTACTGATCCGGGTAGTGTGCGCTATACCCGTGACTTCATGAGCAAACGGCGAGTGCGCCATGAAGATGAAAACCAAAAACTGACCATGAATCGCCTGTATGTTGCGGAGAGTACCCCATCAAATACCGGCACAGTTGCTGACCATCGGCTGCCGCTTCAGTCACGCCAGATTGAAGACTTGGCGCGACAGGTGGCGAGCGAGTTGGGCATCAGTGCGGGTTCAGGGGCTAGTGTTGCCGAAAAATCGTGGGTTGAGGCATTGGTGGAAGATTTAGAAACACACAGTGGCTCCAGCATCGTGATTGCTGGCGAGCAACAACCACCAGTCGTCCATGCGCTCGCGCATGCTATGAATGAAAAACTCGGCAATGTTGGCGAAACCGTTGTCTATACTGACCCGCCAGAAGTTGAGCCGGTCTCCCAACTTGATGCTATCAAGGATTTGGTCGGTGAGATGAAGTCTGGCAAGGTAAAGACGTTGGTTATCATTGGCGGTAATCCGGTCTATAATGCGCCAGCTGATCTGGACTTTGCCGGCAATCTCGCTAATGTTGACCTCAGTGCTCACATTAGCCTGTATATGGATGAGACCTCCTCCATGTGTACATGGCATGTGCCAGCAGCACACGCGCTCGAGTCGTGGGGCGATATTCGCGCCTACGATGGCACGGTGAGCATTGTTCAGCCGTTGATAGCCCCGCTCTATGGGGGCAAAACTGCCCTTGAGGTGGTAACTGCTCTGTTGGGCGAGAAGCAAAGTGGCTACGATGTGCTACGCGAGTATTGGCTAGAGCAGATGGAAGATGGCTCTGAACGGGCTTGGGAGTTGCTGTTGCAGGATGGCTTGATTGAAGGCACGGCTCTGCCAGCAAAAGAAGTCTCGTTGCAGGCTACCTCCTTCCCCAAATCATCGCAAGGTGGCGACCTTGAGGTAGTGTTCCGCCCAGACCCAACGCTGTGGGATGGGAGCTTTGCCAACAATGCGTGGCTCCAGGAGCTGCCCAAACCGCTGTCAAAAGTCACATGGGACAATATTATTCTCGTTAGTCCGGCTACGGCTCTGGAATATGGCATCATGAGTGAAGATGTGGTGCAGGTGCCGTTTGCGGGGACGTGGGTAGAGGGTCCCGTGTGGGTGATGCCGGGGCAGGCGTACAATAGTGTTACGGTTTTTCTTGGCTCTGGGCGCACCAACGCCGGCAATGTTGGCAACAACGTTGGGTATGATGCGTATGCCATCCGTACCGCTGACTCATTCTGGTTTGGTGGCGGAGGCGATATTGTCCCACTTGGACAGAAAGTCCGGTTGGCAAGCACCCAACACCATCAGACGCTCGAAGTGACCAACGCTCTGCTTCAGCAACGTATGAATGAACGTATCCCCTATCTGTTGCGGGTAGGCACTTTGCCGCTGTATCTCGCTGATCCAGAGTTCATTCATCATGCAGCACACGGTGGGCATGGGGTGCCGTCACTCTATCCCAAGTTTGAAACGTCAACGGGCGAAGCATGGGATGGCAGCGCGTGGGGGATGGTCATAGACCTCAACCTTTGCAATGGGTGTAATGCCTGTGTTGCCGCGTGTAATGCCGAAAACAATATCCCCGTTGTCGGTAAAGATCAAGTGATCATGGGGCGGGAAATGCACTGGATACGCATAGACCGCTACTATGAAGGGGAAATGGACAACCCCAACACCTACTTCCAGCCGCTTGGGTGCGTACAATGCGAAAAAGCCCCATGCGAGCCAGTCTGCCCGGTTGGGGCGACAGTGCATAGCCTGGAGGGGTTGAACGATATGACCTACAATCGGTGTGTGGGGACACGCTATTGTGGGAATAACTGTCCCTACAAAGTCCGGCGGTTTAACTTCTTCAACTACGCGGAAAGTTTCAACTCACCAAGTCTGAACTTGATGAAGAACCCCAATGTGACTGTCCGTACCCGTGGCGTGATGGAGAAGTGTTCCTACTGTGTGCAGCGTATCAATGCTGCCCGTATCGTCTCCAAGCGCGAAGGGATACCCATTGCCGATGGCGAAATTGTGACCGCGTGTGAGGCGGCATGCCCCACGCAAGCGATTACCTTTGGCAATATTAATGATCCGTTTAGCCGAGTCTCCAAGCTCAAGCATGAGCCGTTGAACTATAAATTGCTTGAGGATGTGGGGACGGTGCCGCGGACATCCTACCTTGCCCGGCTGCGAAATCCAAACACAAAGATTGAGCCGGTAGAGGTAGAAGTTCATCAGACAGAAGATGAACATACCGAAGACCAAGAGCACGCGGGTGAAGAGACCCAATCTGAACATTAGATTTGTAGAGAGTAAGGTCAAGCATGCAATCCGAGAGTGTGGCAAAACTCAAAAAGGGTGAATCGTTTGATCCCGTCATAGATCCGGGGTATTCCTACGGGCGGATTGAAGAGCAGATAACTGGTATTCCGCTTTCTAAAGGGTTCCCGCGGTGGTGGATTATTGGTATGGCAATAGCCTTTGTGCTGTTGATGCTGATGATCTACGCCGTTGTGACATTGTTGGTGCGCGGTGTAGGCATCTGGGGTGTCACAAATCCATCTGACTGGGGTTTTGCGATCATTAACTTTGTTTGGTGGATTGGTATTGGACACGCAGGGACGCTGATTTCTGCTATTCTGTTGCTACTCCATCAGACGTGGCGCAACTCGATCAACCGTTTTGCCGAGGCAATGACGTTGTTTGCTGTTGCCTGTGCGGGGATGTTTCCTATTCTCCACCTGGGGCGACCCTGGCTCTTTTATTGGTTGATCCCCTACCCCGATACGATGTACCTTTGGCCCCAGTTTCGTAGCCCATTGGCTTGGGACGTGTTCGCGGTGTCTACCTATGCTACCGTGTCGTTGATGTTCTGGCTGGTGGGGCTTGTCCCCGACTTCGCCAAGATGCGCGATAGGGCAGAAAACCCACGGGTGAAAAAGCTCTATGGGGTGCTGTCGCTAGGGTGGCGTGGGTCTGCCCTGCACTGGCACCGCTACGAAATGGCGTATCTGTTGTTGGCAGGGTTGTCTACGCCGCTGGTGCTTTCTGTGCATAGTATCGTCAGTCTTGACTTTGCTGCGGGTATCGTTCCAGGCTGGCACGTTACCGTGTTCCCGCCCTACTTTGTGGCAGGCGCAGTGTTTGCAGGGTTTGCTATGGTGCTAACGCTGGTTATCCCCATCCGCAAGATATACAAACTTGAAGGCATGATCACCATGCGGCACATTGAAAATATGTGTAAGGTGATGTTGGCGACAGGGTTGATCGTGCTCTACGGGTATGCCCTGGAAGTCTTCTTTGGGTGGTATAGCGGTAATCAGTTTGAGCAGTTTATGGTAGAAAACCGCTTCTTTGGTCCCCACGCGCTAGGCTACTGGGCATTGATTTTCTGTAATGGCTTGGCTCCCCAGCTGATGTGGATTAAAGCCCTACGGCGAAATCTGTTGGTTGTTTGGCTGTTGACGCTGGTTGTCGCAGTGGGGATGTGGTTGGAGCGGTACGTGATTGTCGTGATGAGTCTTGAGCGTGATTTTATTCCCTCAGCGTGGGATAACTATGCCCCTACCTTCTGGGATATTGCCCTGTATGTGGGGACGTTCGGGTTGTTCTTTAGCTTAATGTTCCTGTTTATTCGGCTCCTGCCCATGATTAACATTTTTGAGATGCAGGTGCTCCAACACAACGAGGAACAGAAGGCAGCAGGGAAGTGGATACACCATTAGTTTGGGAGTTGCTGCCACGAGATCGCATCATCATCATGAGGGTGTGGCTAGTGGCTGGCAGCAGCAAGCCCTGTACCAGTGAGGTTTCAGGATAATGTATGCTCCGAATTTGTATGGCTTGATAGCCGAATTTGATACACCCGACCAGGTAGTTGAAGCAGCACGCCAGGCGCGGTCTCAGGGGTATCGGGTGATGGATGCCTACACCCCCTTTCCCATCCACGAGCTTTTCGAGGCAATGGAAGATTACCGGACATGGGTTTCTCCTATTGTGTTGACGGGTGGGATAACCGGGGCAAGTTTCGGTTTCTTGATGCAGACGTGGACAACGGTTTTTGATTACCCGATCAATGTTGGTGGTCGTCCATTATTCAGTTGGCCATCGTTTATTCCGATTACCTTTGAGTCTATGGTGCTGTTCGCTGCATTTTCTGCGGTGTTTGGTATGCTGTTGCTCAATGGGCTACCCAAACCCTATCATCCCGTGTTCAACGTACCAGGGTTTGAGCGAGCCTCAGTAGATCGGTTTTTCTTGTGCATTGAAGCACGCGATCCGTTGTTTGAGCGGAGCGAGACCATGCGGTTTATGCAGGACCTTGGACCGCGTAGGATAACGGAAGTCAATAAGTGAGGGAAACGTCAAGGATGGACACAAAACGCCGATCCTCCAGGAAAGCAAAAATTCTGGTTAGCAGTTGGTTATTGCTCTGTGTGGTGTTGGTATCTGCATGTCACCAGAGTATGTACGATCAGCCTAAGTATAAGAAGCCCTATATGGCTACATCGTTTTTTGCTGATGGGATGGTTGCTCGTCCGCGTGTTCCTGGTACGATTTCACAAAGCCAGGTGCTTGCTGATGAGCACTTCTATACCGGACAAGTAGATGGCGAATTCGTGACTACTTTTCCCTTCCCTGTTACCATTCAGGTGTTACGGCGCGGGCAGGACCGGTTTAACGTCTTTTGTTCCCCCTGTCATGGTCGTGTGGGGAATGGACTAGGGATGATACAGCGTCGTGGTCTGGTACCGCCAGCAAATTATCACGTTGATCGGTTGCGCGAGATTCCTGTCGGGTACATGTTTGATGTGATTACCAATGGGTTCCGCAATATGTATGCCTATGGACCCAAAATACCACCAGAAGACCGATGGGCAATTATCGCCTATGTACGAGCACTTCAACTGAGTCAGAATGCAAGCTGTGATGATGTGCCAGATAATGCATCGTTTAAGAAGCAGTGTCAGTAATTGGAGAATGATACGCTCATGGATCTAAAACAAACAGACGACATCCTGCCAGTATTGAAAAAGCTCCAGCTTCCAGTGATTATTGTCGGGGTGCTTGGACTCATCGTTTGGGCAATGGGTTTGGGAGTGGGAGGAACACGAGAGACGTTCTTTCAATCGTATCTTTACGCCTACTTGTTTTGGCTTGCGATACCGATGGGGAGTCTCGCCATTTTGTTTCTCCACCATACCGTTGGGGGGTTGTGGGGCGTTGCAATACGACGGATGCTAGAGTCTGCTGCACTGACTATCCCGTTGATGGCACTGCTCTTTATTCCCATCATTATCGCTATGCCAGACCTGTACGAATGGGCACGTCCAGAGGTGGTCGCCCATGATCCTATCTTACAGCACAAAGCTATTTACCTCAATGTGCCGTTCTTTATTGGACGGGCGGTAGTCTACTTTGGGTTGTGGTCAGTTGCCGCATGGTTTCTGGTGAAGTGGTCAAAGCAGCAGGATGAAACCGCCGACCCGGTGATCCTCAAGCGATTTCGCACTCTGGGACCTCCCGGTATCTTGATCTATGTGTTGACTATGACATTTGCCGCAATAGACTGGGGGATGTCATTGGAGCCACATTGGTTTTCCGCTATTTACGGGGGCATTTTCTTCATTGGGCAGGGGCTAACCACGTTTGCCTTTATGATTATGCTGGTGGCACTGCTTTCTAAGCGCAAGCCACTGTCTGACCTATTGGTTACGAAGCAGTATCACGACTTGGGTAATTTGCTCTTTGCCTTTACGATTATCTGGACCTACTTTTCGCTGTCGCAGTTTCTCATTATGTGGTCGGGTAATCTGCCAGAAGAGACCCCGTGGTACATCCATCGTTCGCAGCCGGGGTGGAATGAAATTGCTGTGGGTATTGTCGTGTTGCAGTTTGCCCTCCCCTTCCTGTTGATGCTCCAGCGGTTTATGAAACGCAATATCTCCTACCTGTGGAAGGTGGCGTTGGTCATTTTTATCATGCGCTTTGCCGATATTTTCTGGTATATTATGCCAGCCTTCAACGAGACGGTGCCAGATGTTCATTGGATGACCTATGCAGCTCCTATTGGGTTTGGGGGTATCTGGATAGCGATATTCATTGAGGTATTGAAACGTAGACCGATTGTTCCCGTTCATGATCCGCTCGTGCAGGAGTTAGCAAGCCATGGATAGAGACAAAAAACGAAAAGAAATACAGGTTCAGACCGTTTTTGGTGAGAGTCCAGACCCCATACCAGAGCGGGGAAAAAAGCCAGAACGGAAACTTGACCCAGAAACCGCTGGTCTCATTCGCGGGTTTATTCTGGTGACAGGAGCGTTCATCACGATTGCGCTGTTGCTTATTTGGCTCAAGTATTACCCGACTACGCCAGACCTACCGGCTATCCCCTCAACGGGGGAGTATGAGCGGCTGTTGGCGGCTGATGAAGCCAAGTTGAATAACTATAGTTGGCTCAACCAGCGGTCAGGGATTGTACGTATCCCGATTAAAGAGGCGATGAAGATTGTCGCTGAGGAAGGGTTGCCCGCACGCCAGATGGGTGAAGACAGTGCTGCTGAAGAAGGCGTTGATGCTGAGGAAGGGAGCAGCGTTGAGGCAGATGAGTCTATGACGGGTGAGGAAGGACTCGATAGTGAGCCGCCCTCCGAAGATGCCGCTCTTGATGCGACAGCTACCGCTGAAGCTGAGGAAACAGCTACCGCTGAAGCTGAGGAAGAATCGGGTGAGTCGCCTACACCAGAAGCAGATACACCAGAAGATCAATAAGTCCCTTTCTCCCTTTTCCCCCTCCCCTGTGTAACCTCCGTTGCACAGGGGTTTGGGTTTCCAACCCTCCATCACAATTAGCAAAACTTGTGGCTTTGCTTTATAATAAAGTTCCATTTTGTAAAATCTGAACAGTAGGCAGAGGTGTAAGTAGCACACTTTGTCGCTTGCAATCATACCCTCTGGATGAAGCTGATGAAGCTAGGGAGAGGAACAAAAAAATGGAACGAGCAGATGAAACGGAACATACGCATGCAGAGCTTTTGCTTATCAACAAGATTGCCAGTATTACGAATGCTGCGCTTCAGACAGATAATTTTCTCCCTGCTGTAGCTTCTCAGATTGTCCGAACGCTCCCCTGGGATCGGGTCGTCATTGGGCTGCGCCAGGTGGAAGATGCGATCCACGTTGTGGTAGACCAGGCGAACCAGCCGGAGCACAGCCTTATTGCTCAGTATGCGACCCCCACTGATTTTGCGCTTATCCTTGAGGTGCTCAATTCTGGTACTTCGAGTGTGCTCCATGCTGAAGACCCCTCCCTAGCTGATACCCCTATTCACGCGGTTTTGGAAAATGCCAATCTCCAGAGTGTGCTCTCGGTGTTGTTGCATGATGAGCAGACGGTGTTTGGGGCGTTGGTCGTTGGGCAGCATACGGCGCGTGACATTACGCCACAGGAAGTCCGGCTGTTTGAAAATTTGGCGAACATGCTGACGATTGCGGTAAACCGTATTTATCAATATGAGCGTATGGAGCTTTCCAATCGGCTAAAGTCTGCTTTTTTTGCGGCGGTTACGCATGAGCTACGCACTCCCGTTACGTCTATCATTGGCTATGCCCAGATGCTCTCGCGGGGGCGGTTTGGGCAGCTTCCCGAAACGTTGGATGAGCCGATGTATTTTGTGTTGCATAGTGGTAATCGGTTGCTCAAGTTGGTGAATGATCTGTTGGATTTTTCTAAACTTGAGGCAGAGCGGCTTGAAGTTGACCTTAGCACAATAGATGTACGGCAGATTGTCCAGACGGTTGTCGGGGTGATGCTGCCACAGATACAGGAGCGGGGGCTGGAGTTGGTGCAGGATGTGGCAGAGGATTTGCCCTGTGCGCGGGCTAATCCTGAGCGGTTCGAGCAGGTGCTCATCAATCTGCTTTCCAATGCGGTGAAGTTTACAGAACATGGGTCTATTACCATACGCGCTCATAGGCTTGACGAGACGCATATTCGGGTGAGTGTTCAGGATACTGGTATTGGCTTGACTCCAGAGCATCAAGCCCTGATTTTTGAGGAATATACGCAGATCAAGAATCAGCAATCGCTGCGATTTGCGGGTACGGGCTTGGGGCTGGCGATTAGCCGCCGCTTGATTGAACTGATGGGCGGGAAGATGACGCTGGATAGTGAGTTTAATACCGGGTCAACGTTTCATTGTGATTTGCGTGTTGCTCGTTGTGTGGGAGAGACGAAATAAAAAATGATGCAGGCTGTTGACCTGCATCATTTTTGGTTGTTTGGCGGGGACGACGGGACTTGAACCCGCGATCTCAGCCTTGACAGGGCTGCATGT
>CAZLKK010000092.1:0-12505 GCA_964559995.1 uncultured Chloroflexaceae bacterium
GATAGGGCGCACCGCCGTGCGCCCCTACATCCGCTCGTTGACACTCGCGGCTCGTTTGGTGGGCGAGGGGGACGGGGGGAACAACAGCACTATGTTCTAGTAGTAGGGCAATCCCCCATTGTACCCTGTGCCGTATGCTGGTAAAATTGATATATCATGGCATTTTTTCGCTTTCGTTTCTTCAACCACCAAGAGAACAACAAGTAAAGTAGCTGTATTATGATAACAAGATTAAGGGCAAGATCACTGCACCCAATACCAGTACCAAACACGCTATATACGCCAGTACGAGGCGCAGTATGAACCCTAGCGTTCGCCTATTGCTCCTTGAAATCCCTGGAGAAGATGATCTCTTGTCCATCATCCAAGCACTCCTACAAGACAGCTATACCCTAGAGATGAAGCGGGTGTCCACAAAGGAAGGGTTCCAAGCAGCCTTGTCCGAATCGTGGGATGGTATCATTGCCCATACCAACATCCCTACCCTGCCTATCTTTGCAGCCCTAGCTCTGGTTCAAGAAGCAGCTATACCTATCCCTTGTATTGTGGTTTCAGAACCGCTAGACGAAGAAACCGCAGTAGATATAGTTCGCGCTGGCGCATATAATTATGTGCTCAAGGGCAATACAGACCGGCTTATCAAGAGCATCACCCAAATCATAGACGAGATCGATACCCACCGTCACCGTAAAAGCGTTGAACAAGAGCTGCGTAAAAGCGAAGTTCGCTACCGGATTATTTCCGACCTCTTTTCTGACTATGCCTATGCTTTTCGGTTGGAGCCAGATGGCACACTCGTGAATGAGTGGGTGACAGATGCCTTTAGTCGTGTCACGGGCTATACCGTTGAAGAACTAGCCAAATTGGGAGGATGGGAACACCTTATCTACCCCGAAGATATGCCGATTGCCATTAAACGCTATGAGACGCTCATTGCTGGCAAGCCAGATAGTAGCGAATTTCGCATTGTTACCAAAGATGGCAGCGTACGCTGGTTGCGCGAGCATGGACGCGCTGTCCCCGGCAAGCACAATAGCCGTGAGGTGCTCTTCATCTATAGTGTTGCCCAAGACATCACCAACCAGAAGCAGGCAGAAACCGAACTCCAACATTCACAAGATCGCTTCCATACCATCTTCCACGTTAGCCCCCTACCAATAGTTGTTTGCCGTCTCTCAGATACCACAATCATTGATGTCAACAAGAGTTTCCTCCAACTTGTTGACCAACCCCGCGATTCTGTTATCGGGCATACCCTGGAGTCCATCGGGTTTCAGCTGCAAAACAAGGAACACCACATACCGCAGTATATTCGGCAACAACATGCCCTTTATGAAGTCAACCTTTCCTTTGAGCCAATAGGAAAATCGCGGCGATTGCTTATGGCTTGGATGGAATTTATAGAACTGCACAACGAAACGGGTATCCTGACTATCCTTCACGACCATACCGAACAGAAGTATGCCCAAGATGCCCTGCGCCAAGAGCGTGATTTTATCAATACTATCCTTGATACTGAGGATGCGCTTGTAGCCGTTTTCAATCCCCAGGGACAGATTGTGCGGTTTAATCGCGCCTGTGAAAGTATTAGTGGCTACACGCATCATGAGATACTCCATCTTGATTTCATACAAACGCTCATTCCCCAGGAAGAGCGCGAATCGGTGAAGGCTATTTTTCAAAAGCTCTTGCTAGGGCATTTTCCCATCACCTACGAAGGCGATTGGGTTGCCAAAGATGGCACCCGCCATCGCATTGCATGGTCAAATACGATACTCCCCAACGATGAGGGGCAAGTTTCCTACATCATCGGCACGGGACTAGACATCACCGAGCGGCGCAAAAGCGAAGAACGCATCCAACAACAGATACAACGGCTGGCAGCCCTGCGCCGCATCCAAATGCATATTAGTGCCACGCTAGACCAACATCTTGCCTTGACCATGCTGCTTGACCATGTACTCTCGCTGCTAGAAGTAGCTGCCGGTATGGTGCTCCTGACCGTACCGCATAGCCAGGTCCTTGAATACACCGTTGGGAAAGGGTTTAGCTCGGCAGGTATCCAATGGACTCGCCTCCGCATAGGCGAAGGATGCGCCGGGCGGGTTGCGCTTGAACGCCGCCCTGTCTCTGTCCCAAATATTACTGACCAAGAGAGTTGTTGTATCCGTAAGCACCTCTTGAAAAAAGAAGGGCTAACTGCCTACTATGGTGTGCCATTGATTGCTCAGGGAAAAGTCAAAGGGGTATTGGAACTGTTCCATCATTCCCCCATTATGCTTGACCAAGAGAGCCAAAATTTCCTAGAAGCCCTCGCCGGGCATACCGCGGTGGTGATAGACAATGCCGAGTTGGTCGAACATTTGCAACGCTCCAAAGATGAACTCACCATTGCCTACAAAAGCCTCCAACAGTCCAAAGATGAACTCACGATGGCGTACAACGCCACAATTGAAGGGTGGGCAAGGGCTATGGAGTTGCGCGATGCAGAGACCGAGGGACATTCCCGCCGTGTCACAGATATGACCATACGGCTCGCACAAGAAATGGGCATCAAGAAGGAGCACCTTGTCCACATTTACCGCGGAGCTATCTTGCACGATATTGGGAAAATGGCTATTCCTGACAGTATCTTGCTCAAAAATGGCCCGCTTACGGAAGAAGAACGCGATCTCATGGGACAACACCCCATCTATGCCTACCAATTGCTCAAGCCGATTGCCTTCTTAGAGCCAGCCCTCAAGATACCCTACTATCACCACGAACGATGGGATGGGACGGGTTATCCAGATGGGCTACAAGGAACGCAAATACCGCTAGAAGCCCGGATTTTTGCGGTTGTGGATGTTTGGGATGCGCTCTCTACAGACCGTCCCTATCGCAAAGCCTGGGACCAAGAAAAAGTCTTTGCCTACATACAAGAACATACTGGTTCTCATTTTGACCCGCATGTCGTTGAGGTCTTTTGTAAGATTATGGGGAAAGCGTACCAATCTGGGGAACATAAGTAATGCAAGAAGCAACCCAAAAACAAGTGATAGAACAACGTACCGTGCGTGTGCTTATTGTCGAGGATTCTCATGATGATACCCTGGCAATTATGCATGAGCTTCGGTATAGCGGCTACACCCTCATTTTTGAGCGGGTAGAAACAGCAGAAGCGATGCTTGCTGCGCTGGCTTTTCCGTGGGATATGGTCATTGCCGATTACCGCCTTCCCCACTTCACTGCCCAAGAAGCCCTCGACATCCTCAAAACCCGCAGCCTAGACATTCCGTTTATTGTCTTGTCCAACTCCATAGGGCGCGAAGCTGCTATTGCCTTGATGCGGTCTGGTGCTCAAGATTGCCTCAGCAAGCACAATATCTCCTTCCTGAGCTCTGTTGTTGAGCGAGAACTGCGTGAAGTCATGAGCCGTCGAGAGCAAAAGCGCAAAGACCGCGCCCATCGGCAGAGTGAACAGCGGTTTCAAAAAATCTTCCATGCAACCCCTCTCCCGATGGCGATTAGCTCATTAGAAACGCATAAGATTATTACGGGCAATGAGCGGTTCCTTGAACTAACCCACGCAGCCGAAGAGACCCTGGTTGGCAAGACGTGGGAAGCCCTCGGTTTTGTGCCAGAAAGTGGCACCTGGAACACTATCAGAATGTTGTTACGCGAGCAAACCGCGTTGCATGGCATAGATATGCGCTTTGTTACCAATGACCATGAAGAACGGGCATTGCAAGTCTGGATTGAGCTTATCGAGCTAGACGATATTCCGTGTATGCTCTGTACCTTCCAAGACATCACCGAACGGCGACAAGTTGAAGAGCGTACCCACAATCAATTTCAGCGGATGTCTGCCCTACGCCGCATCCAATTGACCATCAGTGCCAGCCTAAACCTTGACCAGACGCTCAACCTGCTTCTTGACCACATCACCATGCTGCTCCAAGTAGATGCGGCGGCTGTGCTGTTGTTTGATGCGGGGAAAAAAACCTTGACCTATGCGGCATCGCGTGGGTTTCAGCAAACCCTGCTCCCTCTTCAGACGCTCCAGATAAACGAGGGCTACGCCGGGCGAATAGTCAAAGAACATCGCTCGCTGATCATTCCCGATCTCCGGGCAGAACGCCACAACTTACTGCTCCCGTTTCAGCAGTATGAACCCTTTATCTCCTACTATGGGATACCGCTCGTGACCAAGCGGCAGGTCAAGGGGGTGTTGGAGTTCTTTCACCGCACCCCGCTGCTCTTTGACCAAGAATGGGTCACGTTTCTTGAGGCTATCGGTGGACAAGCTGCCATTGCCATAGACAACGCCGAGTTGTTTCAGAGCCTCCAGCAATCCAAAGATGCCCTGACCCATTCTTACGATGCCACGATTGAGGGATGGGTTCGCGCCCTTGACCTGCGCGATAAAGAGACCGAGGGACATAGCTTGCGCGTTACCGATCTTACTATCCTACTGGCACGGGCAATGGAGCTACCGGAAGATGCCCTTGTCCATATTCGCCGTGGGGCATTGCTGCATGACATAGGCAAAATAGGCATCCCCGACACTATCCTGCACAAACCAGGCGCGTTGACAGAAGAGGAATGGGGGATTATGCGCCAGCACCCAAAGTATGCCTATGATATGCTGTCCCATATTGAGTTCTTGCAACCTGCCCTAGACATCCCCTACTGTCATCACGAAAAATGGGATGGGAGCGGGTATCCCCGTAAGCTCCAGGGAACCGATATTCCCCTGTCTGCCCGCATTTTTGCTGTGGTAGACGTGTGGGATGCCCTGAGCTTTGATCGCCCCTATCGCAAGGCATGGAAGCAACAACGGGTGCTTCGCCACATACGCAACCTTGCCAATAGCCATTTTGACCCCCAAGTTGTTGCGGCTTTTCTTGATTTGCATGCCAAAGAAGACATTATGCAGTGGCTTCTGGTAAAATAGGGGAGGCAACAACCCGCCACGCTCACGCTTGAGCATGGGGGGAATGGTGCTATCAGCTATCAGCTATCAGCTAAAGGAGCTACTTCATGGTCATGAGCCAACAAACCATCTTGATTACCGGGGCAACGGCGGGTATTGGCAAAGCTGCCGCCCTTACCCTAGCCCGTCAGGGGGCGACAGTCTTTGCCAGCGGACGACGGCAAGAAGCCCTCGATGAGCTACGCGATACTGCCAATATCCCGACTCTTATTCCGCTGCACTTGGATGTGACCGACTATGACTCGATTGAACGTGCTGCCGCCGAGGTGCAGCAGCAGACTAATGGCAGAGGGGTTGATGTCATCATCAACAACGCCGGCTATGGGATTTTTGGGCCTTCTGCGGTCATTAGCGATGAAGCCCTTCGTCACCTGTTTGATGTCAATGTGTTTGGCTTGATGCAGGTCACACGCACCTTTGCCCCGCCGATGATAGCGCGTGGTGATGGTCGTATCATCAATATTGCCAGCGTTGCCGGGCGAGTCGTCTTCCCCTTTGGCGGTGCCTACAATGCATCAAAGTTTGCCGTTGAAGCCCTCTCTGATGCACTGCGTATGGAACTCGCGCTCTTTGGGGTGAAGGTCATCTTGATTGAACCGGGGGCTATCCGCACGGGCTTTACAGATGCGGCGTACCGCGTTTCCAACGAGTTTCGCCCCCCAGATTCGCCCTACGCTGTCTATATGGATAACTTCGAGCAGGTCTTTGAGCAGAGCTATACCACTGCCCCTGGACCAGAGGTGGTGGTGGATGCCATCGTGAAGGCGATAACATCGCCGCGCCCCAAAGCCCGCTATACCCTGCCCTTCAGAGAACGGATGATGGTGTTCTTGTTTCAGCATGTGCTGCCGACATGGGCAGTGGATGGTCTCATCGTCTGGTTGCTCAAGCGTATGGCAACCCAACAAGCAGCACAACCCCCACAGCCAACCCATCAGGGGCAGGCTAGGTTGTAGAACCGTTGCATTACAACAACGCTCTTGTCACTTGGAGAAAGATTTGCAGGAAGGAGTAAAGATATGGCGTTCTTTGCGAGTCTCGCTGTTAGTCAGAACGATCATGGATATGAGGCAGGACGCTATGTGGCTGCCCAAGCCCGCGCTGCGTTTGAGGATAAAACCCCCTCGTTGTTCATAGCGACTATGAGCGATAGGTACCATCGTCCGCCAGAGGTGGTGCAGGGGATACGCTCGCTTGCAAAAGATGTCCCGTTGCTAGGCTGTAGCTCCGGCGGCGGTATCCCAACCCCGCTTGGCTTTGTGGAGAAGGGGGTATGTGTGCTTGCGCTGCGCTTGCCTACCCCCCCGGTGCTCGCGCTTGAGCGGGGGTTTTCGCAAGCTCCCGCTGATGCGATACACCGGGTTGCTACCCAACTTCAAACAGATACGACAACGGGTCAACAAACGAGTTCGCCACTTGTGCTGCTGTTTACGGCAGGCGGCATAGGGAGTGATCCTGCTACGCTCAATACTGCCCTATCGTCTCCCCCTATCACTGGCACTGACCCTGGCATGCTCGCTGGTGCTGCTACTGGCGGTGGGCAGTCTGCCCATAGCGGGATGGTCTTTGTCAATGATGAAGTGATTGAAGATGGGGTCGTGATGGGGAGCATCAAGGTGGCGGCAGGTGTAGGGGTGCAAGCAGACGGTGATGTTGTCAGTGCTGCCCGACAAGCGGTGGCAGCATCAGGGTCTCCTGCTGCGGCGTTGGTGATGGGGAGTAGCTCTGCTGTCTTTGCATCTGCCCAAGAGGAAACCACCTCTGCCCCTGCTGCCCCAACAGATCAACAGCAACTCGCGGTGGTCATCGGCAGGACAACGCCGGTGATTGGTCTGGTCGGCGCGGCGGTGCTTGGTGCCAAAGGGGGTAGTCTGCACAGTGGGGCGGTGCTGGTGTGCTGTATGGGAAAGGAAATCTACCCGTAAAAGGGGAAGGGGGTATGGTATAATAGCCCTACCGTTTTGCTCATTTTGCTTATTCGGTAGGGTCTTCACTTCGCAAATAGGGGTATCTTAGGTTTGGGGGACATTCCTGACCAAATCAATGGTCCTTATTTTTTTCCCCATCCATCACATCATAGGGTTTCTGGGAGGAAAACCTCTTGGAAGAAAAACGATATATCAGAGGAAATTTACCCTTTTTTCTTAATAATCCCTTGATAATTCCCACACAAAATGCTAGAAAAAATGCAAGACGAATACCATATAGCGCAACAGGAAAAAGCTACAACCTATATTTTCTCTCTCTTTATGCATATCATAGTAGTACTACAAAATATAGTAATTATATGGTACTGTTGGGCTATAGGAAAAAGTCACTATAGGCAAATTTTCAAGATTCTGTTATACTAAAGACTAACACATATCGTACTGTTCTCCGTTGTAGCGCAAGGTTCAACAAATATTCTCAGCGGTGCAGTACTGGTTTGTGGGTGGTTTGGTTACTTGAAGGGAAATACGCGAGGGGGGGATACATCGTTTCCTGTGGGAGATATGCCCTATTGGAGCATATCCCATTGAGAGGGATTTATCATGTCTGTGTATCAAGAAATGGCGCGGTTTGCTTCAGGCGTTGAAACCGTAGCACAACAACGGTATGATGTACCACGAGAGGGGAAAAGTAGTCTGTATCCGAGTTCATATAAGCCTACCCAAGATGGAGAAACCCTAGACTCCCTGGACACGACTCGCCACATTCGACGAGAGCTCGCCCAGGAGTGTGCGTCCCTTTCTCTCTTACACGCATTCAGCCTACGCCTCAATCAAAGCCTTGATATTGAAAAAGTACTTCCAGAAGCCCTAATGGGTATGGTGGAAATGATCAATGCAGAAACGGGATGTCTGGTGTTATTGGATGAAAACCAAGACCCCTTTCGCTGGATTACGAGTGATGAACGTATTACCCTAGATCATGACCAAATAGCAGAAGCCCTACAAGCTGGTCCACAACAGCAGGCAATCCAACAACGCCGTATGGTCCGTATCAGCAATGTCCCCGATGAACACTCTCCCCAACTTTTAGCTGGTCATTCCCTGATTATTCTTCCCCTGCAAACAAGCGTTGGGATTAGCGGTATACTGACGCTTGCCCACAAAAGACCGTATGCATTTTACGCCTACCAGGGTACCGTGTTGCATGGAGCAGCACGAACAATTGAGCAAGCAGTACAGAATGCATGGCGGATGAAACAGCAACAGGATATAGAAGCAGCAAGGGAAAGCATGTTAAGTCGGCTGGTGCATGATATACGCAGCCCCCTCACCGCTACCTCCGCCAGCTTTGATGTTATCCAACGGGCAATCAATACTATCCAGATAGATTCAACTATCCGCGAGTTTATTGTCGATTCGCTTAATTCTGGCAAACGAGGATTGCAAGAAGCCACTGATCTTACCAATGACATGCTGGATATGAAGAAAATCCAATCTGGACGGCATGTGTTAGAATATGAGCCTATCTTACTGGAAGTTATCTTTGACGAAATCCATCGTATGCTATATAGCATCGCGGTTAAGCACCAAGTCATCCTACGCTACCATGTTCAACCGCGCAACCTCAAGGTAGAGGCAGACCTCCATTTGCTGCGCCGCGTACTAGTCAATCTTGTTGCCAATGCTCTGCGGTTTACCCCAAAAGGGGGAACAGTGACAATGAAAGCGCAAGAAGCATCAGATGGCAACGGTATCTTAATGATAGTTGAGGATATGGGCGAAGGGGTCGCTGAAGCAGATAGGGAGCGCATCTTTAAGCCCTTTACCCAAGCACAAGGGGAGTCCAAACGGGGAACGGGGCTAGGGTTGGCATTCTGCCGTGAAGTGGCACTAGCCCATAGTGGGCGCATCTGGGTGGAGAACCGCGAGGTAAGCGGGAGCCGATTTTGTCTCTTCTTGCCCCATACCCCCCCGGAGGAGTAGCCAACAAGACGAGGGGAGAACTCTATTGCCTTGTTATTCTCCCCATCCCCTAACCCCTGTGGGTGTATGCGGGTGTAGTGGCGCACGGCGGTGCGCCCAATGTGGCGGCTCCCCCTCGTCCTGGGATGGGAGCGGGGGCAGGGGAACCAGGCAGGGGGTTTGCCGTCAAGGGGACTATTTTCTTATGGCTACGGCTGCGTCCACTGCTGCATTGTGACAAACTCGCTGCCGAGCCGCCCTAACAGCACCCCCTGCTGTCCGTGGTCTTCAAACCGCGCCCGCTCAAACCACTGTACTGGCACCTCAACATCCGGTGCTACCTCTTCCATCTGGACTCCAGAAAGCGGCTGCCCAAAGAGCGCGAGACTTTCCCCAAACGATTTCCCTGCAATGCCATCGAGCTCTAGCCCATGCTCCTGCCAGTAAGCCAAAAACCTCCCGCATATTGCATGTTCTGTCCCATCAAAGTAGAGACACCCATCTTGTGGTGATTGTTTGGGAAAGCTAAACCAGTTTAGCCCTTGCAGCGAGAGCATATCGTCACCCATCCGACTCAGCAGCACGTTGTAGGGAGCAGGGTTTTCCGGGTGAAACTCAAAGCGATACCGTTCAAAGTACTGCACCACAAAGGACTCCCCCCCGCTACGCTCGGCAGAAGCCGGCTCGATGAACTCCTCACTAATGGGATAGCCAAAGACGGGCAAACCACCGTGGTTCTGCCAATAGCGCAAAAACTCGCCGCGCAAGGTATGGCGCGTTTCGGGAAAATATGCCCCCGCCTGCACCCTGCTGCTCGTCGGGTCTACCGGCGCAAAAGCGTCCCTGATAACCTCTGGTGCTACACCGCCTGGGTTTGGTGAGGTATTGTCTGGCTCGCTGCTCGTTTGGGGTTCTGGCAGATTGCAGCCGGTATAGGTCTGTGCTTGCTGCACTGCTCGCAGGGCGTTCAACCGTCCCCACCCATACTCGTTGTCGCGTCCTGCATCCCCCAGGTCATCTGAGCTCATTTTGAGGATACACGCCACGTCTGCATGCGGCAGGTCAGGACGCACCGTTAGGATAAGGGCTGCCACACCAGAGACAAACGGACTAGAGAAAGAGGTGCCGTTTGGTGGTCCAAAATCGCCATCAAGAATGGTTGTCCAGAGGGCTACGCCCGGAGCCACGAGGTCTATATGCTCACCAGTATTAGAAAACCTCGCAAGCCTATCGCTGTTGGTGGTAGCCCCAACTGCGACTACTTGGGGATAGGCGGCAGGGTAGTTGGTGAAGTTGCCCAACTGTTGCTCATTGCCAGAAGCGGCTATCAAAAGAACCCCTCGTTGGTAGGCATACTCTACCGCATCCCGCAATACCTGGCTATTTTCTGCTCCCCCCAAGCTCAAGTTGATGATGTGTGCGCCATGCTCCGTTGCCCAACGGATACCACGAGCTAGGTCAACATCATCACCAGCTCCCCGTTCATTCAGCACCTTGACCGGTAGGATAGCACATCCCCAACAGACCCCGGCGATACCGGTGTTGTTGTCGGTGCGAGCGGCTATCAAGCCGGCTATCGCTGTCCCGTGTCCGTTGTTGTCTTGGCTTGCGTCATTTTGGAGCAGCGCATTGTAGCCGGGTAACACTTTGCCCTCGAGATCGGGGTGGCTCGTAGATACCCCGGTATCTACCACCGCGACCACAATATTGCCCCCCGTGGTGATGTCCCATGCCCCAAACGCCTGGATATTTTCCAATGCCCACTGCTGCGACAAATGCTGGTCATTTGGGACACGCAACATCTGGCGAACGGCATTTGGTTCCGCATAGACTACCGATGGAAGAGCGGCAACCTGCTGCGCCAGTTTGGGGATGTTGGTTGTATTTGCAACTTGTACATGGTAGGTATCGCTGCCGGGGGCAAGCAACTCTACATAGTGTACGTTTGCCTGTTGCAGCAGCATGGCTAGTTGCGGGTCGCGTTGGAGCATAGCCCAAGAGTCTGGTTGTTGCTCTGTTGCTTGCTTGTTAGAAGATGGGGCGAGATTCGGGGACAGTTTGATAAGCAATTCGCCAGGGCGATAGGGAATGTCTGGCGTAGGGTGTGCGGGTGCTGCCCCCACGACGAGGGTCAACAGCACCAAAACAATCAAAGAGTAGCGAGTCATAGCCATAGAGTATCTTTATCCAGTGGGTTGTTCTTGATCAACAAGCTATTGTCCGTTATTGTCCGTTACAGTTATCGATTCAGTCAATCAATCACGCCCCCAATCCTTTCTCGTTTGGATAGGTTATGATGATGCGCCAGAGACCATATAGAGTAATGCCATACGCACGGCTATGCTATTGGTGACATATTGCTCTACCGCAGGTTGGCGAGCTTTGAACGTCGCCGGCGAGAGGAAATCCTCTTCTTGGGCATCAGCAGAAAGGACCAGGGCTTGTTTGCGAACACGCTGCATACGGGCGGGGGTGAGGGCATAGCCTTCTCGAAACTCGCGCAGCGAGGGGAGCCTGCCCGTGTGAAAACAGGATGGGGCAACGGGAAGCACTTTGATCGCGTGGGCATCCTCTATCGCCTCATCCAAGTTGTGGGTAATACGCACATCGGGCCACGTCTTTTGCCAAAAAGCCCGTGGGCCAAGCAGCGTGGGGGGAGCACAGAGCGTCACCCGTGCGCCCATCTTTGCCAACCCCCACAAGCACGAACGGGCTGCGCCGCTATACAGAATGTCGCCTAGCAACACAACCTTGTGCTTCTCGATACGTTCGAGATGTTCACGGATAGTAAAAAGGTCGGTTAGGGCTTCGGCGGGGTCAGCGTGGTAGCCATCGCCAGCATTGATCAGCGAACCGCTGATGTAATCAAGCATTTGATAGGGTATACCAGCGTGGGGGTGGCGCATCACCACAATACTTGCCCCTAGCCCTTGCACCTTACGGGCAATATCCCCCAAGCTATAGCCATTGGTAGGGGGGTACTCATCTGCAATAGAGATAAGGTTAGCAGAAAGGGCTTTTGCTGCCAATTCAAACGCCACTCGCGTAGAATCGCGCTTTTCATAGAAGAGGGTAATAATCGTCCTGCCGCGTAAGATAGGCACCTGCTTGATGTCCCGCGAAAGCACCTCTTTCATCCCCTCGGCGGTGTTGAGCACCTCTTCAATCTGCGCTCGGTTGAAGGTGTCCAAGTCAAGCACATAGCGGTGCAGATTGGTCAAGTGTATCAGCGATTGCATCCCAGGGCTCGTTGTCGTTTTAGCCACTGGTCTCTGGATGTATGATGACAACTTCATCTTGTCCGTCCACTTCTGTTAGCCGCACTTCCACCCGCTCTTTGCGTGACGTAGGCACTTCTCTGCCGATAAAATCGGCACGGATAGGCAGCTCTCTATGCCCCCGGTCTATCAGCACCGCAAACTGGACCCGTTCGGGGTGGTCTGGTCCTACTAAGGCATTCAGAGCAGCATGCACCGTCCGACCAGTATAGAGCACATCATCTACCAACACCACGCTATATCCTGTGGTATCCGCAGGGATACCGGTATTCTGGACAGGCGGTGGGGGGGTATGCCTATCGGGGGTGTCTTGGCGAATGGGAATATCGAGTTGCCCCACGACTACCTGCTCCCCTTCA
>CAZLKK010000093.1:0-12498 GCA_964559995.1 uncultured Chloroflexaceae bacterium
GGCGGTGCGCCCTATCGGTCAGCCCCCATCCCTTAACCCCTATGGTTGTATGCGGGTGTAGGGGCGCACGACGGTGCGCCCAATGTGACGACTCCCCCTCGCCCTGGCAAGGGAGCGGGGGCAGGGGGGAGCGGGTAAGCCAAAAGAGGCAATAATTCTTCATTGTGCAACTTTGCTATGACCCTAGTACGACACCCCTAAAGTCTCCTCAAATTGACAATATTCTGTGAGAGATTTAATATAGCAAAACAAATTACTGGTACCATAGGGAAATTTCCCCTATGGGTTATTCAAGCATCTATGATGTAAGGAACCCCCTATGGCAAAGACGATAGAGTTTGTCCTGCTGCTCGGTATGGAACGCTATAGCCGCGACTTCTTCCGCAAAGTAGAAACCCTAGTGCAAAAAGACGTTCCAGAGTTTCGCCTATCTGTTTTTGAAGACACCGATACCATCCATCGCCCCGATGAACTTGAGGCAGCCATAGCCCGCTGTTCCTGCCTGTTTATGGTCGTAGTCGTTATGGCAGAGCATGCCGAGTTCATTGTCCCCACCGTCAAAAAACACGATCCCGCGGTTGTCTTTGGTTTTGAGAGCTTACCGGAAATGATGCGTTTGACCAAAGTCGGTAAGTATATCTTACACGATAGTAAAGGTATGCCCAAGTCGGTGCAAAGTCTGGCAAAAATGCTCGTGGGCGGACGCGAGGAAGATGCCTACTATGGCTACCTGAAAATGCAAAAGATCGCCAAAAAGGTCGTCAACTTCCTGCCCGGCAAACGATTGGCAGACTTTCGTAACTGGACAAACGTCAACGCCTACTGGAACAACCGCAGCAACGAAAACATCGCCAACATGATTAAGCTCATCTTGCGCGAATACTTGGGCAAAGATTCGCTACACGTTGACCCACCGGTAGAAATCCCCACAATGGGCTTTGCCCACCCCGATGCCCCAACATCCTTTGCCAAACCATTCGAGTACGAACGATGGGAACGCAGCCGCAAGGGAGCCAAGAAAAACGTAACGCTGTTGGTAGACTGTTGGAGGCAAATAGCCGCAACTTCTGGCAGACGGACGAGACAACACTTGAACGGCTCCGCGAACTCCACGCCGACCTGGAAGACCGGCTAGAAGGGATCAAGTGATGGCAAGTTCCGAGAAACTGCCTGCCCCACAGTCCCCCCCAGCGGAGCGGCAGGAGCAGGGCAACACAACAACTTCGGCACTCTTGCTAACAACCCATGTCATGTTGGATGATGCGGGGCAACCGCTCTCCATCACTACCACATGTCAAGCTGAAACGCCACAGGGCGAGACGCGGGAGTTGCTGGTGCAAGATAGCCTATCGCCGGGTGCTGTGCGACAACCACCATTGCCATCGCCGGCGGTTGCTGCCACACGAGCAACACCACTACCAACGTCTGTGAAGCTGATAGAGCATCACGATGGGGTATTGCCGGTCCATCCAGAACAACGCCGCCCGGCTTCTATCCAAGTCATTGAAGAATATCCCCCGCCGCCACAACCGCCAACATCCCCCGACCCCCAACCGACAACACCACCAAACACCGGTACATCTGAGGAGAGACCAGCGGGGAATGGACAGGGGACCTCTTCGCCGTTTGTTCATTCTGCATCAAAGTCAAAGCACTTTCAAAACCTAGAGCCTTTGAGAACCTATGCCACAGATCGCGGTCAACCTATCCTGGAAGCGCGTAACCTGAGCTATAGCATAGATGATGCTATGCTGGTCAATCAGGTGACGCTATCGCTCAATGCGGGTGAGGTGTTGGCAATTGTCGGTCCCAATGGCGCAGGCAAGACAACACTGCTTAAACTACTAACCGGCGATCTCCCGCTCAAAAGTGGGGAAGTTCGGTTGGATGGAGATTTGCTCGAACACCTAGGGGCTAGGGAGCAGGCAAAGAAACGGTCTGTTATGCGACAGAATATCACCATGACCTTTCCCTTTAGCTCGCTTGAGGTGGTGTTGATGGGGCGACACCCCCACCTGGGACCACGCGGCGAGACCACAGAGGACATTACCACTGCCCGTGCCGCGCTTGAACAAACCGAGTCGCTGTTCTTTGAGCATCGTATCTTTACCTCGTTGTCGGGGGGGGAACAGGCGCGGGTAACGTTGGCACGCTCGCTGGCACAGACTACGCCGGTGATGCTGCTGGATGAGCCTACCGCTGCGCTTGATATTCGTCACCAGCACATCACGCTCCAACTTGCCCGTATACATGCGGATGCTGGCGGTGCCGTGCTTGCCATCCTCCACGATCTGAACCTCGCAGCAACCTACGCAGACCGTATTGGCATTATGAGTAAGGGAGAGCTCGTAGAAATAGGGACACCCTGGGATGTTCTCGAAGCCTCACGCTTGGAAGAGGTCTACCGTGTGCCGGTGGTTATCCAGAAACACCCCTTAATGGCTGCGCCGTTGGTACTCGTGACACCGTAGGGCGGCGAACAACCATCCCCCTGCCCCCGATCCCATCCCAGGGCGAGGGGGAGCCACCCCCTGCCGCGGTTCCCTTTCTCCCTCTGGGGGAAAGGGTTAAGGATAGGGGGGGGCACTATGCCACTGTAACGCTATAGTGGGAAATTTTGATAATCGTAGTCATCTTGCGGGTATCGCCACGCCCGCCAATAACCGGTACACCCGCATCCCATACCTGCTCCATCTGCTCTAGCGTCAACCCCGCAGTCACAGCAATATGCACCTCTGGATTGTAGGTACGCTGTTCTTCCTGCGAACGCAGGAGAGTCTCGCGGGTTTCGCCGGCTTTTATCGTACGCACCATATGCCCCCGCCGGGTCAGGAGGTCAAACGCAGCAATAAATGCCTGCGCTTCATCTGTCGCCTGGACTACCAACGCATGCCCTTCTTGCTCATAGTGGGACTGATAATCAGCCGTCATTACAATACGCGGCTCTTCATACAATACGAGGTATTCTGTTGCCATTCCCTAACCTCCACCTACGCGCTCTCTCGACTATTTCTGCTATGATACCATGTCTCCCTAGCATACACCCCTGCTACTCTATGCTACAATGCAGGAAAGCAAGAAAGGAACGAACCATGATCACGATTTTTCGTCTCATCATACTAGGAATTTTGTTATCGCTGCTTGTCGCTTGTGCCACACCATCTGAGTCTGAGCAGCAGACAAGCACACCCACAACGCAAGCAACGTTGGAGCCAACAGCACAACATACTGCCACCTCGTCTCCAACTGTTCCGCCTAGTGCCACGCCGACAGCAAGTGCTACTGTTACCCCTACGCCTGCGCCTACTCCCACAGAAACAGCGGCACAAGCCCTGTATGAACAGGCGCAGCAGGAGATAGCCCAACAAACCTATGCCACTGCAATAGAAACCCTCAACGAAGCATTGGAATTGGAGCCAGACTATGCCGATGCCCTGACAAGTCGAGCGTATGCCTATTACTTTCTTGGTGAATATGAACAGGCTATCAGTGATTGTGACGCAGCATTGAAAATAGAGCCATACCACGCCGAAGCCTACAAAAATCGGGGACTAGCTCAATATCGGCTTGGTGACTATGAAGCAGCCCTGCGTGACTTTGAGGAAGCCTTGACGATTAAGCCAGACTTCTTGCTCGTGTATAATAATCGCGGCAATGTGTATGCCGAACTTGGTGATCATGAACAGGCGATAGCAGACTACAGTCAGGCAATCAAGCTCGACCCCGATCACCCCGATGCCTACTACAATCGGGGGCTTTCCTACTATCACACGGGGGAGAGCGAAAAATCGATGGCTGATTTTCGGCAATTTCAAAAGCTCAACGATGATCCCTACTGGGATGATGAGGCAGAGTTTCTCATCCAGGAGCTAGAAGGGATGACAGACGAAATCCCCAATTGATAGGGGGTAGGGGCAAGTGGAGCAGATGTTCGGGCAGCCCCCCTCTCCCCCTGCCCCCGCTCCCAGAGGGCGAGGGGGGGTGAACATTGGGCGCACCGCCGTGCGCCCCTACGGATCGGTTTCTCCTGCGTCGTGGGGGAAGGGGTTAGGGGGATGGAGGTTGACCGGAACGGGGGCGGGGGGGCGGGTTGGAAAACGAGGTAATTTGTAACAGAAAGGATACACTATGCAGGTTTGGTATCGGGTAGTGCTCCTGCTGATAGCAGGGAGCATACTCCTAGTCGCGTGTGGCAGCAGTGGAGGCACTTCACAGCAATTTGTCACACCAGAACGGCTTACGACTGAAGACATGCCGGAGAATACGGGAACGGATACAGAATCGCTCATAGAACCAGAAGATGCCGATGGCTACATCAACCGGGGCGTGACCCGCTACAACCAGGGCAAGTATGACTTGGCTATTGAAGACTTCAACCAAGCCATTGAACTGGACGCAAACGATAGTGCTGCCTACATCAACCGGGGCAGTGCCTATGTGCAAAAACAGCTGTTTGATTTGGCATTAGCCGACTATGACCAGGCAATATCCCTAGACGCAGGGCAAGCCGAAGCCCACACCGGGCGCGGGGCTATTCTCTACCTCCAGCAGGAGTATGACGAGGCGATTATTAGCCTAACCACGGCTATTAGCTTGAATGAAACATTAAGCGGTGCCTATTACAACCGTGGGCAGGCATACCGCGATGGTGGCGACATGGAAAAAGCCATAGAGGATTTTCGGCAGGTGGTTGAGCTCGACAACGACCCCTATTGGAAAGGACAAGCCGAAGCCCAACTCCAAGTATTGGAACAGCAGTAAGAAAAAGGAGCATGTGAAATTATGCAGAGTCTCTGGAACGATCATGATGCAGCACAGTTTAGCGGACAGTTAGGGCAACGGGTCTATACCACACGCTTGTTGGGCAGCGACCCCATGCTCGTGCTACACGGCGGCGGCAACACCTCGGTGAAGATCATCCAAGAAAATCTCTTTGGTGAGGATCAGGAAATCTTGTATGTAAAAGCCAGTGGGCGCAATATGGCGACCATTGATACAGACGGCTTTACCCCGCTACGGCTCAAAGCATTGGTACGATTGTTGACGCTCGACACCCTCTCCGATGAGCAATGGCTGAATGAAATCAAAGGTAGCACCATTGACATCAATGCCCCCTCGCCGTCCGTGGAGGCGTTGTTGCACGCCATGCTGCCCCATACCTATGTAGACCATGCCCACCCCGATGCGCTGCTTGCCATTGGCAGCACACCCGGCGGGGCAGAGCGGCTCAAAGACCTCTACGGGGTGTCTGTCGTCATTGTTCCCTATACCCGCTCTGGTTTTCCCATTGCCAAGCTGTGTACCGAGCGGTTCCATGCTGAAGCCGGTGATGAAACGATGGGCATGATCCTGATGAACCACGGGCTATTTACCTTTGGCGAAACGGCAAAGATTGCCTATGAGCGTATGATAGAGTTGACGACCCGTGCGGAAGAGTATCTCAAGCGCAACAATGCCTGGACTATCTCCATGCCAGAACAGACCCCGCCTGAGCCAGTGTTGCGCCATGACCTGGCAGCATTTCGCCAAGAAGTTTCTGCTATAGCCGGCTTCCCGCTGATCGTCACCATGCAGAGCGATCCGCTTTCGCTTGGTTTTGCGCGGCGCGAGGACGTGGCGACCATCTCGCAGCAGGGACCATGCACCCCTGACCATGTGATACGTACCAAAAATAAGCCAATGCAGGGGACAGACCAGTTGCAGCAGTTCCGCGAAGGTTACGAACAGTATTTTGCCACCTATGCAGCAAAAACAGCAACCAAGCTCACCATGCTTGACCCGGTGCCACGGGTTATCCTCGATGGCAAGTATGGTATGCTGACTACGGGGCGCACGGCAAAGGACGCGGCTATTGCAGCCGACATCTATCGCCAAACGATGGAGGTTATCCTACGGGCAACCGCACTGGATACCTACCAAGCCCTAGCAGAGCAGGATATTTTCGAGATGGAATATTGGTCACTGGAGCAAGCCAAGCTGCAATTGCAGGACAAGCAGCCGGTGTTTGCTGGCGAAATCGGGCTAGTAACGGGCGCAGCTTCTGGCATTGGCAAGGCGTGTGTTGAGTCGCTGCTGGCACGGGGAGCAGCTGTGGTTGGGCTAGACATCAACCCGGCGATTACCGACCTCTTTGACCGTCCCGACTATCTTGGGGTGCAGTGTGATGTCACCAGCGATGAGGCGGTAGCGGCGGCTATAGAGGCAACCGTGCGGCAGTTTGGTGGGCTAGATATGCTCATCCTCAACGCCGGTATTTTCCCAGGCGGTTGCCGCATAGACTCGCTCAAGACGGATGAATGGCGCAAGGTGATGGCGGTCAATCTCGACTCCAATCTGGTGATTATGCGGGAAGCCTACCCCATGTTGCGGTTGGCACCACGCAAGGGGCGGGTGGCTATCATAGGCTCAAAGAACGTCCCGGCACCAGGACCTGGCGCGGCGGCATACTCCGCCTCAAAAGCTGCCCTCAACCAGTTGGCACGGGTGGCGGCGTTGGAATGGGGCAAAGAGGGTATCCGTATCAACAGCGTACACCCGCATGCCGTCTTTGACACCGGCTTATGGACAGAAGAGGTGCTCCAATCTCGCGCTGCCCACTATGGTTTGACGGTAGAACAGTACAAAAAGAATAACCTGATGCAGGTAGAGATACGCAGCCGCCATGTGGCAGAGCTTGCCGCCGAGATGTGCGGTCCGTTGTTTGAGACGATTACCGGGGCGCAGATACCGATTGACGGCGGCAGTGACCGGGTAATCTAACGCGCAAGTAGAGAACCTCACCCGCTCTTTTAGGGGGATGTCTGGGTGGAGAGACGGTACCGTTTCTCCGGTCAAACCCCATCCCCCACACCTCTTAAATATTGGACATTAACGAGACCATACCGCTATCGGACATTATAATCATAACACTGGAGCATTCCCCATGAGTTTTGGAGACCATCGTTCCCTATTGACCCTATCGTTTGTTTTGGGAGTCTGGGCATCAGCCTTTGCTGGTATCCGTGACGGACTCGAATCCTACACCCCCGGACATCTCGTTCTTTTACGCTTACTCGTGGCATCGGGAGTATTGGCTATCTATGCTTTGATAACCAAAATGCGCTTACCGGATAGGCAAGACCTAGCCATTATTGTGCTCGTTGGCTTTTTTGGCTTTACCGTTTACCACGTTTGCTTGACCTTTGGTGAGGTACAGGTAACAGCTGGTGCTGCTAGTCTATTGATTAGCTTTGCCCCAGTGATTACCACGCTGATCTCAGTCTTTTTCCTGCATGAACGGCTACGGGTGTGGGGGTGGGTCGGTATGCTGATCAGCATGGCAGGGATAGTGTTCATCTTGATAGGTGAAGGGAAGGAGATGCGCTTTGAGCCAAGCGGTCTTTTGATCATCCTTGCGGCACTTGGCATGAGCATCTATACGGTCTTGCAAAAGCCTCTATTGCAAAAATACCGCGCCCTAGAGGTTGTTACCTACTGTATTTGGGCAGGCACCCTGTTTACCCTGGTCTTTCTGCCAGGGCTAGGTGCGGCGATAGTAGCTGCCCCACACAGTGACACGTTGGCGGTGGTCTATCTTGGCATATTTCCAACGGCATTGGCATATGTGGCATTTTCCTATGTATTGGCATATACCACGATTTCGCTGGTGTCAAATTCGCTATATCTCATCCCCGTGTTTGCTATGGGGATTGCGTGGGTATGGCTGCGCGAGGTGCCATCGATGCTGTCGCTGGTCGGTGGGGGCGTTGTGATGATAGGAATATTGCTCGTGATGCGTTGAGGGCATCATCGGAGCCGTGCTGCGACAAAACGAGGGGGTGCCGAACATTGGGCGCACCGCCGTGCGCCCCCCTACATCCGCTCGTTGACCCTCGCAGCTCGTTTGGTGGGCGAGGGGGGTATGGTACAATAGCACACTAGGGAATAGCCCATCTCACCCGATGCTTGATAGAAAGATTTATCGTATAACAAAAGATGATACCCCCACACTTCCCCCCTTTATAACCAGCAAAGGCTTGTTTCAAGAGGTCTATCTTTCCACCGCCCTAGCAGCAACCCTGCCGATCCTTGCCGAGGAAGCTCCAGACCTTAGAACCATTGCCGAAGCTCGCTCCATTGCCAACACTGCCCTAGCAGAGATACAGGAGCTTTGGGAACAACGCAAAGCCCAAATGCAGGGCAATGAATCAACAGTTGAGCGGTTCATTATGGATGTGTGCAAAATCCTCAATTTGACCCCATGTAGCCAGAGTACCATGTTGCGGGAGGACACAACAACCCTACGCCTGACCCTCTTTGCTGATATACCTACCCGCAACACTTTCGTGAAACACACCAATGAGCACCTACGGGCATGTGAGCGGTATGCCCAAGCCCTTGCGCTGGTTGAGGTCGAGCATGTGGGGAAGGACTTCAACCCCAAGGGGGCAAAGGGGCATGATCACCCCGTCCGCCAAATCATTGACTACCTGACCTTTACCGGTGTTCCCTGGGGTATCTTAACAGACGGGCATCGCTGGCGGGTCTATCGCCGCTTCGATCCCCCCCGCTTTGACCTCTTCTTGGAAATAGACCTGGCTACTATCTTGGAGATGCCCGACCAAGCTGCCCAACAAGCAGCGTTCTGGTGGTTCTATGCCATGTTCAGTCGTGATGCCTTGAACCGTCACGGACGGCAACCTCGCCTAGAAATGCTCTACCAGGGCAGCAAAACCCATGCCACGAGGATACAAGACTCCCTCCGTGAGCAGGCGTACCATGTGGTAGAAGAACTTGCTCGCGGCATCATAACGACCCACCCCACCCCCGCTACGGTTGATCTAACGATTATCTATGAACAGGCGATTATTCTGCTCTACCGGCTGCTCTTCCTCAAGTTTGCCGAAGACCGCGAACTCCTGCCGGTACAGAACCTTTACTATCACCAGGGGTATGGCTATCGGAGAATACAGGATGAGTTGCTCGTCTATCTGGATGATCCAACGGTACAGTTAGGAACATCCTCACTATGCGTTGACTATTGGAGAAGATTAGCATTGCTCTTTGAGTGGCTCAATACGGGCAATTCAGCGGCAACCTTTTTCCCCTATAACGGGGGGGTGTTCTGTTCTGAACGGTTTGAGGGGGTCGCCGTGCCTGATGCGTTTTTCGCACGGGCGTTGGCGCACCTAGCACGAGTGACGTTGGATGGCAACGTCTTGTTGGTAAACTACCGGGATATAGCCACGCGCCATTTGGGGAACATCTACGAGGGGTTGTTGGAGCACTATTTGGAACGGGAAAACGGGACTGTCTATCTGGTCAGTACCACGGGCGAGCGTATCAACCAACGGCATACATCAGGCAGCTACTATACTCCTGACTACATTGTGGACTACATTGTGCAGCAGACGATTGCCCCTCTTTGTGCTGGCAAGAGCGCAGAAGAGATCGCGCAAATTGCCATCCTTGACCCGTCTATGGGCAGTGGGCATTTTCTTGTCGCAGCCTTGATGGAGTTAGCCCGTTCCCATGCAACGGCAAAACAACGCCAAGCGATACCAGAATACCAACCGGAACCAAAAACGAACCAGGAACATACTGGTTATGCAATGCAGATAGCCCCAACAGAAGAAGACATTGTGGAGTCGGTATTGGAATTGGTTGAGCATTGCATCTATGGCGTAGACCTCAACCCGTTGGCAGTGGAATTGACCAAACTGGTTTTGTGGCTCTCTACCATGTCCTATGATCGCCCCCGTACCTTTTTGGACCATCATTTGCGTGTGGGGAATAGTCTTGTGGGGGCAAAAATGGGGCAGCTAGGGATGTTGGATGTGTCGTCCCCTACTGCAAATGGACAATCACGCCAGATGGGACTTGTTGAGCAGGTGTTTGTGCGGGTACAACAGCATCTTCTCGCCTATTTTCAACGCATCGCCGCGTTACCTAGCCCAGAACAGGTACGGGCAAAAGAAGTTGCCTATGCTGAGTTCCGGGAGTATAGTTCTCCCTTCCGTATGGTTGCTCATGTTTGGACGAGCCACCACTTGGGCAACCGCATTACCGAGGAGCAGTATAGTCAAGCGGTGGCTGCCCTCGATAACTATTATGCCCAACTGCCAGATACAACCTGTTGGGAGGCTTTGCAAACAGAACCCTGGTTTATCCAAGCGCAAGAATTGGCTACCCAACACAACGTGTTTCATTGGGAATTGGAGTTTCCCCAGGTCTTTTTGCGCGAGCAGCGCGGGTTTGATGGGGTGCTTGGCAATCCGCCATACGTGCGTCAGGAACTCTTCCCAAACATCAAACCCTTTCTTCAGATAGGGTATCCCAGGGTCTATCATGGGACAGCCGACCTGTATGTTTATTTTGTAGCACAAGGGGTAAACTTGCAGCGTTGGGGGGGGCTATTGGCGTATATCAGCAGTAACAAATGGCTGCGGGCAAACTATGGCACCAAACTACGCTCCTATCTGGCGCAAGAATCTCTCCTCACCCGCATCATTGACTTTGGCGATGCGCGAATATTTCCCGAAGCGACAGCCTATCCCGCTATCCTGATGCTGCAAAACACCATCCCACCAACAAACCACAACTTCCCGGTGCTCTCGTGGCAACCGTCCTATAGCAAGCTAGAAGATTTTGCAGACTCTGTGGAAGGGCAGAGCGTTGAGATGGCACAGGATGACCTGAACGCAGCGGGGTGGAGTTTGGGCAGGGCAACTGTGCGTTCGTTGCTCGCCAAGCTGCGGGGGAGTGGTACGCCACTAGGTGAGTATGTACAAGGGCGTTTTTACCGTGGGATTGGTACTGGCTTAAATGCGGCATTTATCGTAGATGGTGAGACACGGGATCGGCTGGTCGCTGAGCACCCATCGTCAGCAGAACTGCTCAAGCCCTTCTTGCGCGGGCGGGATGTCAAGCGGTGGCGGGTAGAATCCCAAAATTTGTGGATTATCTTTCCCTATCGAGGTAGGGATATTACCGCTTATCCTGCTATTTATCAGCATTTGCTTGGGTACAAAGCCCGATTAGAACAACGAGTATTAGGTTCGTATGCATGGTATGAACTCCAATCCCACCCCGCCGATACCGCACGGTTTGAACAACCAAAAATTATTTATCCTGATATAGCCAACTCACCGGCATTTGCCTATGATGATAGGAGCTATTATCCAGGGAATACCCTCTATGTATTGCCAACAACGGCACTGTGGCTCTTAGGAATAGTAAATAGTGCGGTGATTTTTTGGTTTTTTTCGCAAATTAGTACACAAATACGTGGGGGGTATGTACGATTTCTTGCACAATACGTTGAACAAATCCCCATCCCTGCTGCGCCTGCCGATGTTCAAGAAGAGCTGGGTACCCTGGCGCAGGCATTGTCCCAACAAGCCCAAGTTCGCTACCACTTGCACCAGCAGGTGCGTTATCGTATCCTCACCGACATGGGGACACCGGGACGCAAACTCAACCAGAAACTCTCGAAGTGGTGGGAGTTGGAGTTTCCAACTATTCGGCGTGAGGTCAACCAGAGCTTTGGTAAGGATGTGCCAGTACGGGAGCGGGGGGAGTGGGAAGTGTGGATGCAAGAGCAGCGCGAGCAGCATCACCACCTGACTGCCGAGATAGTCCGCCAGGAAAAAGCTCTAAATACCCTCGTGTATGCTATCTATGATCTGTCTCTTGAAGAGATAGCCCTAGTTGAAGAACACACGAAGTATCCGTATGGCGAGGGGTGATGCACACCTGCTCGGTTCCCTTTCTCCCACTACCATTGACACAACCCCCTATACGAGTCATAATAGCCCCTAGTGAAAAGGGTTTTCAACAGCAGGAACGGATAATCGTCTATGGCAGCATGGGAAGAACAACTTATCAACGAGGGCTACCGTATCACCGCGCCGCGCCGCGCTATCATTGAGACGTTGACCCACACGACTATACCCCTCTCACCCCAGGAGATACGCGAGCAAGCCCAAACCTTACACCACACTGTCGGGTTGGTGACGGTCTATCGAATGCTGCATGTATTGCAGGGACACCACCTCATCCGCAGGGTGCATCGGCAAGATGGCTGCCACGGCTATATGCCGGCTTCACCCGGACATCACCACGCGATTATTTGCCAGTGCTGTGGCAAAGCTGCTGAATTTCCTGGCGAGAATGACCTAGATCACCTCATTGATCGGGTGAAATCCCATACGGGGTATCACATAGATGACCACCTGCTCCAGCTTTTTGGCACATGCCCTGGCTGTCAGCATAGGGCTATGACAACGAATGAACCGGTATGTTAGGAGGAATTATGAACCGATTGTCCTTACGGATGTTTACAACGCTTATCCTGGTGCTCTTGGTTGTTGGTATCACCGGCTGCTCTGCTCCCGCCTCTGCACCTAGCGGCGGCGATAATGGCAAAGCAGCTCCTATGGATGGCGAACAAGGCGACAACGATGGCAGCAGCATGGGCGGCGACACCGACACCGACATGGGCGGCGACACCGAAATGGA
>CAZLKK010000094.1:0-11497 GCA_964559995.1 uncultured Chloroflexaceae bacterium
TTGATTGGAAAAAAGAGCTGGATGCTTTGCGTAAAGAAATGAAAGATCATCCGTTTGCTCAAATGAGTAAAGAGGAAATTCTAACAAAATTGCGCCAAACTCGTGAAGAGGTTTATGAAGAAGTGTATGGGCACAGACATGCGGATTAGTTTAGATACCAATGTGTGGCATGCAACGACTCACTGGGCAACCCACACACCCTCACCCCTATCCCCTTCCCCCTGGGGGAAGCAACGAACCGCGAGTGTCAACGATCGGATATATGATTTCCCCCCCGCCCCTTCGCCTTCGAGCAACCCCCTATCCCCCGCCCTTTCCCTCACTACGCGGGAGAAAGGGTAACGGGCAGGTGTTTCCCCCCCTCGTTCTCTGGGAGCGGGGGCAGGGGGAGCGGGGAATAAAAAGGGGTGAGCATGATGCTGACCTACCCCTGAGAAGGCAAACGACAAAGAGCAGCAAAGCCCCCCCTACCGTTTGTCCACCTTCTCCTTGCCGCGCCCGCGAAACACGACCTTGATTGGCGTACCCATAAACCCGTACTTTTCACGGATGCAGTTCTCTAGGTAACGCCCATATGACCAGTGGACCATATCGCCATCATTCGCAAAGAAGAGAAAAACCGGGGGGGAGACCTGCGGCTGCGTGGCGTAGTATATCCGCAAGTGCGCCCCCTTGTTGATAGCCGTGGGGGGGTGGCGCATCGTTGCATCACGCAGCAGGTTGTTCAGTTCGCTGGTCGCTATGCGCTTGTTGCGCTCCTGCACCACCTCAAGCACCGTTGGCAGTATCTTGGGGACACGCTGCCCCTCGAGTGCCGAGATAAAGATCACCGGGGCATAGTCCAGAAACTTGAACGCCTGGCGGATATTGTCCGTATACTCATTGAAGGTATACGAATCCTTTTCTATCAAGTCCCACTTGTTGACCAGGAGGACGATTCCCTTGTTAGCTTCCAGGACCATCCCCGCAATATGCGTATCCTGTGCCGTCACCCCCTCTGTCGCATCAATCAGCAGCAATGCCACATCGCAACGCTCAATTGCCCGTAGCGTCCGCAACACACTATACTTTTCCACGCCACGCTCAATCCGCCCTGCCCGCCGCACCCCCGCCGTGTCAATCAGGGTAATCTTCTGTTTGTGATAGGAGATAACCGTATCTATGCTATCGCGGGTCGTGCCGGGTATGCTGCTGACCACACTGCGATCTTTGCCAAGTATCAGGTTGAGCAAGCTCGACTTGCCCACGTTGGGGCGACCAACAATGGCAATACGCACATGATCCTCGTCCTCTTCATAGTCTGACGCAGGCGGCAAAAGCTCAACCAAGCGGTCTAGCACATCTCCCGTGCCAATACCGTGGTAGGCACTCATCGGGATGGGGTCGCTTAGGTTGAGCGCGTAGAACTCCACCGCATCTAGCTCACGACTGTGGCTATCTGCCTTGTTTGCCGCCAAGACCAGCGGCTTATGCGTGCGGCGCAACACCTCGGCAACCGCACTGTCTGCTGCTGTGAGACCCTCTTTGGAATCCACCATAAAGATGATGGCATCAGCTTCATCAATGGCAAGCTGAGCTTGGTCAAGCGTTGCTTTGTTGATCTCCGCCAATGGGAGATTGGTCTCATCCTCGCCATACAGCAAGCCAGCGGTATCAACCACCGCAAACGTGCGGCCGTTCCACTCTGATTGCCCATAGAGTCGATCTCGCGTTGTCCCCGGCTTGCCTTCCACAATAGACCGTCTTTCGCCTATCAGTCGATTGAAAAAGGTAGATTTGCCAACATTTGGTCTGCCGACAAGCGCAACTATTGGTTGTGCCATAGCGTTATTTCTCTACTTCCTGTGGAGGTGTGGGTGCTTGTTGCATTGGCACCCATGCTCGCCGCAACAGCGGCATAGCTTTCCAGATATAGTCTGCTGCCGATAAGATAGTCCAGAGCACTGCTGCTGCCATCGCAATGGGCCAAAGGTCCAGAAAGGTGCGGAGATACTCGTTGGTGGAGAGCGGACCGCTGCCCACCTCCGCACTGGCTGCCAGCAGTCGCCAGACCAATGCTGCCATCGTGATGGCAAATTTCTGTTTGCCAAGTTTGCCAGCAGAGATAACTACGCCTTCTGCTGCCGCAAAAGAACGTAGCCCCGATACGAGAAACTCACGCACGATAATCACCAACGCAACCCACCCCGACAGCAGCCCATCTTGGACAAGCGGGATCAACACCCCCGTTACGCAAATCTTGTCGCTTATCGTATCGAGGAAGATACCCAGTTTGGAGACGACCCTCATACGCCGGGCGAGATAGCCATCGAGTAAATCGCTGATGACCATAGCCAACAACAAGAGCGTTGCCCAGAGGTAGGATGCATAGCTGCCTTGTAGGATGAGCCACATCAGCAGCGGTGTGGTGACAATGCGAAAAACCCCAAGCAGATTTGGGATACTGTTTTTGAACGCCATAGCTGGTAATTACTCTTGTGACGGTATGTCTAGGTCACTTAACCGCACGGTTTTGCGGGTGCCAAACTTGATGGTCTTTTGTCCCTCGCTGCTCAATTGCCCGCTCTGCTCCAGATTGTTGATTTCCTGCTGCATGGTGTCGGCAAGCTCCGTTTCCCCCTGGCTAAGGAGCCGCGTTACCGCACTCTTGAGCTTTTGGGTTGCGCTGCCCACATCTCCCGTCTGCAAGTCTTGCAAGGCGCGGGTCTGCAACTTAAAGGCACTCACCTTCTCGACAATGTTCATCACCGGCGCATGCACCTGATTGATCTCTTTCTGGTTAGCAGTAAAGGTCAAGATGACATCTTCCCGTATCGTCTGCTGGAGCAGATTGAGCGCAGGTATATCATACGTCACCTCAACCTGCCCTACGCGATATTGTCCAGCCGGGCGTGGCTCTACGAGCAGTTCAATCAAGACCGTTTGCCCCTGCCCCGACTCTAGCTCGCCGAGTGGGATATTGACGTTGCGGTCAGTAACGTACTTGTAGCCCAAGTCGTTGATCAGCGGGATAACCTGCCAGAGTGCTCGCGGCGCAACGCCTTGCACCAAGCGCACGGTGAGGTTGGTGTTTTGTACCACAGAAGCCTGCGCCCGTTGGACTGTTGTTTGGAAAGAGTTGGCTATCATATCCGGGCGATCTATGAAATCTGCCGTGCCATTGGATCGGTTCGCCATTTCTATCAGCAAATCTTCATTCCAATCATTGCCCACGCCGAGCGCGGTAATGGGTACCCCCATATTGCCGGCATCCTCTGCCCGTAACAAGCACTCGTCCTCATTTTCCGTTTGTCCATCGGTGAGCAATATCAGGCGGCGTATCGTTTCCTGTTGCCCTTTGTTGATCTCGCGCAGGGCGCGATCTATCGCCGGTGCTATCTTCGTCCCACCAGCATCACGGATACGCTTTATTGTCCGTTTGAGTTCGCTAGGTTGTTGTACTCGTTTTGCGGGGATGAGTACCTCGGTGCGATGATCAAAGATAACCACCGAAAAGGTATCTTGTTCATCAAGCATATCCAGAGCCATCTCCGTTGCCGTCCGCACCCGCTCTATCTTGTCGCCTTTCATAGAGCCACTGCGATCTAGGACAAAACAAACATTGACCGGCATACGGACGTTGGCGACAACCTGGGCTGGCATCAACTCAAGTAACAAATAGGCAACCTGGGGAGTATTCGTTGCTGCAAGGTAGGGACGTGCAAGGGTTGCTCGGAGGGTGACTTCTCCTGCCATCGTAGACTCCTTACTAGGAAAGTACAGCTACCAACTTTCCAGTGATCATGGTGTTGATAACGAACGATTGATTAGCCAATAACCACAGATACCCCAAGCTCTTGGGTTGATGTATCTGTGGCTATCAGCATGTTCTGGTATTAGCTACTATTGAAAATGGATAATCCGCAAGAAATCGTCTGCTTTGAGCGAAGCTCCCCCAACGAGTGCTCCGTCAATATCGGTTTGTGCCATCAGTGTGTCTACATTGTTGGGCTTGACACTGCCGCCATACTGTATCCGCACTGCCTGAGCAGTAGCAGTATCATACAGGTCAGTCAGCACCTTACGGATAGTGGCATGCATGGCTTGGGCATCTTCTGGTGTGGCGGTATCGCCTGTGCCAATAGCCCACACTGGCTCATAGGCAATGACCACCTGCTGCATCTGGGCGGTGGTAATCGTTGCCAAGCCTGCTTTGACCTGCCCAACAACAACATCCTCTGCCTTGCCCGCATCACGCTCTGGCTTGGTTTCGCCAACGCACAGGATGGGCAGTAGGTCATTTGCCAATGCTGCTTGCACCTTACGATTGATCAGCTCGTCCGTCTCACCAAACACATGTCGCCGTTCGCTGTGTCCAAGAATGACGTAGCTACAGCCCACATCTTTGAGCATCACGGGGGAAATATCGCCCGTGAACGCGCCCTGCTGCTCATAGTACATGTTCTGTGCGCCGAGCTTGATGGCAGTGTTTTCTAGCTTGGGAGCAAGGGCATACAGCGCGGTGTAGGGGGGACAGACCAGCACCTCGCGGTCTTTCACCTCACCTAGCCCTGCCAACAATCCTTCGACCAGTTCAACAGCTTCTCCTACCGTCTTGTACATTTTCCAGTTTCCAGCCATAAGGGGAATACGCATACTAGCTCCTCTCATACATTAGGATTATCCGATTATCTGATTATCTATCACTAAACCTAACCTAAATACCAACGATCCCAGGAACGACAAAAACGAGTGCTACAGCAATAGCTACAGCGACACCAAACACAACGGGATTCCAATTGAGGACTTTTGCCCCGTCAATTGGCCCAAAGGGTAACATATTGAATAAGCCAAGCCAGGCGTTGATTTGGTAGCCAACAGAAAATACGAGGCTCCAAAAATCAAGCCTGCCAAACAGCATGTAGAGCACCAAAAACACCACTGCTAATGCCATATTGGTAGCGGGGCCTGCCAACGAAATGAGACCGCTCTGCATACGGGTGATATTACCGCGGTGCCAAACGGCACCCGGCGCGGCGATAAAAAAGCTGGCAAAGGCGACCAAAATGGAGAGTACCAACCAACCATTGTCTGCGACAAAGTGCGCTTCAGCCCCATAGCCACGGGCGACTATCCGATGGGCGAGTTCGTGGAGCACAAACCCGATGCCACAGGTGGCAGCAGAAATGAGCAACAGTTTGGGGAAGACCTGCCACAGGACGAAGATTTGCCCCCCTAGCATGAAGATAGCATAGGCTAGGGATGTGCCTGCCCATGCTTTGAGCAGTTCTTGGTTATCGTTTGTCTTGCCAGAGAAGGGGTCGCCTCCTGTGGCAAATGGACTACTTTGCATAGATGCCCTCCCGATAATGCGCTGCGACAAGTAGGATTTGCTTCCCGTTGAGGGTACTCTTCGTGATTACTGTTCTGCTTAGTTTTCCCATGCATGTTCTCCCAAGAGCGGTACGAAGCGGACTCCGCCAAACCGTTCTGTGTAAATAGCCTCCTGCTTTTTGGTCAACCGTAGCAGCAATTGCTCGTGCCGCCCACCCACGGGGATAACCAACCTGCCCCCATTGGCGAGTTGCTCGCGCAGCGGCAGCGGTACCCACGGCGATGCGGCGGCTATGTTGATGGCATCGTAGGGGGCATGTTCAAGCAACCCGGATGTGCCATCACCCGGCAGAACATGAATGTTGTTGTAGCCAAGCTCAACCAGGCGAGCTTGCGCCGACTCTGCCAACGCTGGCACCCGCTCTATGCTATACACCTCTGCCGACAACATGCTCATTATTGCGGCAGCATAGCCAGAGCCAGTACCAACGTCAAGTACCCGCTCACTGCCTTGAAACGAGAGGATTTCTGCCATCAGCGCAACAATAAATGGCTGCGAAATGGATTGTCCTTCTGGCAGTGGCAGGGCGCGGTCATCATACGCTTGGTCCCACAAGTCTTCTGGCATAAAGAGGTGGCGTGGGACGGTCTCCATTGCTTGCAGCACCGCCTGATCATTGATACCTCGCTCGACAAGTTGCTTTTGTACCATATGTTGTCGTTGTTTTTCCATTGTGTCGTTCATTACGGTACCTAACATGACAAAGGTTATCCCTCTGTATGATTGATTATACCACAGCGGGGCAATGCTTATGATGTGGGGGTTGATTCTTTATCCCATCACCTCTAGGGCAAGGACAACATTCCTTTTGCCCCCATTCCCTGTCCGCTCCCCCTCGCCCTAATTCCTTACCACATATGACTATTTATGACAATTTCTCCTGTTAAAACCGAATTTATAGAGAAATACAGCCTGTTTTTCAAGATATAGGCAAAACGTCTTGACATGGGTAAATCGCTATGCTATAATTTTCAGCTATAAGAATCATACCTCGCGTGTATCATACGCACCCGAACAGGGCAAAATTTCTTCGTATGGTAGCAGGGGAATTTCTATCACTACCCATGAGCTAGAGGGGAAGAATATTTTGTCACAAGTTTGATACAATACGGGGGTATGGTATAGGGAAACCTAATCTGGAGTGAAGAGCAAAAACCAATGTATTCAGTTCACAGAAGACCTGAATCTAGTCACTGAGAGGTGAAATGATGGAACCAGTTATGCAGAGTTTTGTGGCTTCCCTGAAGCACAATCTCACTGACGAAGATGTCATCAATTTGGAAGCGTGTATTGACTGCAAATTGTGTGGAGATGCCTGTGCGTGGTATCTAGGCACCAACGATGAAAAACTCCACCCCACTTACAAAACCAATTTTGTGCGAGAAATTTATAAGCGGTATATCACGTTTGAGGGGAAAGTTGGCGGCACTATTGGGCTAGTCAAGACCCCCACGGTAGAAGATTTGCGCGAGCGTATGGAGTATTTTTGGATGTGTACCTCCTGTGGGCGTTGTACGCTCTCTTGCCCCGTGGGGTTGAGTACCCGGCGGCTTGTCCGTATGGCACGCGCTGCCTATAGCGACTCTGGTCTGAGCAAAGAAAATGCTACCCTAAAATCCATTGTTGAAAATCTCCGTGATGTCGGGCATAGTTTTGGTATTGAGCCAGCAAAGATTATGGCTCGCTACGCGCTATTTCTCTGTTCTGAAGGCATAGATATGCCGGTAGATGTCCAGGGAGCCGATATTCTCTTTGTTTGCCCCTCCGCTGCCAACACCAAAATCCCAGACTATGCGACCAAAGTCATGAAAATCCTCAATGCTGCCAATGTCAGCTATACCGTTTCCTCAAAGTTAGTAGAGACGGGTACGGAAGCTGACCATATTGTCGTTCACCACGATCTCACCCGCCGTATTTTGGAAGATTGGGAAAACGAAGCAGAACGATTGAATGCCAAGCAAATACTTGTGGTTGAGTGCGGTTGTGATACCCGAACGCTCTATGGTGATGCATCAGAAATTCTGGGGCGACCTCTCAAGTACCCCGTCATCATGTTCGACCCCTTGATCAATGATCTCATCCACGATGGCACCCTGCCAGTGGAAAAGGTAGATACCAGCGTCACGCTGCATGACCCATGCCACGCCACCCGCCTAGCGGGGATGGCAGACGCTATGCGGGATTTGCTCAATTCTGTTTCCAGTAATTTCAAGGAGATGACCCCAAACCGCGAGTACAACTACTGTTGTAATGGGGGAGCAGGCGGTATGCGGTTGCCAGAAAACACCGAGACGCGCCGTAAGGTATCGGTCTTCAAGGCAAACCAGATAGAAAACTCTGGCGCAGAGTATGTGTGCTCGCCCTGTGTGGTCTGTATTCTGTCGCTTGAGGATACCTGCCAATTCTACAACCTTGCCAAGCATCCAGGTGAGCGTATGGCAATTATGCTGTTTGAGGTCGTGTATGATGCGATGGTCAAGGCACTGTTGAAGCGGGGTGAGCTAGACCGCATCCGTACACCAGTGGCGTTTGTGGGACAAAGTGACGAGTATATCGCTGAGCATAGCGTGGCAGGCAAGATGTACAAGCTGTTGCAAAACAAAGAGATTGCGACCCGTATTCTCGCATGGTTGGAGCAAGACGATGTGGTGAAACGGTACGCAAAGGTAAATCCCGGTGTGCTTGAACAGATGCAAAAATTCAAGGATATGGTCAATTCGGAATCTATGGAGCATTGCAAGCCCCGCCAGAAACCGCTGACCAAACCCATTATGGCAAACGAATTAAACGGGATTCACCCGGAAGTTCCGGTGGCAAACTAGGGTTGCCGGTTGCTAGAATGTAAGACATCGATGTCTGGCATCTAGGCTATCACTGAATGATACAAGATAACCTACTAGGGACAAGTAAAGGACAAGTAAAGGACAAGTAAAGGAGCTTCATCATATGCTTACCCTTCTCAATATCTATGTTGTTCTCGCGGTAATCATCTTTGCGGGTGGTCTGATAACCAAAGTTGGTCGGTTATTTATCCATGCTGTGACCAATCGTAAGTTTAGCGGTGTGACAAAAGACTTTACCGGTGGACCAGACAAAATATCCTACACCGAGGGCTTAAAAGCGGTGTTGTTTGATCCAATTACGCATTTCTATCGCAAGGCGAACCCCTCATGGAACCGCGGCTATATGTTGTACCATATTGCCATCGTCACGAAGGCAACGGGGTATGCGCTGGCGGCGGTCATTCTCTTCTACAACATCCTGATGGGTAATATGGTCCCAGATGTGGCTGCCCATACGGAAGCCAGTCTCAACTATGCGCCGGCAAACTTGGCTGCGCTGGTCTTTGGCAGTGGTGAGCCACTCCAAGCCCACTACCTCTTTGGGGGCTTGGGAGATGCGTTCATGGCAATTACGGGCGTTGCGCTTATCTTTGCGGTGGTAGGCAACCTGCACATGGTCTATACCACCCTTCGCAATCGGGGGGCTTCGGCTATTCTGCACGACATTGACCAAGCGGCGAAGGATGTGCGGTCAAATGGCTTCCCCAAGTGGGATCGGGTATTGGTGCGAGTGATTATCTTCACCATCATCTATACGGATATAGCTGCTCGCTTGCATCTCGTTGATGGAGCGGTCTTCTTCCACGCCTTTTTGGGGGCTAGTCTGTTGTTGATTTTCCCCTTTACCTATCTGTTCCATATGATCTACAACGTGCTGGCACTCTTCTACTCTTCTCGCCGGCGCGTGGCTCGCACTATCGCGTAATATCAGCTAACCCTCGGTATCGGTTTGGTTATGGGGGCAGGATTTTCCTGCCCCCTATGATGTCTTTCGCTTATTTCCCCGTTTGACCTACCCCTGAGGAGCAGGGGGGAGAGTTAGGGAAAAGATTTAGACACTGACACCGCTCTACGCTACAATAGAGTAAAGTCCCCACGCTACTAACCCATGTTATAATAACTCTCGTGGTTGTCACCAGAGACAACCAACAGCAGAATCATTGAACAGCGAAATAGCAAAACCAATGAACCTTGAGCCGACCCAAGCAACCATTCTCATTGTTGATGACACCCCAGACGATTTGCGTCTCCTCTCGCATATTCTCAAAAAACAAGGCTATATCGTCCATGCATTTGATGAGGGAAGCGAGGCTCTCGAAGTTGTCGAGCAGATACAGCCTGACCTCATTTTGCTCGATGTCATGATGCCTGGTATGGATGGCTATACCCTTTGCGAACATCTCAAGGCAAAGGAGACTATCCACGACAAGCCTGTCATCTTCATCAGTGCGCTTGACCATGTACAAAGCAAGGTCAAAGGGTTTCGCTTGGGGGGGGTAGACTTCATCACCAAACCCTTTCAGCGGGAAGAGATACAAGCACGGATTGCTACCCACCTTGCGCTGCAAAGGATGCAACAAGAGCTGGTAGAGAACAATACCCGTTTGCAGCAGGAGATAACCGAACGGCAGCGGGTAGAGCTCGCCCTGCGGCAAAGCGAAGCCGCCCTCCAACAGGTAAATACCCAACTTGAGCAACGGGTCGCAGAGCAGACGGCAAACCTGCGGTTAGCCCAGTTTGCGCTGGATCAAGCGGGGGATGGTATCTTCTGGGCGCAGCATGATGGTCAGTTTGTTTATGTAAATGATGCTGCATGCCGCAAACTAGGCTACACCCGTGACGAACTCCTCACGATGAAGGTGTGGGATATAGATGCCCAGCTGACCCCAGAGGAATGGAATCAATGTTGGGAAGGGAGGCAAGAGCATACATTCCGCCACGAGACAATTCACCGAACCAAAGATGGGCGAACATTTCCCGTTGAAGTCTCCTTGAGCTTTATCATCGCTGGTGAGCAGGAATACCTCTATGCCTATGCCCAAGACATCACCGAACGGAAGCAGGCAGAGGATGCCCTACGCCAAAGTGAAGCTGCGCTACAAGCAGCCAATAGGCAACTTGAGCAACGGGTGCAAGAACGTACTGCTGCGCTCCGCGAAAGTCAAGCCTTGCTGCATACAGTATTGGAACATTCGCCTGCGTTTATCTTTGTGTATGACCTAGATGGTCGCTATATGCTGATCAACCGGAGTGGAGCAAACTTGTTTGGGCTTGCGCCAGAAGAGATCATTGGCAAAACGGGTGATGAACTGGTAGCAGCGGAGCATGTCGAGCGGTGGCGGGAGGAAGACCGACAGGTGATAGCTGCAAAAACAGCCATAGCATTTGAACAGAGCTACCAACATCATGACAACTCCTATACCCACCTACTGATGAAATTTCCGCTCCTGAACGACCAAAACGAAGTCTACGCTATCGGTGGGGTTATCACGGATATAACGAAGCGCAAACAGGACGAACAGGAACTCCAACGCGCCAAAGAAGCGGCTGAAGCTGCCAATCGTGCCAAGAGCACCTTTCTTGCCAATATGAGCCACGAACTCCGCACACCGCTTAATGCCATACTTGGCTTCACGCAGCTCCTTGTGCAAGATGGGGATGTACCATATGAACAGCAGGAAAGTTTGCAGATTATTGAGCGCAGCGGCGAGCACCTGCTGGCACTGATAAACGACATTTTGGAAATGTCCAAAATTGAGGCGGGGCGAGCCAAGCTCACGGAAAAGGAATGTACGCTCAATGTGCTGCTGCATGATCTCATAGCCATGTTTCAGCTACGGGCTGAAAAGAAGGGGGTATCTCTCTCACTGAGCAAGTCTGCCTACACGCCCGGCTATATCTTTGTGGATGAGAGCAAACTTCGTCAAATATTGATCAACTTGTTGGGCAATGCTATCAAGTTTACGGATAAGGGAAGTGTTACCTTGCAGGTGACAAGTGATATGTCTGAACCTCTCCCCCCAGACTCCGTTGTGCTGCTGCATTTTCATGTGCAGGATACTGGACCTGGCATTGTGGAGGAGGAGCAATCAACCCTGTTTGATGCCTTTACCCAAACGGCTACGGGGATAGCAAAGCAAGAAGGGACAGGGCTTGGCTTGTCTATCTGCAACCACTATGTGCAGATGATGGGGGGAAGCATCACCATGCAAAGCCAGCCGGGGCATGGCTCGACGTTCTCTTTTTCCATCCCGGTTCAGGTTATTTCCCCTGATCGGGT
>CAZLKK010000094.1:11507-12484 GCA_964559995.1 uncultured Chloroflexaceae bacterium
AGGAATTAGCTAAATATACGGGTACATTTAGAGATATGGAGTATCCGCGATCGACTATGGCAAAGATTACGGGAATTGCCAATCATCAACCACACTGGCGTATTCTCATTGTGGAAGATAGAGACCACAACCGGTTGCTCTTGTTGCACATCTTGGAACGACTAGGGTTTGAGGTACTTGTGGCTATGAATGGCAAAAAAGCTGTGGAACAGTGGGAAACATGGCACCCGCAGCTAATCTTTATGGATATGCGTATGCCGGTCATGGATGGCTACGAGGCGACCCGCCAGATACGGCTCAAGCAAGCCACAAGTTCCCTTGCTGCTCCCTACATTATTGCCCTCACCGCTGCGACCTTTGAGGAAGACCAACGGAATATGTTGGATGCTGGTTGTGATGCGTGTATCCGCAAGCCCTTTACCACGGAAGACATCTATCAGGTGTTACGCGATTACTTAGCGGTACGCTTTGTGTACGAGGATGCTCAACAACAGAAATCGTCGATAGAGAGTGCTTCTGGTCGTCATAATACACCACTCCCCCCACTGCCTACAGAATCTTTGCAGGTACTCCCTGCTTGGTGGCTCAAAGAACTACACTATGCGGCGGTACTTGGTAATGTGTTTCTTGTAGAGGAGCTCACGGGGCAAATCCACGAGGAGTATCATGCGCTGGCAGAGCTTATCAACCAGTATGTGTGGGATTTCCAGTTTGAGCAAATCGTGGTCGCCATAGAACCGCTCATATAGGATATGTGGGGATAATCCCGTTTCTCTTCTCCCCCCATCCCTCTCCCCATCTGTCCCACCAAGCAACTTCCCCCCTTGCCCCTTGCCCCCACTACGCGGGTAGACGATATACCGGGACATTCCGGGCAGGAATAACCCATAGATGCCCATAGATGCCCACAGATACCGGGCATGATTTCCGGTCAAGATGACCTGCATAGCCCCATTTTGCCCGATTCCTCTGCGTCT
>CAZLKK010000095.1:0-12449 GCA_964559995.1 uncultured Chloroflexaceae bacterium
CCGCTCCCCCTGCTCCTGCTCCCATCCCAGGGCGAGGGGGAGATGTACGGTCTCTCTTCTCCTCTCGGTGGGACGCGGGGCGAGGGGATGGGGGCTGCCCGGAACAACCCTGTGCTATGTTATAATGCACAAGAGATGCAAAATGCTGGGGTGGAAAGCAAGGGTAGCCATGCGGTGTCCTTTCTGTCACAATTCCGATACCGACGTAGTAGATACCAGAAAGATCAATGTCGGAGAGACGATACGCCGACGGCGCAAGTGCCGATCCTGTCAACGGCGTTTTACTACCTATGAATATGTGGAACTCACCCTCGCCGTGGTCAAACGCAACGGCGAACGAGAGCCATATAGTCGGGAAAAACTCATGTCGGGTGTGCGAACGGCATGCTATCGTCGCCCTGTGGCAGCCCAACGTCTTGAGCAACTCGTCAATGACATTGAAGCCATCCTTATGGTCCAAGATGGACACGAAGTCCCATCAACCACCATTGGGGATGAGGTGATGGCACGATTACGAGATATGGATGCTGTCGCCTATATTCGCTTCGCCTCGGTCTATCGCTCCTTTGCCGATATAGGCAAACTCCGCGAAGCAGTCGAGGAACTGCTGGAACATACCACAGAGACAGAAGCTCTCCAGCGGCAACAAGAACGACAATGCCCCACGACGGCAGCTAAACCTAGCAAATAGAAAGTAGTAGAAATTGTCATGAGTGTTGATGTGCAGGAAGATAAGCAACAAGAAATTACAGAAGAAAAACGACCAAAACACGCGAAACGCCCATCGTTGTTAGCACGTTGGCAAGCGATTACATGGAGCGATGTCCAATGGCGATTGGTGCTGGCTACCGCAGTTATTATGGCAGTTGGTTGGTGCTCGCTCTTTGCTGCACAAGGTTGGATACAGTTTCTCGCTGGTATCGTGCCGGTATCGGCAGGCTTGTTTCTCGGCGGAAGAGTAAAAAACCATATCCTGCTGCATGGACTACTTTTGGGAGTCACCGGCTTTACGTTTGGCTTACTCTTTGTGGTCATCTATGGGATGCTTGGTCAAACTGGCGTTGTGGCTATGCCAGAGTTGGCTATCACACCTGATGCCCCTCCCGTTATTTCTAGTCCAGAGCAACTGATTACCTTTTATATTAGCTTTTCCCTCTTTGCCATGATACCCTTTCCCGCGCTTGGGACCGTCATTGCCCATCAGAATGAACGTCGCCGTAAAGACCTAGAGGCGGAAGTTGCGACACGCGGGGGCAACCTGGATAAGCCAGGTACCGTCCGCACGCTTGAAGACTTGCGTGGGCTATCGCTGCCACAGCTTGGGGGCTACGTACGTAATCTCTATGTGAAGTATGGATTTACCTACAAAGATTACCGGTTTCTGGACAAAGACAAGCATCTCGATGTGCTCTTTACCTACAAAGAGGAAACCTACCTGATGCGGTTATCTGTGGCAGACAAAGTGCGCTCTGGGACGGTAGAAACGCTAGTCCAGGACATGCGCCAACAGGACATTCCAAAAGGGGTCGTTATTACCTCAACCGAATTTACCCCCGATGTCTACAAATCGGCAAAAGGACGACAGAATATTCTGCTCATTGATGGGCAAACGCTTTTTGATATGGCAGAACGTTAGTACCTACCCTTCCTAAGTTCATTATCCTATTCCATATCCTATTCCATTCCATTGCGGAGCAAAGTTCACAAGATGTTTAGCAAAATATTGGTAGCCAATCGGGGGGAAATAGCAGTTCGGGTAATCCGGGCGTGCTCTGAGCTAGGAGTACGCACCGTTGTTGCCTATAGCGAGGCAGACCGTGACTCGCTGGCAGTGCGGTTGGCAGACGAAGCCGTCTGTATTGGTCCCGCCATACCCGCCCGCTCCTATCTGCACCCCCCCGCCTTGATTAGCGCAGCTCTCATTACCGGCTGTGATGCCATCCATCCCGGCTATGGCTTCCTTTCTGAAAATAGCTACTTTGCCGAGATGTGTACAGAATGTAAGCTCACCTTCATTGGCCCACTTGCCGAGACGGTACGCTTGATGGGCGATAAGCCCACAGGACGCAAGACCATGCAGGATGCAGGGGTGCCAGTAGTCCCTGGCTCAGATGGTGAGCTACGCAATGTGGATGAAGCCGTAGAATTAGCCCGGACCATCGGCTATCCTGTGCTGCTCAAGCCGAGTGCTGGTGGGGGAGGGCGCGGTATGCGTGTGGCATACCAGGAAAGCGACCTCATCAAAGCCTATCCTACCGCCCGTGGCGAAGCAGAATCGGCGTTTGGACGGGGCGATCTCATTATGGAGAAGTTTATGTCCAACGTTCGCCACATTGAGGTCCAGGTGCTTGCCGATAGTTACGGTAATGTGATACACCTCGGCGAGCGCGATTGCTCTGTGCAGCGTCGCTACCAGAAAATCTTGGAAGAAGCTCCCTCGCTGGCAGTGACCGAAGATATGCGCCAACAGATGGGAGCAGCAGCTATCCGTGGCGCACAAGCCATCGGCTACATCAATGCCGGGACATTTGAGTTTCTGTTGGATACCGAAGGCAACTTCTACTTTATCGAGATGAATACCCGTATCCAAGTGGAACACCCCATTACCGAAAGCGTCACTGGGGTTGATCTGGTAAAATGGCAAATACGCATAGCCGCAGGCGAACGCTTGACGATGGAGCAGAAAGACGTTAGAATACGCGGGCATGCTGTTGAATGTCGCATCAATGCAGAAGACCCAGAAAGGGATTTTCTGCCGATAGCCGGCGAGGTCGAGTTCTTTCTTCCCCCAGGGGGACCAGGAGTACGGATAGATTCGCATTTGTACTCAGGGTACATCCTGCCAACAGCCTATGATTCGCTGCTGGCAAAGGTTGTGACATGGGCAGAGAGTCGGGAAGAAGCCCTTGATCGTATGCACCGAGCATTGCATGAGTGTATTATTACGGGAATTAAGACAACGATACCGTTTCATCTTGCCCTGCTCGACGACCCATTGTTTCGGGCTGGAGCTATCTCCACCGGGTATGTTACCGAATTGTTGCAACGTAAGAAAGCCCAGTCTTAACAGCGTTGCCATGAAAATAGCGAAAAGGGGTAGGGTGTGACAGGTCAGCGTCACCGTGTTCGGGCTGCGGCTCTCCAAATACTCTTTGAGGTGGCTGCTACTGACCACGCCCTAGATATAGTCCTAGAGCGGCGGCTTCAAGAAGAGTTGTTACCAATGGAAAGCAAAAAGTTTCTCCGTTACCTCGTCATGGGGGTATGGGAACATCGCTTCCAACTGGACCATATGATTGAAGAGGCAGCTCCAAATTGGCCCGTTGACCAAATGCCAGGAGTAGATAAAGCTGTTCTCCGCATTGCGCTTTTTGAACTGACCATAGACCATGTAGAACAGACTCCAGCAAAAGCGGTGATTAACGAAGCTGTAGAACTTGCCAAATATTATGGAAGCGACAACTCCAGTCGCTTTGTGAATGGAGTACTTGGGACAGTAGCCAATCGCTATGGGTAGCGCATGTGTGTCCCAGGTTCTTTTTTTGCCAGTTTCAAGACCCGTTCAAGATGCTGTAAAAAAGCAGAACACCATACCCCAGGGGGAACCAAGCCTGTGCCCCTCGTCTTGAAAGGTTACCGGGGTTGATCTGAACGATGCGCCAAAGCGAACCCGCTAAAGTGCCAAAATAAGGATTTTCTTTATTTTTATGTATTTTCAAGTGAATGAATGAAAGGTGGTATGTACAATGGCTTCAATGGAAGAACGTCTGCGAAAGATTATTGCTGAACAGCTTGGGGTAGATGAAGCAAAAGTTGTCCCCGAAGCAACCTTTGCTGGTGATCTTGATGCAGATTCGCTTGACCTCGTAGAGTTGATGATGTCGCTTGAAGAGGAGTTTGGTGTGGAAATTCCCGATGAGGATGCTGAAAAGTTGGAGTCTGTCAGCGATGCCATCCGGTACCTCAATGAAAAATCTGCCAGCTAAGGCAACTTGCTGGCAATTGCTCATATGATGTGATGAGGAACCAGCATTGACATACCCTGTCAATGCTGGTGTATAGCCATGAATTTTTTTGGTATTGGCGCAGGTGAACTGCTTTTTCTGCTCATTCTTGGACTGCTTATCATTGGTCCAGAACGGTTGCCAGAAATCGCTCGCTCGCTAGGACAGATGATCGCCCGGCTCATGGCATGGCAACAGTCATCGCCTGAAGTCCAGATGTTTACGTCCCTTCGTCAAGACTTTGAGCACGAAATTAAAGAAGTGCGAGATGAGCTTATCCAAGCACAGCAAAGGTTGCAACAAAATGTCCAGGCACTCCAAAGTGAAAGTCAGTCTATACAGCAGCATCTCAGTAACCTTGCGGTAGACCCCACCCGCCACGCCAGCCAACAAGAACGTCCAACCCCTGTCCCGACCAGCAAACGTCCCAACCAAGCACCACAACACCAACCGAATCGTCTCGGTGAAGCGCAACCTAACCGAGAGGTTTCACAAGCAACCACACAGCACAATGGGACATCGGATGAACCGATAGCTAGTACATCAGATAGCGCACCAGATAGCGCACCAGATAGCGCACCAGATAGCGCACCAGATAGCCCAACACAAATGGGGCAGCCAACACCGCTTGCCCAACAACCATCCAGTGTTGCCAGTACTGCCATTGCCCACGACCCGGATGTGCCGCTCCTGCAAGCGCAAATCCAGACGCTCTACACCGAACTTCATAGCCTCAATGCCCAACTTCGTCATACTGGTTTGCTGGATGGGGAATGGAACCCACGCCTCCAGATAGAGACGCTCATGGCAGATGTGCATGCACTCCAGCAACAGCTCCAAGAGCGTGGGTATCTCTCGCCTGAATGGAAACCGCCGTCCCATAGGAGCCAAGCGCATACTCATCATACCAACGTAGCCCATGACTAACCAGACAAAACCACCCAACGAACAGCACAAGCAACCTCCCCATACCGAAGGTTCAACCTTGTTTCATCTCTTCAAACCCCACCTGATAGAGCTGCGGGATAGGTTGGCTCGCGTTGCTATCAGCATTGGTATGGGAATGTTGGTTGGGTTGTTTCTCGTGCTAGGACCAGCGCGGTTGGTGGAGAAGATCATCATCTCCTTTGCCCCTATGGACAACCCCTACCCCCCCCTTCAAGCGGTGGGGACTGCCGAGGTGTTCACCAGTTATATGCTGGTTGCGCTGGTTGTGGGAATCATCATTGCTATGCCAATGATCATCTATCAGGTGGTCGCTTTTATCTATCCTGCGCTTGAAGAGGATAAGGAAAGACGGCTCTTGAGTTTATCGTTGCCTGCTATCACGATCTTTTTCCTCTTTGGCATTGGTTTTGGGTGGTTTGTGACGGTGCCGGTAGCCATTCGCTTTTTGATAGGCTTTGGCAATACAGAGCTTATCGCCAATCAGCCTGCGCTTGCCGATTTTCTCCGCACGGTAAGCCTGCTTGTGTTGGTGAATGGTATCGTGTTTGAACTCCCGGTGTTTATGTACCTGTTGGTACGCTTGGGTTTGGTGACGGCAAAGCAACTGCGCTCCTACCGCCGCTACTCGCTAGTTGTCGTCATGATTATTGCTGCGGTTGTTACCCCTACGGGTGATCCTTTCAATATGCTGCTGCTGGCTATCCCAATGTACCTGCTGTATGAGTTTGGTATACTCGTGTCGTGGCTGTTTGTGCCACGCCAACCGGGGGATAAGTCGTAAGCCCATACGCTAGAATCTCCCCCATGCTTTTAGCAGCAGGCAACCCCGATATGCTTGTAGAAGGGGACGGCACTTGGGGTACTGTGGATGACCAGCGGGTGCTGTATCTGGCGGTATACCCACCGGAGCAATGCCTGCCCCACCCCACGGCGGCGATAGGTTGGCAGCACCTCTAGCCACAGGAGCGCATCATCGCCGGTGTCGCTGAGGTGGACGACACAGGCAATCCCCATAGCACTCCCCTGCTCATTGACGGCTATTCCCCACACGCCCTGGTGTTTTTGCCATGTGACAAGGCGAGCATCGCTATCTAGCTCGCCATAATCTAGCTCGCTGTGGATGATCATTGAGAGAAGCATGTGGGTATGGGTTTCGCTCATTGGGTCTAAAGGGACGATATACATGGCTTTGCCTCCATTGGTTAGTTATTTGGTTGGTTTTCTGTTGTCATAACGAGTATTATCTCGTTATGTTTGGCTTTGTATTCATGCTATCATGGGGCTTTGCAAAGGGGAATGAAGCCTACCATACAGTATGATGACGGGGAGATGACGAGGAGATGACACGGGCAAATTCTGGAAACCAGGGTTATGGCAAAATCTCATTTGCCCCCGTGCAAGCAAGAATCTGCCACCCCTATTTGAAAAGTCTCTTTGGACAGTGGTACAATAGAACTATCTATCCTTGTGGGTCGCTACCCTGTACTCTCTAGTGCCTCTTTGCTCTTGGCTTCATAACGTTTTTACCCTATCTCTACAGCATCTTCACATCTCCTTGCTATACTTCACAGGAGAGCAAACCCACATAACCTCATCCATCGGCAAGATATTCGTGTAGGCAACCAACTCGACAACATGTACAGAACAAAGATGCTTATGTACCTAAGTCAAGAAACCAGAAAGGACATGCTATCATGAAAGGGACACCTTCTTCGGTGAATAGTTCGCAACGTCAGATCGTTCGTTTATCTCGTTCGTTTACCCACATTGTGCTTATTCTTACCCTCTGTGTTACCCTCGTCCCGATTATCCCCCCACCGCCGGTAGTACACGCCGAAAACCCCACCTTCACCACCCGCCGCGCTTTTGGGCGCACCGACCCCTCCGCGTTGGCTGTAGCCGTGGGGGATATAGACAATGACGGCGACCTCGACATCGTAACGGGGACTGATGGACAAGATGTAGTCTATCTCAATGACGGCGCGGGCAACTTTGGCGTAGACCCCATAGGGGAAGTCTGCCAAGATACCGCGGAAATCCGCTGCTTTGGCAGTGGGGGAGAGTATACCCGCAGTATTGCCGTGGGGGATATGGACAACGATGGCGACTTGGATATTGTTGCGGGTATCTCACTGCCTGAGTATATGATGCAAGGGGATACCTCCGATATATCCACACAAAATGTCCTCTATTACAATGATGGCAGTGGGCATTTTTCCGATGCGGTATACTTTGGTGAGGAACAGGGCATGACCCAGAGTATTGCCCTGGGCGATCTCAACAACGACAGTGCGCTGGACCTAGTGGTCATCAATACCCGCAAACCACCAGATGCAGCCTCTGGTGTTTCCCCTGACCCAAGCACTATTGCTCCCACACAAATCATCTACTACAACGATGGTGCTGGTGGACTTTCCACCGGGAGACCTTTTGGGGTCAAGCTCCAGGGTTCCTATACCGTTGCCCTGGGAGATATGAACAACGATGGCTCACTCGACATTGTAGTGGGGACAGTCCAGCGCAAGGAAGATGATACCGGCATAGACCCAGACATTGCCGAATACACCAATCCCAAAGTGGTGTATTTGAATGATGGCACGGGCAAGTTTGCTACTGATGCTTTTTACTTTCAAGATACTGGCGAGCAGGTCTCGTTTGGGGAGCATCCTCCTACCAATACCTATGATGTTGCCGTTGGTGATATAGATAATGACGGCAAGCTAGATGTCGCCACAGCCAATCACTATGGGGCAAACAAGGTCTACCTGCAATCCCAACAGGGACAAAGTGCATCATACCAAGAAAGCCCGCTTGAAGGGCGGGCAGACCCCACAACGAGCGTTGCGCTTGCAGACTTCAACGGCGACGGCAACCTTGACCTCGTGATGGGCAACTACCGGCGGGAAGATACGGTCTACTTTAGCGACGAAGCCGGGCGGTTCAGACAGCAACGCTCCTTTGGTGGCTCATCTGGCACCACCCAAGCCATCGCGGTGGGAGATGTCAATGCTGATGGCGCACTAGACATCATCGTCGTGAATGATACCGGCAGTGCCGTCTATCTGAACAGTGGCGATGGTATCGTGACGAGTCCTGGTGATTTTGAGCGCACCTTTGGATCGGACTGGTCAGAAGCTACCAGCGTCATCCTCACCGATATGAATGGGGATAGCCACCTGGACCTTGTAGTTGGTCTGGAGGAAGAGGCAAATGTTGTCTACCTAAATGATGGCAAAGGGTCTATGAATCGGATGTTCCCCTTTGGTGATGAGCAGTATACGTACAGCCTCGCCGTGGGTGATGTCAATGGTGATGGGAAACCAGACATCTTGGAAGGAAATATGGATGAGCAGAACTACCTCTACTTTAACCTGGGTGATGGCAAGTTCTCTGATCCGTTTGCGCTTGGCACTGACAGCACACTGGCTGAGGATGCGACTTCTTCGGTAGCGATAGCTGATGTCAACAATGACAACAAACCAGACCTGATCATTGGTAATGTCACGCAGCAAAACAAGCTCTACCTCAATACGACAACTCCATTTCCGCCTGACCCCAAAAACCCCACTCCCCCAACGTTTCAGGTAATTTCCTTTGGGGCAGAAAATGGAGCCACGGCAAGCATTGCTGCTGGTGATGTAGATGGCAATGGCTTGGCAGACATCATCGTTGGTAATTCAAGCGTGGTCGCCGGCGAGGAAGATGCGATTATCACCAACAAACTCTACCTGAACCTACAAGGTGATGGCACCTTTGCTGAAACACGCACGTTTGGGACAGGCAGCGATGACACGATGGCAGTGGCTATGGGTGAGGTCAATGGTGATGGACATTTGGACATCATCACGGGCAACTACTACCAGCAAAACGTCATCTACCTGAATGATGGGAGCGGGAATTTTGCCAATAGTAGTAATGGGGCGACAACCACTCGCACGTTTGGCTCTGGCTCCGATGCCACCACAAGCCTTGCCCTACATCAGAATAAAGATGGTGTTGTAGATGCCATTGCTATTGGTAATGAGTATGAGCCAGACTCTATTTCCAGGAAAAATGCGACAGGAGCCTTTAGCAAAGCACGGTACTTTGGTTCCTACGATGGGGCTACCTTGAGCATCGCTATTGGCGATTTAAACGGCGATAACTTGACGGATATAGTCGTTGGGCGGTGGTATGAGCAGGGGAAAATCTATCTCAGCGAAAAAGAAGACTTCCTCCCAGGCAAAAGCCCCTCAACGCGCACCTTTGGCAGTGAATATGACGGTATAAAGTCTACCATTATGGCAGACATCAACGGGGATAGTTACCTCGACCTCATCTCCAGTGGGGAGTATAGCTCTATCCACCTGAATGACCAAAACGGCGCGTTCTTAGCAGAAGATCGCCTATATATTGAAGACGGTATGCCAACGGCGAGTATTGTTATTGCAGACGTAGACGGTGATACCGACCTCGATGTCATCACCGCTGGCGGCAGAAATGACCTTGAAGGTGAGAGCTATATTGATGTTGAGGATGGCACCATCGTTACTGATTCGGGTGCCGATGCTGTCTATCTCAACCCAGGCAACCTAGACGAAAATGGGGAGGCTTTCTCTGCTGCTGGTCAGCGGCTCCTCTTTGCCGGCGGCGAGTCGGGCACCATTGTACGCATGGCAACCGGTGATATAGACAACGATGGCGACCTGGATATAGTTGCGGGGACTAAACTCACCACGCTGAAAGATGCCGAAGGCAACGAACAGACAGATGAATACGGCATACCCCTGTATGAATCCCATCATATGGTCTTTTTCAATAATGGGAAGGGGGATTTTTCTACAAGCACGACTATCCAATCCTTCCAATCCTGGGATATTCCAATTACCAGCGTGGCACTTGGTGATATAGATGGTGATACAGACCTAGATGCGGTGTTTGGTATGTCTGGTGATACCAACATCATCTACATCAACGATGGCTCTGGCAACTTCACCGTGGACAATGCCGCTGAGTTTGGCACCGGCTATGATTGGACAGAATCGCTGGCGTTGGGGGATATAGACGGCGACAATGACCTCGATATTGTCGTAGGCAACGAGAGTGAGCAAAACGTTGTCTACCTCAATGATGGTTCTGGGACGTTTGCCAGTGGCATAGTGCGCTGCGAGAATACCGAGCAGGTGCGCTGTTTTGGTCCTGGTTCAGATGCTACCTACAGTATTGCGATTGCTGATGCCGACCAAGATGGCGACAATGATATTGTCACAGGCAATGATTCCGAGCAAAACGTGCTGTATGTCAATGATGGGACAGGTACATTTGCCGCAAGCCGCCCGCTTGGGTATGACCCAGATACGACCTTTGGTATCTCGGTGGGCGACATTGATAATGATGGCGATCTGGATTTTGCTGCTAGTAACGACTGGCAACAGAGCATCATCGCGCTGAATGGTCTGGTAGGGCGCAGGTATCTGCCCAACACCCCGCCATCGGTGACAGTCTCGCGCCCGGATAGCACACCGGCTGCACCGGGCTATACTACGGCACAAGTTCTCAGCAACCAGGTTATCCCGATTGAATATACGATTAACGATGCAGAAGGGGATGATGTCGGGTTTGTACGGGCGTTCTACTCAACCAACGGCGGCGGGAGTTGGCTACCGGCTATAGCTGCCTCTGGCACCATCACCACAAACCTGGTCTCCAACGCCACCCATACCTACAATTGGGACACCTTCGCCAGTGGCGTGTTTGGGCGGTCTGACAACGTGGTCTTCCGTATTGAAGTCTACCCTAGCCCCACCGTAAGAAATGCCGTCCCTGGTCCCTTCCAGCGTCCCTATGCTGCGGCACAGACCTCGCCCTTCCGGGTGGTGGGTACGCAGGTGCGGGTGATGCACGATACGCAACCAGTCCCAGATGCGCTGGTCTATCGCCTCTCTGAAGGCAAATCATCCGGGGGGACATTCTTTGCCAATGCAGGCGGTTATCCCTTCACGACAGATAGCCAGGGGTATCTCCAGGGGAGCGGCTCTATCGCCAATGGCGACAAACTGCTCGCGCTTATGCCGGCAGTGATTAGTGATACCTACACGCTCTACTACACCAACGGCATCCCGACAACAGACACGCTCAAGCTCCATGAGGTGACGGGACCGGGTATCCAGACTATCAACGTTTCTGCCGACAACCCACTGCTGCTCTTTGATCTGTATATCTCGTTGGAATGGGATTCTAGCACGAACCCCTCCTACTTGGAGCAGCTGGAGTTCAACGTCAAACAGGCTTCCCGTTATCTCTACGACTTTACCAATGGACAGGTCGCTTTGGGGAATGTGCTCATTACCCAAAGCAGCGAAAACTGGGATGAGGCAAACGTAGTGGTACAGGCAAACAACCGGCTGCGCCCCTACGCCAACCAGGGCGGGATTGTCCTCACGACCACGCTGGAAACGTATGACCCCAATATCACCTACGACCCAGGGCAGGTGGTCATAGGCTCTTCGTGGAACCGCTATGGCACCCCCGGTAAGTCGCTAGGTGACGATTGGCCCATCATCTTGGCACACGAACTGAGCCACTATCTCTTCTTCTTGGATGATGTCTACATTGGGATAGATGAAAACAACTTCCTGGTCTCAGTAGACACATGCAAGGGAAGTGCTATGGGGGACATCTATACTGACCCCAACAACACCGAGTTTATTGCTGATGATAGTTTCTGGCAGCAGAACTGTGAGCAAACACTGACGAACCAGACGCTTGGACGGGATGAGTGGGAGACGATTCGCAAGTGGTATCCGTGGCTCAAGGAACCAACGGCAGTTAATGAGGGACCACAGCTTGTCCCATTTGACTTTACCTATGTGGAGATACTCGAACCGCTCACGCCAACCAACGCGCTAGAAGACCCAACCTTCTACTTGGATTATGCGGATGGCGGGGTTAGTTCTAGTGATGCCAGTGCCTATCTCTTGCGGGATGACTACGCGATAGACTTGGGCAGTGCGCTTGGGGGGCAAAACCGCATTATAGCCTATGGCGCAACGCCTGGCGATCAGATATGCATTTTTGACCGCACCCGCTACCACTATGGCTGTGAGATCATCGAAGAGGGTGATGACCATATCTATCTGGAAGAGGACACCACATGGAAGCCGGTTATTCAGATGAGTCCCGTCAACTCTTCAACTATTACGTTGCTCGTGAGCAATCTCCCCACCGGGCTAGACCTGCGTGCTCGCCTCTTCCCAACAGACGGCTATGCGGAGGAGATTGTGACGATGGTCGAGGCGAACGGCACCTACACGGGTACCATCTACCTCAGCGATGTGTCAATGGAGGGCAAGGTGCGGGTGTGGGTTGAAGAGGAAGCTACCGAGAGCAACCCTCGCCGTGAGACGATGATTGACTACTCCATCGGCGGCAATCCAGGGTCACGGCGCAGCCACGGGTCACGGCGCAGCCACGGGTCACGCCGCAGCCACGGGTCACGCCGCAGCCACGGGTCACGCC